>CAYNZS010000041.1:0-19593 GCA_964401695.1 uncultured Nitrospirales bacterium
ACACCATAGGAAGTCTTTCTAGAACAACGAGAGGAACACCGTGTTGCACTTAGAGTTTGAATTCATGGAGAATCTCGCGTAAAGGTGTGAAGAAGACAAGATTTGATAGAATAGATCCCTTCTTCGGGCATCGGTAGGATTCCCAGTCTGTGCACGGGACGAATGAGGCGCGGAAAGTGTTTTATTGGGAGGGATTGCAGTGGACTTGTCATTTGGCAGCGAGTATGACGCGTTTCGCGCGGAGACGCGCGAGTTTCTCAAGGCCAACAAAAACGCGGCTCCCAATGCGTCCGACGTTGGTTTCGACGGCATCCGCAGGTGGCAGAGAATTCTGCTTGAAAATGGTTACATCGCGCGATCCCTCCCGAAGGAATATGGGGGCTTCGGCGCTGAACCGGATATTCTAAAGTCTCGGATCATCGCTGAAGAATTTGCGCGTGCGCAGACCAGTTCGGGGTTCCGCGGGCAGGGCGTCGCCTATCTGGTGCCCGTCCTCCTCGAGATGGGGACGGCGGAGCAAAAACGCAAGATCATCCCCCCCACTCTGCGCGCCGAAACGATCTGGTGCGAAGGGTACTCCGAACCAAACGCGGGCAGCGACCTGGCGAGTCTGACTACCCGGGCCGCCTTGGATGGAGACGAGTGGGTCGTCAATGGGCAGAAGATTTGGACGAGCACGGCCAAGCAGGCCGATTGGATCTTCTGTTTGGTTCGGACGGAACCGCACGCGCCTAAGCATCAGGGGATCAGTTTCTTGCTGTTTTCCATGGATACGCCAGGCATCGACGTGCGGCCGCTGAAGACGATGACAGGCGAATCGATGTTCAACGAAGTGTTCTTTACGGATGTGCGGGTGCCGAAGGATCAGATCGTGGGGCAGCGGGGCCAGGGATGGGAGGTCGCGAACCGGGTATTGACTCATGAGCGCGACGACTTAGGCGATCCCAACGCGACTTTGTCGCGGCTGAACCGCCTTACGGAACTCATGAAGGAAGAAATGGTCGACGGCTGCCGCATCATCGACAATCCCATCTACCGAAACCGCCTGATGAAGATCCAGGGCGAAACGATGGCCATGCGCTTCAACGACCTGCGCCTTCTCAGCGCCCGGTTGAACAAACAGAAAACGCCCCTTGCGACGTTGATTGTAAAACTTCAGGGCTGCGAGTTGAGACACCAGTTGGAGGGACTCGCCATTGACGCCCTCGGCGAACCGGGCCTTCTTTACGAAGACAGCCCCTATCTGAGAGACAAAGGCAGTTGGCAACAGATGTACATGTTTTACCTCGGCCTCATTATCGGGGGTGGCACGGCCCAGATTCAGAAGAATATTATCAGCGAGCGCGGCTTAGGCATGCCTCGCGAACCTAAAGCCAAAGAGTAAGGAGAGGCGACATGGAATTCGGACTTTCGGAAGAACAGGCGGCGCTCCAGTCGAGTATCGGCGGCTACCTCGAAAGCAACTCCTCCCTGAAGCGAGTACAGGAATACGCCGATAGCGGCGACAGCCGCGCAGATGACGTTTGGGGAGGCCTACGTGAATTGGGAGTGCCCGGCATTACCATAGGCGAAGATCACGGCGGGGTCGGCCTCGGAATGCTCGAGGCTGCCTTGATAGCCGAAACGCTAGGGGGCCACGTCGCGCCGACGCCCTTCGTGAGCACCTCCGTCATGACGCCGTTGGCGATAGCGACGGCCGGCTCGGACGAACAGAAGGAGCGATGCCTCCCAGTCCTCGCCGACGGCAGCGTGGTGGCGGGCGCGGCCCTCACGGAGGTCATCGGAGCGCGGCAAAATGGGGGCGTCCGCTTCGACGGCGGCAAGCTCAATGGCCGCGCCTTGTTCGTACTCGATTACGAGGCAGATGTCTACCTGGTCGCCGATGAGAACCGCGCGCTCTATCTGGTCGAGGGAGAAGCCGCTGGGCTGAGCAAGCAACTGCTCACGACGGTGGACAAGACACGCCATGTGGGTGAATTGGTTTTTGAGAATACCCCAGCGGGCCTGTTGCCCGGCACCTCCGACCCCGAGGTCTGCGCGCGCGTTATCGACGCGGGCCGCATCATGCTGGCGGCGGACACGCTTGGGGCGTCGCGGACGATGCTCGCAAAGGCAGTTGCTTACTCGAAGGAGCGCGTCCAATTCGAGCGGGTGATCGCCTCCTTTCAAGCGGTGAAGCATATGTGCGCCGACATGGCCGCACGGTTGGAGCCCTGCGCCGCCATGGTGTGGTACGCGGCTCATGCCTTCGACAACATCCCCAGCGAGGCCCGCCTCACCGCTTGCCACACGAAGGCGCATGTCTCGGAAATGGGCACCTTCGTCGCGCGAACGGCTACAGAAGTTCATGGTGGAATCGGGTTCACCGACGAGCTCGGCCTGCACCTGTGGTTCAAACGCATCAACGCGAACCGCCAGTTGCTCGGAGGCCCCGACCGCGTTCGCGAGGAAGCGGCCAAGTTGCAGGGCCTTGTAAGCGCGTAGCTATCCGCGAATCGCCGGAATCGCTTCTTGGGTTTCGCCCCATCCTCGCGCTTCGGTGTACGAACGCGTAACAAGCGCTTTTGCCGCTGAGGTCAACCCTGCCTTATCCACCGTCTCGCTACGAAAACCGGTGAGATGTCCGGGTTAACGGTAAGTCAGGGGTTCGCACCGAGCGGCTTCACCTCGACGCGCCGCGCGAAATCGGAGGACCCTTCCCTGCCGGTGTTCATCTCGGGTGGCGATACTTCGAGCAACTCCACGCCCGCATCGTCCGCGGGCGCATCGAGCCGCAAAAGCAAGGGGCGCATGGGCTGGAGCGTGCCGGGGAAGGAAATCCGGCCGCCGCGGATTAGGTCGGAGCCCCCAGAAAATGGCCCAAAGAGGTGGGCGAACACGGGCGCGGTCCGCAAGTTGATGACGTATAGATAACGGACTCCGTCGACTTCGACATACCGTGTGCGCACACCCTCGAGTGGATACCCAAACTCGTTGATCGCTCTCGGCCGCGACACAATGAATCCCTGCGAAAGGGCGGCATCCATAGCGCTGAGGTATTCCGAGGCGAGTCCCGTTCCCCGCACGAGTAGCGTGTCCTCTCCAAAACGAAGCTCTTGCGTGCGGGATTCGCCTTTTTCGCTGTAAGGCATGGGCTTGGCCGCGCGAATGATAGATCCTCCCCTCTCAACATAGGCTTTGATCGCGGCCATGGCTTCGTCGTCGTTCGCTGGCGTGTTCGGAATGACGAGTAGGTGGATGCCAGCCAGTTCGCCATTCCTGCACTGCGTCTCCGTGATGAAGCGCACTTTGAGGCCCGAGGCGGACACCCCGCTGTAGGCATTTGCGGCCGAAGCCAGAAAGGCCTCTCCGTCTTCATAGATTTTCGAGGAGCCGCTCCATAGGATAGCGAGTTTGGCGGGCGCGTTCTGGAACGCCACGACAATATCCAAGAGCCGGTTGATGTCGAGGTTTGCCGTGGCGAAGCCTTCGAGGGCTTCAGGTTGGTCGAGGTAGCTGGGGCGTCCAGAATTTCTCGGGTCCGGGACCGCGAGAGCGATAGCGCTCAGCCCTTCGATGGCGCCTTCCCAGACGCGCGCGTGGATGAACTCGAACAAGAAGGGTTCATGGATTGCGCGGTTGCCGGTTGGGGCGAGGGCGCTATTGAACACGGGATTGCCGGGGGCAAACGAACGGGCCAGAGTATAGAGCATCCGCTCTCCCGGCTCTTCAATTCCATAGCTGCCTCCGTACGGCGATCCGTGAGCCGACAAGCCGGAGACGGGAAACGCGCGGGCTAATTCCTCGTGCCCGATAGCATACTGAGATTCTCCCGGCGTCAAGATATCCCCTGCCAGGGCGACCTGCGTCAGAAGCGTCGGCGCTTCCTCGGCGGCAGCCTCCCGCAGCCGGTTGAAGTGCCGAGTGCCCAAGCGTCGATGAAGAACTTGCCAATCGAATTGATAGGCCGGGCGTTTGTATCCGCGCCAGATGTCGATGTCCTCGAAACTCGCGAGCCGCGTTCGCCAGTGCCGATTGAGCGCGAACCGTTCCAGATAGTCTCGTTCCACAGCGCGCCGGAATGACTCGACCACAGATTCGCCGCCGAACAGGAAGCGAGGCCGCGTGTCGAGAATCAGGCTATGCGCGTAGGGACGTCCGGCCAAGTACACGCTGTACGCGCGTGTCGTAGGTTCGCTCAGGCGAAAAACCGCGGATGGCCGCACGTTCGCGCCGAGCGCGCCGCCATCATCGGGGGGCATGAAAAGCTGGACGGCCACGCTCGTATTATGCCGTTTGGCCGCGTCGAATACGGGCGTTAGTTCGTCGCGGACTTGGTCGAGTGCGGGACGCAACGCGGTGTGCGGCCGCTCGACGACCGCGAGATTCAGCCCGTACCGGGCGAGGCGTTCCACCTGGGCGAGTTCGTTTTCGCCCAGAATCATCCCAGCCAGAAAAACGGGCGATCCGTCCGCGTAGAAGGCGCCGTTCTCGATTTGGATTGTGGTGAGGACGGCGTCCTCGTCGGAGGTTTCGAAGCTTTCCTCCGCCGCGAGAGCGGCAAACGCCATCCGCGTACGAATCGAATCGGCGGTTTTTGAAGCATAGCTCGCGATATGCCGCGACTCCATCGAGTTGAGCCGCCCGCTACGCGCCCAAGCCAAGAAGTCTTCGGCAATCGAAAGCCGCATCCCAATGTACGGAGAAATCCATGTGTCGCTTCCAAGGCTCGCGATGTGTCCGCGAAGGGAGGCGACCGCGGAGTCGGCATCGTCTAGGCTGATCTGAACCTCGCCCAACGAGAACTTCGTTATCAGCAATGTTTCAGCGGCAAGCTCTTGACCGCTCGCCTGAACGAGCCGGAATCGCGTCTGAAGCTCGCCCAAGGGGACTTCCCGGCTGTCCCATGTAAACGCGCCTCGTTCAAGCCCTTCGCCGCGCAGCACGAGTTCCGTTTCGCTCCCGTACATCTGCTCGCCCGCCGGATTGAGGACTGTCATCAAGACCGTACACCGCCCGATGTCGGATTCTGTCGCGATCTCCCATTCAAAGACGACTGGCGCGGGGACGTCGAGGGATTGCTGGAACCCCACCTGCATAACTGCCCGGCGTGTTTCTCCCCTTTCCAGGCTGACGATCCACACTTGTTCGCCACTCGGTTCCTTGCCCCACGTTGCGCCCACGACGATTTGGGCGAGTATGGCGTAGACGGCAACTTGGCGCATTGGCAATCCTTCGCGATTATTGCGGTAGGCGAATCGCCCGCCGATCAATGGTCTTTCGGGCTAGGCAAGGCCTTTCGAAGACACAGTAATTCTAGAGACGTACGCGTCTGTAGTCAAGGGAGTTAACGCAGCCGCTCGCCCGCGTGTTGACGCAGACCGGAGGGCGTCAGGACTCGGTGGCGGTCTGAAGCCGGTTTTCGGTCTTCGCCGGTCGGGGATTTCCGCGCTAACAAGTCACGCGAGGGAACTTCGCCGACGAAATGGGTATTCATAAGTAGCTGCCATGAGACGGCTAAAGAAAACTATTTACAAAGCAGGGGTTTCTGTGTTATTTTGGAATGAGTGAGGATCGGACCGTGGGTTAGCCCTCGTTCCCAGTGGGTTGCTCCAAGCGCAAGCCCCTCATTGACAGCCAGTTACCCTTACGTATCAACGTGCGCGAAGACAGATGCAGACAACAGTCGAGTCACTATATAATACTGTGTTAATTCTGAGTGACTCGAGAGGGTATTGTTCATGATTGTCCGGATTCTCGGATCCGCTACCTTGCTGATTGCGGCGCCGATTCTTGGCGTGGCTTGGGCCGATAGTATAGACGAAGATCAGTTCGATCCGAAACAGATTTTCTTCGGCGACCCGAAAGATTTCGACGCCCCCGCGGCAGTGAATATAGGTAAGGTTATCGAAGCGACCCCCGAGTACCAAGAGATCAAGACGGAGAAGATCAAAAGGGGAACGGGCAAGTACTGGATTCTTCTGAGCAAGGCCACGGACTGCGCTGTGGCGGCCATCGCCGAAGTCGCCAAGGAATTGAATTACGATCTTGTCGCCGAGAACTCCTATCTGATAGGCCTGAAGCCGAAAGTGACCGCTGAAGACGTGACCAAGTCGGTGGTAGAGAAGATCGAATAACGGGACGACCCCTCATAGCGGAAGCGCAGGTGTATATGAGAGCCACAATTCGGCGGCAGGGTCTGCTCCTCGCGCTGGTCTGCCTCCTTCTCTCCGCTTGCGCCACCCCACGCTCCATCTCCCCCTACGGCAGGAGTTCGCCGGATTCCGAGTCGCTGCTCGACCGACAGCCGGCACGAAGGGAATTGCGGGCCGCTCAAAGTATGCTGGAAGCTGGCAATCCTTACTCCGCAATTCCGCGGTTGCGACAAATCATCGCGAAGTATCCGGATTCAAAAGTGGGTGTCGAAGCGCGCTTCGTCTTGGGCCACACCTACTACGAGGTGAACAGCCTCGCCGAAGCCTACGACTCGCTGACCGCCTATATCGACCGCGTCGGCGAGTGGCAACACGCCGCGGAAGCCAGGGAGATCCTCGCCCGCCTTGAAAAGCGCGAGCGACACCCCGCCCCTGGAGCTGTCGATTCGCGGATCCAGTCGCTACGCGCGGAAATCGAAAAGGGGGATGAAAGCGCGGAAACACGCATGGCGCTCGCCGATCTTCTGTGGCGGCAGAAGCGCTATGAAGAATCGGCCCGGGCGTATGTGGATGCGATAAGGAGGTCTCCGAATCTAGCCGGTGACGAAGTTCTGGCCAGGCGTGTCGAGTTTGGCGCGGATGGCGGCTATACTGCGCTCACGCCCAGCGAACTCATACGGCGCGATCGGGAGAATGACCCTCTTCGGATCTTCAACGTCACTGCTTTCCCCGCCGAGCGGGACCGCCGCACACTTGCCTACCGGCGATACGTGGTGGCGGGCCAAGCGACAAACCGAAGTTCGGCCCCGTTGCGCAACGTAGAGGTTCACGCTACGCTATACGGATTTGGCAACGCGGTTTACGACACGCGAACCCAACGAATCGGCACGCTTAAGCCGGGACAAATTCGGGCATTCAGCCTGCGCCTCGCCAATTTTGACGACTTGAACCGAATTGAACGGCACGAATGTGTGGGAACGTTCGAACGCTGATGCTAAAGGCTTCTCGATGGACTCTATGGAATTACATTGCAGACGGGGCCCCGGTATCTCTATGAGAAGACGAAGAAGACGTGCGCGAATCGAGGCCGCCTTCTCTGGACTGGCGGTCGCGCTCGGGGCAGTGGTTTACCTCGCGGGCGGCGCGGCCGCTGTCGCGCAAGATTTGGCCGCTGAGGGAGTGCCGCCTCAGATTGAGGTCTGGGTGAAGATTATCGAATTCCAGGCGTCAAAGGGTGTCAACACCGGACTAAGCGCTTATTTCGCCAAGCTGCCGCGCAGGCGACCTTACGGACGAGTCGAGTTGAGCGATAACGCTATCGACAATGCCGACCTCACTTTCCCCACGAACTTGGGCTCGAGCATCACGGTGTTTCTGGACCGGATACGCATTGGGGAAGGCGACTTCGAGGTCATCCTTCAAGCCCTAGTGGACGAGAATCGCGCGTTTATTCTGTCGCAGCCAAGGATTGTTGTCCCCATCGAGAGAAACCCAAAAGAATCCGAGGATGACAAGATCCAGGGATCCCAAATCAAAACGACTCAGAATATTCCATACGAGAATACACAGGTCGTGGGCAACACGCCGATCCAGATCACCGCGTTCAAAGAGACGGGGGTCTCGCTGAGCATCCAGGCCCTCGATCTGATCGACGACGATGGCCTCCCCGAAACGCAAGACGACGCCTATATACGCCTCAACCTTCAAGTGGAAGTTACCGAGGAAGGCCAGCGCATTGTCGTAGCGCTGGACGATCAGATTCTCGACAAAGACGATCAGAAGATCTCGGTGCCCGAATTCGTGACGCGAACGCTGACGACAGAAGTGTGGGTTCGCCCTGGACAGATCCTGCTCCTCGGAGGACTCTACCGGAATAGGGAAACCAACAGCTTGTCGTCGATGCCCTGGGTAGCCCAAAGCGAAAATCTCGCCATTGGGGTGGCCGAACGCTTCATCCCGAGGAACTTTCTCTTCTCGCCGATAACTTCGACGATCGGGAACCGGTCCTCCACAACGAGCCGCCGCGAACTGGTCTTCATTCTCAAGGCACGCATCTGGGAACCGCGTTTTGACCTCATGGACCCTTTCTCTTTTGAGGACGACTCGGAAACCAGGGGTTCGAAGTCCCCATCTGACATGATCACCGAAGTGTTGGAAGGCTTGTCCACGCTACCTCAAGGCATTGCCGGAAAGGATAGGGAGGAAGATTCCGTGGACGCTAACCTGGGAGGCATCCAGCCGTGAGGTGTTACGCCGTTCGGACCGCTCTCGCGTTGGCCCTCTCGATTTTTCCGAACGCTTTCGGGTTCGGGCAGGAGGAAGGCGAACAGCCCGAGCCGTCCGTGGAACCAGTCTCAGCCGGGCATCCTCCAAGTGTGCGGCAGGTGCAACTCCATGTTTGGATTAGCGAAACCACAGAGCAAGGCCTGCGCGCGCTCGGGGCCAACCTCAGTTACAAACGCTTCGTCGACGACGTCGAGAATCCCACTGATTCTGTTCAGCAGATCGACACGTCCGTTTTCGAGCCGAGCGATTCCACTTTTCTCGTTACATTGCCCGCGCCGGATCCAGACCTGCTCGCGCCGCCCCTGAGGCCCGACCTAAACAGAGATCCTGGGATTCAGACCCAATCCGGGGCCGGCCTGAACTTCACGCTCATTCACGACGATCATGGGACCATCAACGGGATCTTCCGCTCGATTGAAGAGAAAGGCGATGTGGATCTCATTTCGAAGCCGGAACTCCTTGTGATCGACGGGAAGAGAGCGGAAATCTCGGCGGGAGGCCAAGTTCCTTTCCAAGGGCTCACTACGGATAAGAGGACGGCCGACACTAAGCTGGACGTCAAATTCATAGAAATCGGCGTCAACATGAAGGTCACCCCCACGATCCTCTCTGATGATTTCATTCATTTGAACCTCGAGGAGCTAAACGTCAAGGACGTAGCGCGCATTGACACGATTCGCGGCATCGACCTGCCCGTCGTTTCCGAACGCTCTCAACAAGGGATGGTCATTGTGCCCAACGGTCAGACTTTCATCATCGGTGGCCTGTCTAGCCGGGTTATCCGAAAATCCGAACGCCGCGTCCCCCTGTTAGGGCGGGTCCCCCTCCTAGGCATCCCCTTTCGGGGCCGCAACTCCGAAGTGTTTACCAACCACATCCTTATGTTTGTGCAGCCCACTATCGTCGATCTGCGGGCCATGTCCCCCGCGGCGACGAGCGCGCTGCAATTCTGGCGGAACAATGGATGGAAGAATGTGAAACGTATCGAGCGAGAGATTCAGCGACTCGAAGAGGGATACGAATAATCGCCGGCCAGCTGCGCGGGGTTGACCTCTCCCCCCCATCCGTACCATGATCTCCGGCCATGACGCCTTCCGCCACAAAAGAAATTATCAGAGCTTGGGGACCGCCCATCGCCACGGGTGCCGGTGTCGCTCTCACGTTTCCGCGATGGGGCCTCTACCCTTTGGCGTGGGTTGCACTCGTGCCGCTGATCGCGTGCTGCCGAACGGCAAAACCCTCTTATGCCGCTCTGCAATTCTTTGTCTCCGGTCTTCTATTTCACCTTGTAGTCCTCCAATGGCTAGCTTCGAATATTTATTGGGCTGGCGGCTGGGCGATTCTGGGGTATCTGTTGCTATGCGTGTACCTCGCGATCTACTGGGCGATTCTGGGCGCGGCGTGGGCTTGGATGAATGGAAGGCCCGGACCTGCGGGCGGGCCGTTCGCGTTTGCGGTTCTGTGGGCGGCGATGGAGTTCGCTCAAGCGAGGTTGTTTACGGGTTTCGGCTGGCCTGCTCTCGGATACGCGCAGGCGCGCGACTTGCTCTTGCTCCAGTGGGCCTCGGTGGGGACGGTACATCTGGTCTCCGCCATCGTCGTCTGCGGCGGCGCTTGCCTGGCCTACGCGATTGTGGACCGGGCGGCGAGGTTTCGTTACTTGGCCGCGGCGGTTGTCCTGGCCACGCTGAGCCATGCCGTGGGCTGGACTATGCTGGACGATCCCGAAACCGCCTCCCCCCCACTCGTCGCGGGCATCTTCCAATCGAATTTCTCCGTGGAAATGAAGCAGGACTCGGCGTTCGATGTCGAGATGGTGCACCAGGCCGTATTCGCGTCGCGGGCACTGGCGGAAGCGAAGGGCACGGACCTGATCATATGGCCGGAAGCGTTGATCATAAACCAACTCAAACAGTATCCGGTCGAGGAAATGGTCAGGGAGTTCGCGCGCGACGCCGGCACGGATCTTTTTACGGGCTCGGACCGACAGGGGCGCGATCCGCTCGGGTACTATAATTCGAGCTACATGATCGACCGGGAAGGCGAGATTGTGGGGCACTACGACAAGATGCATCTCGCGCCGTTTGGCGAATACGTTCCGCTCAGCGGTCTGCTTCCCTTTGTGTCGGCGGTGGTGCCAGGAATTGGCGAGATGGCTTCGGGCAGCGAAGCAAGGGTCTTCGAGACACGCGGCCGCACGCTTGGGCCACTGATATGTTTCGAGGTGCTGTTCCCTGGGATGGCCGAAGAATTGCGGCGGCGCGGCGCCGACTTTCTCGTGGTGATCACAAACCTGGGCTGGTTCGGGCTCAGCAACGCCATACCTCAGGAACTGGAAATCGCTCGTGTGCGCGCCGTCGAGACCCGGCTTCCCCTCCTTCACGCGGCGAATACCGGAATCTCCGGAATCTTCGATCCGTGGGGGCGCTTTGCGGTTGTGGACGGATTAGTGGACGAGGAGGGCGCCTACCGCGAGTTTCTTGAAACACCCCGCCCGGAACACACGATTCGCCAGAGGCTGACGGGGGCCTTCCCGGTGCCCAAGCCAGGGTCTCGGCCGTTGCCGGCGCCGCCGGTAGTCTTCCCATGGCTCGCCGTGGCTGCCTCGTTGATCGCGGTCTGCGTATCGCTTTTCTGGCGGGCCCCTGCCGCCGCGACGAGCGGCCGTGACTAGCCGGGAACAAGAGCATTCGCGGTTCGCGGCGATATTTGCCGGGGGCACTTTGCTTAGCCGCGGGCTTGGCCTCGTCCGGGACATCGTTCTCACCCTGCTGCCGTCTGCCTCGCGAGACGCGTTCTTCCTAGCGTTTCGCCTGCCGAACATGTTCCGCGATCTCGTGGGGGAAGGCGCGGCCAACGCGGCCTTCATTCCAGTCTATTCGGAAACCCTCGCGAAGAAATCCGAAGCCGAATTCCGCGAGCTGGTATCCGCCGCCATGTCGGCCATGCTGTTGATCCTCGCCGCCATGACGGCCGCGGGCGTGTTTCTAATGCCCTACGTACTTCAAGGAATTACGCGGCTCGAAGCGGTAACCGGCACCGTCCCCCCGAGTCCAGGGGAGATCGCGTCAATGATCTCACTCGCCCGCTGGACCTTCCCATACCTCTTCTTCATCGGCCTTGCGACCTTCGCCATGGGTCCGCTCATGTCGTCGAAGCGATACGGATCATCGTCATGGTCTCCCGCTTTGCTCAACGTGAGCCTCATCGCAACGTGCCTTCTCTTCCGCGGGCGATTCGCCGACCCCGCATATGCCCTCGTGCTCGGAGTGTGGCTCGGAGGGTTGGCTCAGTTCGGCGTGCAATACCTCTCGCTCGGAATGGCAACCGGCGTGTGGTTGCCAAATTTCAAACTGGGCCATCCGCGGCTTGCCGTCATTTTCGGGCTGCTGATCCCCGTATTGCTGGGCCAGGCGGCCGGCGAAGTGAACAAGCTGGTCGACGCGCTTTTCGCCGCCAGCTTGGGCGAAGGCACCCAGTCGGCGTTGTGGTACTCGAACCGTTTGATTCAACTACCCCTCGCCGTTTTCGGAATCGCGACATCGGTGGCGATTCTGCCAAGCCTCTCCCAGTCGGCCGCGCGCGAAGAATTAGCGGAGATGCGCCACACGCTCCTGCACGGATTCCGCCAGAGTTTTTTTCTAGTCTTCCCGGCGATGCTCGGGCTGATGGTCATGAGCCGTCCGCTCACAAATCTCTTGTTCGAGTGGAACGACTTCGGTGCGAACGATACCCTGATGACTTCCACCGCGCTTGTGTATTACGGCGCGGGGCTGCTGTCTTTCGTGTGGATCAAGGTTGCCGTGACCGGTTTCTTCGCGATGAAAGACACGCGGACGCCTGTCGTGATCGCGTCGGCCTCGATGCTGCTGAATATTGGCCTGAACTTCTTGCTGGTCGGCCCCATGCAGTACCGGGGGCTCGCGCTCGCGACGACGATTTCGTTCAGTGTGAACATGGCGCTACTGCTTGTATTTTTGGCGCGGCGCATCGGACTTCGTGTAGACCGCGAGTCATCCCTGTCGCTCGTCAAGACCGCCGTAGCGGCGACGGTCATGGCGGCCATCGCGTGGCTCTGCCACTGGGGCTTGGCGACTATGTTCAGCGGTGACGAGTTTTACGCGCGGATACTCGCCACCCTCGGCCCTATCGCGGTTGCCGTGGGAGTCTACGCAGCGGTCTGCCGCCTGTTGCATGTGCCCGAACTTGGCCATTTCTTGGCGGGAATTCGGAGTCGGCAGTCGCAGTAGCCCACAAGGCCAGCTTTCGCGTGGACCTGAATATGTTGAAGTCGAGCCGACGGCCATACAAGAAGACTCCGAACTCCGCGAATAATCGAGGACATCCCCATCTCGTCGCGCCATCAATTCAGCGCGTCGAGGATCCGCTCGTAGCATTCATACGGAACTTGCACGGAGCCCATGAGCGGCGCTTCGCCCTTGATCGCGCCGTGGCAATCGGAGCCGCCGGTTACGAGCAAGTTGCGGTCTCTGGCCAAAGCACGGAATGTAGCGGCCTGTTCGTCGGTATGGCGGCTGTGGTAGGCCTCGATTCCGTCGAAAGGATTCTTGAGGAGTTGGCCCAGAACGCGGCTTCCCCGATTTCCGATTCCCGGGTGGGCAGCGAACGCCAGGCCTCCGGCTTCATGGATAAGGTCGAGCGCTTCGGCACAGGGCAGCACGGCTTTGGGGACATGCGCGGGACGTCCCGCCTTGATGAACTTGTCGAAGGCGTCCTGAACGGATGTGGAATGGCCGAGACTGAGAATTTCCTGGGCGATGTGCATCCGCCCTATCGAACCGCCCGCGGCCCGCGCCTCGATTCGCTCCATCTCGATGGGTACGCCGAGGTTGCGCAATCGCTCGATGATGCGCAGTGCCCGGTCCGCGCGTTGTTGCGCTTGGGTTTCTAGGGCGTTGTTGAGGGCATCGCATTCCAGGGAAATGCCCAACCCCAGGATGTGCGTCTCTTGACGGTGGATTTGGGAACTGATTTCCGTGCCGTTTAGGAATTCAATTCCCGCCTGTTCGGCGGCGGCGCGGGCTTCCGGGATGCCACTCAGCGTGTCGTGGTCGGTTATGGCCATAGCGGACATCCCGAACTCGGCGGCGCGCTCGACTACGCGCGCTGGGGGATCGGCGCCGTCGGAGTGGTTGGTATGCAAATGAAAATCGATATATCGGACCAAAGAATCGGCGGCGCTCACGCTGTACTCTCGCGAACCTGCGCGTCTTTGAGGCGGTCGAGCAGCCCGTTGACAAAGCGAGGCGATTCGTCGGCGCCGAGATTTTTCGCGATCTCGATGGCTTCGTTGATGGCGACTTTGCTGGGCACATCGCCGTAAGCCATTTCGTACAGAGCGACGCGCAGGACGTTCCGCTCGGTCTTCCCCACCCGGTCGGGCGCCCAATTCTCAAGGGCGCCGTCGATATGGCGGTCAAGAAGTGCAACGTGCGCGGCGACACCGCGCACGAGCGTCTCCGCATAGGTCTGAATCCCGGACTTCGAGGGAAACGCTTCCCAGAAAGATTCGAGAGACTCCTCCCAGTCGTAGCCGGTCGACTCGACACCATAGAGAAACTGCACGGCGCGTTCGCGAGCCTGGCTTCGTGTGTGAGCAGTAGCCACCGCTAGAGTTGCCCCATCAGGTTCGCCATCTCGATGGCAGTCAACGCGGCGTCCGCGCCTTTATTTCCGGCTTTGGTGCCGGCGCGTTCGATGGCCTGCTCGATGGTATCGGTGGTCAGGACCCCGAAGCTGATAGGTACGGATTCTTCGAGCGCGGCCTGAGCGACACCCTTCGCCGCAGCGGAGGCGACGTAGTCGAAGTGGGGTGTGGCGCCCCGGATCACACAGCCGAGGGCGAGAACCGCGTCGAAATCTCCCGCGGCCGCCATCTTCTTGGCGACGATAGGAATCTCGAACGCCCCTGGAGCCCAGGCGATGGTGATATCGTCGTGCGAGACCCCGTGCCGGTTTAGGGCGTCGATAGCCCCTTGCAGCAGTTTCTCCGTGACAAATGCGTTGAAACGCCCAACCACAATCCCGAAGCGCTTTCCAGCGCCCATTAAATCCCCTTCAATTACCGTTGGCATTGGTTCTCGCTCCTTTACGATCCGGTCTCTTCCGCTTCATCGCTCTCGCCGAGTCCGGACAACTGATGGCCGAACTTATCCCGCTTGGTTTTGAGATACTTCTCGTTGTGTTCGTTCGCTGGCATTTCTATGGCCACCTGCCCCGTGATCTCCAGGCCGTAGCCTTGGAGTCCCTTGCGCTTGACCGGGTTGTTTGTGATCAACCTCATGGTGGTAATACCCAAATCCTTGAGTATCTGGGCACCGATGCCGTATTCGCGCGGGTCGGGGTCAAACCCCAGGTGGATGTTCGCTTCGTGCGTGTCCATCCCTTCATCTTGCAGCCTGTAGGCTTTGATCTTGTTGACCAAGCCGATGCCACGGCCTTCCTGACGCATGTAGACCAGTACGCCGCTTCCTTCTTTGCCGATGATCCGCATGGCCTCGTGGAGTTGGCTGCCGCAGTCGCACCGCATCGAGTGGAAGACATCGCCCGTAAGGCATTCGGAATGAACCCTGACCAATACGTTGTCTATTTGGGCCACGTCTCCCTTGACCAAGGCGAGGTGTTGATTGTCGTCGATCTCGGTTTCGTACGCGACCAAGTGAAAGTCGCCGTATTCGGTGGGCAGGACTGTCTCGGCGGCGCGTTGGATTACGGTTTCGTTGATCCGGCGGTACTTGATGAGGCTCTCGACCGAAACGATTCGAACGCCGTGCTTCTTTGCGAAAATGCGAAGGTCGGGCATGCGCGCCATGGTGCCGTCCGCATTCATGACCTCGCAGATGACGGCCGACGGGTTCAAGCCGGCAAGCCGCGTCAAGTCCACGGAGCCTTCGGTCTGCCCCGCTCGCACAAGTACGCCTCCCTCCCGCGCTTGGAGTGGAAACACATGTCCCGGCTGGACGAGGTCGGCCTGTCCCATCTCGGGATCCACGGCCACTTGGATCGTCCGGGCGCGGTCCGCGGCACTGATGCCGGTCGTGACGCCGGTAGACGCCTCGATGGAAACATGGAACGCCGTCCCGAACGGCGAAGTGTTCTTCTGCGTCATGGGAGGCAGGTTGAGGTGTTCGATTCGCTCGGAAGTCATCGCGAGGCAGATGAGACCCCGGCCGTGGGTGGCCATAAAGTTAACGGATTCCGCGGTCACGTGCTCCGCCGCGATGACAAGATCGCCTTCGTTCTCCCGGGCCTCGTCATCGACGAGAATGATCATCTTCCCCGCTTTCAAGTCTTCCAAAGCGGCGGGTATAGATCTTGGCATTCTGACCTCCTGGTCCGGCACCGTGAGCGAGCCCAGTGTGCTCGAGTGTTTACAAACCGTTTATGCGAAGCCGTGGCGCGCCAGCGTGTCCTGAGTGATGCCGGACTGGCCGCCGCCGCGCACGTAGTGATAGATATGCTTGCCGAGCATGTCGGCCTCCATATTTACGGGATCGCCTGGGTGTTTCGAATCGAGCGTAGTCTTCTCTAAGGTCGCCGGAATAAGGGCCACGGCAAAGGTGTCCCGCGAGGGATTGACTACGGTTAGGCTGATCCCATTTATGGTTACGGAGCCCTTCGGCACGAGGTAGCGCGCCACTTCGGGGGGCGCCTGGAAAGTCCAGAGGGCGAACTCGCCCTGGTCTTGCATGCTCTCGACCCTCCCCAAGCCGTCCACATGCCCTTGGACGAAGTGGCCGCCGAACCGGTCGCCCACGGCCATGGCCCGTTCGAGGTTGACGGCATGGCCCGGCCGAAAGCTTCCGAGGGTCGTCAACTTTTTCGTTTCCGGCGATGCCTGTACGACGAAGGTCTCGTCCTTGAGTTCCACGACCGTCATGCAACAGCCGTCGATCGCGATGCTGTCGCCAATCTGAGTGCCCTCGAGTACGACCTTGGCCATGATCGCCAAGTCCGCGCCACTGACGCGGCTGACCGCCCCGATCTCTTCAATAATTCCAGTAAACATGAGTCGTAGTTACTCCACGTAGGCCTGTAGCAGCACGTCACCGCCGATAGCTGTCGCTGTCATGTCGCGAAGCGGAATGGCGTCGTTCATGTTCGAGACACCCGCGCCTTCCACGGCTGAAACCGCTTCGCGTCCGCCGACGATCTTCGGCGCAACGAAGAACATTACTTTGTCTACAATTCCGGCTTCGAAAGCGGAGCCGTGCGTCGATCCGCCGCCTTCTATGAGAACCGTGGCGATCTCCCGCCGGCCTAATTCTCGCATAAGCTCCGCCATGTCAAGGCCGCCTCGTCCTTCACCCACTCGAATCGTTTCATCCGCCGCCTCGAAGACTTCGTCCGAAACCGTAGCCACCCATGTGGGCGCGGGACTCTCCTGGCGGAACACGGCGCGGCCGGCGTCGAGATACTCATGGGAATCGAGAACGATCCGAACCGGGTCGCGCGTTTCTGTATCGTTTAGGCGCGTCGTGAGGCTCGGGTCGTCGATCATGACCGTGCGGCTTCCAACAAGTATGGCGTCGACTTGATTGCGCAGGCGGTGGACCCACTCGCGCGACGCTTCGCCGGTCACCCATTTGGAATCGCCAGTGCGGGTGGCAATCTTGCCATCGAGCGACATGCCGCACTTGGCTATGACGAAAGGGGTCTGGGTCGTGACGTATTTTATGAAGGCCTCGTTCAAGCGGCGGGCTTCGTCTTCAAGCAACCCGACTTCGACAACAACGCCGGCCTCACGCAACTGGGCGAAGCCGTTGCCCGATACCATCGGGTTCGGATCTTCCATGGCGGCGACTACCCGCGCCGGCTTCTTCTCGATCAGGAAATCCGCGCAGGGCGGCGTCTTGCCATGGTGGCAGCACGGCTCCAGCGTGACGTACACGGTAGCGCCCGAAGGGTCTTCCACCTTCGCGAGGGCATTGATCTCCGCATGGAAGCCACCCGCGATTTCGTGATGACCCTCGGCGAGAATCTGTCCGTCGCGCGCGACGACACAGCCCACCATCGGATTCGGGCTCACCCAGCCTCGCCCCTTCTCGGCGAGTGCGAGGGCACGAGTCATATATTCGGCGTCGGTAGTCACAAAAAATCCCGATAGGCACACTACACCCTCGGGACGTAACACACCTGCAACCTTCTCTCATCCGGACTGTAACCGTCGGCTCTGGAATTTCACCAGGATCCTGCGCTCTCTCAAGCGCTCGCGGGCTTTCACCGCCGGTAGGGACTTCCACCCCGCCCCGAAGGTCTCTTTCTATGTTGCAATCTGGTCAAACACAGGAGATCGGATGGTACCCACTCAAAGACTGACCAGCCGCATATGGCAAGATTGTAACAAGAGCGCGAGGAAGCTGTCAAAACTCGATTCGCGTACTCAGATGCCACACATTCTTACTCTCCATGTGCTCTTCGCTCTCGGTTGCTTCCGTGGGACGATGGCGTAGAGCGTTTGGACAGCCGCGAATGGCTCTGGATTACGCCCCTTCAAGAAAGCGCATCGCGATCGTTGCCATGGTTTCGATGGAGGTGGGCAGCGCGTCGTCGTTGAAGTTGAAGTAGGGGCTGTGGAGGTTCGGGGAGGACTCGTCCGCGCTGGCGTTGTTGCCGACGAAGAGGAAGCTGCCGGGTTTCTTCTGGAGGTAGAAGGCGAAGTCTTCAGCACCCATGGTAGGGGATTTCAGGTCGACGATCCGTGAACTACCCAGGGCGGACTCAGCGGTGTCGCGCGCGAATTTTGTCATGGCTTCGTCGTTGAAAAGGATGGGATAGCTGTCTGGCGAGAAGCTGACTTCGGCGAACGCGCGGTGGGCCTGGGCGGTAAGGGTGGCGATGCGTTCGATGCCGTCGCGCAGGCGAAGGCGCACCTTCTCGCCCAACGCGCGGAAGGTTCCTTCCATGACGGCAGTCTCGGGGATGACGTTCGAGCTCAAACCGCTGTTAATCCGGGCTACGGTGACGACCGCCTGGTCCCACGGGTTCGTCTCGCGGCTGACGATGGACTGGAACGCGGTCGTGATGTAGCTGGCGGCGACGATGGGATCAACGCCTGCGCCGGGGTCGGCGCCGTGGCTACCTTTGCCTTTGACGTTGATGGTGAACATATCGGCACTGGCCATGGCTTCGCCACTCTTGAATCCGACCGTGCCAACGGGGAGCGTCGACCAGCAGTGGAGGCCGAATACCGCGTCGGCGTCGTCGATGGCGCCCTCTTCGACCATGTGGCGTCCGCCGCCGGCAAGTTCTTCGGCGGGCTGGAAGATGAACTTTACTTCACCTTCTAATTCTTCGCGGCGGCCATGCAGGAGCTTGGCGACGCCGCAGAGGTTGGCCATGTGGCCGTCGTGTCCGCAGGCGTGCATACGTTGTGGAATGGCGGACGCGTAGTCGAGGCCGGTTTCTTCTTGGATTTCGAGCGCATCCATATCCGCGCGCAGGGCGATCGTCCTATCGCCGCCACCTTTGATCCATGCGACGATTCCTGTGCCCTTGGCGTACCCGCGCTCGTGTTCGATACCGTTTTCCGTTAGGAACTTTGCGATGCGGTCGGAAGTCCAAACTTCTTCGAAGCGGATTTCCGGGTGGGTGTGAAGTTCGTGGCGAAGCGCGACGATTTCTGGGAGGAGTTCTCGGATGGAATCTTGTAGCGTGTGTGCCATGGCCTTACTCCTTTCTATCTGGCCTGGAGTTGAGTAACATCAAAACGGGTCGAAGGTAGCACAGTTCGAATCGGAATGCGAACCGAGATAGCGCTAATCGAAAATGCCGAAGCAGTATTTCTCCGAAGGAGATATGATGACTGAGAAACTCGAAACAAGATTCACCGCCTTGCCAAAGGAGGTGACATCGATTACAACCCAAAGACGATTTGGGAACGGCCTCAGCGATCCGCCGGGCGGGAATCGCCGCACCTCCTTCGGAGAAGTTCGTATGGAGAAACGTTTACCGGGGGAATCGCTTCGCTCATCCCCCGGCTACATGCCGCGGCCCCTTCGAGGCAGAGTTTCTCGTTTGCCTAGCCCGGATATTTCACCATCCCTATTGAGAAAAGCCGATTCCTTTCGCATAAAGGCCTTGCGAGAAGCACTTTAGGCACACGATAAGGAGCCGGCTTTATGAAGACAGAGTGTGCACCGGTTCAGATCGA
>CAYNZS010000042.1:0-8168 GCA_964401695.1 uncultured Nitrospirales bacterium
AGTGCTTGCAAAACAGCCGGTTAAGTTTTTCAACTGTAGAAGATGGGCTTGAGTTTCTGCATCGCAGCCGCCGACATGGGGCCCGACAGCGCGTTGAGTTTCTCGGGTTGGTTCAACGTCAGAGTCGCGACCTTGTTCGTGACGTCTACCAGAAGGTGTTCATTGCAATCCGCACTCACAGTTGAGCTCCTTTCGCTTCCCCTTCACCGGGTATCCCCTGCTGCGAATCTGACTACACGCCGCAAAAAATCCAATATAGCAGAAATGGGTGCTATTCTAAGCGAGTCTCTCGATCCAATTTCTTTTGGTTTGAGATCGGAGTCTGGGAGGACGCGCCGCCGGTGAACCAGATCACTGAACCAGCTTTTCAAGGAGGATTTGGCGAAATCCGCCAGATCAGTACTCAGGCAGTGCCCGATGGCAGTTGATTGAATGCGAGTTCTTTGTCGACGCGGATTTCCTGTGGGAGACTGAGCACGCGTTCGGCGATGATGTTGAGCAGGATCTCGTCGGTGCCACCGGCGAGCCGCCCTCCGGGACTCCCCAGGTAGCCGCCCTGGTACATGGCGTTATCGCCGACTTCAGCGGGATCCGTGATAATTCCGGTCATCTCCTGCAAATCCATTCCGAGCGAAGTAAGCAACTGATTCTTGTTGGCATTCACGTATTTGGCGATCGAGGCTTCGGGGCCGGGTGCCTCCCCCTTCGACAGTGAGGTCAGCGTACGGAACTGGATGTTCTTGATCCCTTGGCTTTTCACGTAGAAATCGGCCAATTGCTCGCGGATGGCGCCGTTCTCGATGGCAGGCCGTCCGTCAATTTCGAGCTGCTGCGCGAGTTCTAGGTATTCCTTGGCATCGGGCGGATGGGGCCGGCCTGTCGCGAAGCGCTCGCCCATCAGGGTTGTCAGGGCCACGCTCCACCCATCGCCCACCTCGCCCAAGCGCATCGAATCGGGTACACGCACATCGGTGAAGAACACTTCGTTAAAGTGCGAGCCGCCGGAAATCTGCTTGATCGGCACAACCTCGATCCCGGGGGTCTTCATGTCGAGAAGAAAATAGGTGAGTCCCATGTGTTTGGGCACTGTCGGATCGTGCCGGGTAACCAATACGGCCCAATCCGCATGCTGGGCATAGGAGGTCCAGACCTTCTGGCCATTCACCACCCATTCGTCGCCGTCCCTTTCGACACGGGTGCGGATGGCGGCCAGGTCTGAGCCCGCGGCCGGTTCGGAAAAGAGTTGGCACCAGATTTCCTCGCCGGTCAACATCTTCGGAAGGAATCGGTCCTTCATTTCTTCGGAACCGTATTTCATGATTGTCGGCCCCATGAACGAGGGGTTGACGAAGAAGTCTGGCGGGATGGTATAGGCTGCCTCTTCCTGGGCATAGATGACCGCCTCGAGGTTGCTTGCCCGCCCGCCATACTCTTTAGGCCAGTGGATGAAGGAGTAGCCCGCTTCGGCCTTCTTTGCTTGCCACTCTTTGCCCCATTCCACTTGATGTTCGAGGTCGTATTTGGCACCGGCGCCCACCCGCGTCTCGCTTCTAAGAGTGGCGTTTGCCGAAAGCCATTCCCTGACCTCCTTGCGAAATGCAGCTTCATGCGGGGTATCTTCAAAATCCATGGTTCAGCACCTCTCTCCGTGGTGGCCAAAGCGGCCAGCGCCCCCTCCGGGTCGGTCTGTCGCGCTCAAGAACGTTCAACTCAGGCGTCGATAACAGCGGACGCCTGTCTGGATTACAACAGTGTGGCTATTCCAGTTCTCGATTTCAAGACGGCGCCAGCAAAAGTATGGAAACAAGGCAACACGCGCAGAACGAACCTTTTCCAGCTTCGCTGACATCCCCTTGACCCTTTTCAACGGGGTCTAAGAAATCGAGAGATGCCGTACGCGAGCCGATACGTCAACGCAAGGAGCATCCTATTTTGTTACTGTACTCTGTGGTCTTCTACTATTGAATGATGGCCGCCCCGGCAGTGCTAGAATTGTTTCTGGAATCACACGCTATCTTCGTCGTTCCCCCTTAAGGACACAGAGTTTCGGAGCACTGGGTGGCGTTTTCAAAGGGGGCTCGAGGCGGATGTCGCCGGAGCAAGCCCCTTCGCAGGAAGCCCGCGATTTCAGCATGTTATACCGCCTCGTTCATTGTGTTGGGTTTGGGCGGCGCGTCGCCGCGTCCCAGCGCAAGGCCCGCGAGTTTCAGCGCGCCCTTCTTTCTGTACTCGCCGCCTTCGAGGGCGGAGCCGATGCAACTGGGGCATCCTTCCTTGCAGGAGCAATCCTTGAGTAGCGAGACCGCGGCTTCCAACAGGCGTTCGTGGTGGGTGTAGAGTTTTTCGCTGAACCCGACGCCGCCGGGATAGGTCTCGTAGAGGTAAATCGAGGGCTTGTCGCTGAACGGCGAACGGAGGTTGGCGTGGGCCCGGATATCGGTCGGATCGCAGAGGACCTGGACCGGCGCGACCTGCCGCAGCGCATTTGCGAGCGCATTCAAGGCCGCGCCCAGTTCTTCCTGCGGGAGCTTGAAGCGCTCGCCGCAATCCTCGGGGAATTCCAGCCAGTACGACGACGTGTGCATGGTGCTTTCCGGCAAATGAATCTCGCCCCAACCCACATTCTCGTGTGTGCCGAACTTAATCTTCTTGTACATCGTGGGCAGCCACGTCACGCTGAGTTCACCTGATTGGCGTTCCACGTCGCCCACGCGATCCCGTTGAAACACGTCGAGGACTTTCAGGTCCACTTTGATCTGCGCGTCGGTGTAGTAATCCGTTTCGACAGGCCGCGCGTAGGCCTTGCGGTCCTCCAAGTCCAAGTCGTCGATAGTGTACTGAACGCTCTGGTGGATGTAGATGGCGTTCTGATAGACCTCAACCGGCGCGGCGAAGAGATCCACCTCGCCGATGACGCGGCCGTTGTCCGTGGTATCAAGAATCACGACGTTGCCCGGCGCGGCGGTACGCAGGCTGATGTCTTCGGCGGGGTAGGTGTCGCTGCTCCAATGCCACTTATTGCGAACGTGGCGGAGGACTCGGTTGTCGGCAAGATATTGGAGAATCTCGCCGGTCGAGGTGGCTTCGAGGCCGAAGGATTCGCCGTCAAGAAAGGGCAACTCGAAGCAGGCGCATTTTATGTGGCTCGCGACGATGATGAGATTGTTCGGGTCGACAGTCGCGCGTTCGGGGGCTTGATCGAAAAAGTATTCGGGATGATTGATGATGTACTGATCGAGCGGCGCCGAGGTGGCCACCAATACAACAAGCGAAATTCCCGAACGGCGTCCGGCCCGGCCCGCCTGTTGCCAAGTCGAGGCGACGCTGCCCGAGTAACCCGTCATGATGCTGACATCGAGCGACCCGATATCGATGCCGAGTTCCAGTGCGTTCGTGCTGACGACCGCCATGATCGATCCGTCGCGCAGGCCGCGCTCGATTTCCCGGCGTTCGGTGGGCAGGTAGCCGCCCCGGTAGCCCTTGACGAGGTTGTGATCCTTCTTGAGTTTCCGTACCGCGTCCTTGAGGTAGGTCGTCAGGATCTCGACGCGGAGCCGGCTTCGCGCGAAAACAATCGACTGAATATCCTTCGACAAAAAGTGCGTCGTCAGGCGGCTGACTTCCTTGACGGATGACTTGCGAATTCCCAGCTCCGCGTTGACGACAGGCGGATTATAGAACAGAAAATGCCGTTCGCCCGAAGGCGCACCATTGTCGTCCACGAGCCGGAAGGGCCGCTCGACGACCCGTTCCGCCAACTCGCCGGGGTTCGCGATAGTGGCGCTGCAACAAATGAACTTCGGGTCGGACCCGTAGAACGCGCAGATGCGTTTGAGCCGCCGCAACACGTTCGCGAGATGGCTTCCGAACACGCCGCGATACGTGTGCAACTCGTCGATGACCACATATTCCAGATTCTCGAAGAGGCGAATCCAGATTGTGTGATGCGGCAAGATCCCTGCGTGCAACATGTCCGGATTCGTGACGACAATATGCCCCGCGCTACGCACCGCCTTCCGCGCCGAGGCTGGCGTGTCGCCGTCGAATGTGTACGTCCCGATCTTGACTTCCATTTCGTCCACGAAAGTCGTGAGTTCATGGACCTGGTCCTGCGAAAGCGCCTTCGTGGGAAAGAGATAAAGAGCGCGCGCCTTCGGATTAGCAAGGATGCCATTCAACACGGGAAGGTTGTAACACAGTGTCTTGCCCGAAGCCGTCGGCGTCACCACGCACACATTCTCGCCACGAAGGGACGCCTCAATCGCCTGGGTTTGATGCGTGTAGAGGTTCGCTATGCCCCGCTTTTTCAATCCCTTGGCGAGACGCGGGTCGAACGCGTCAGGGAACCCGCCATACCGCGCGGGCCGGTCCGGGATGGTCTTCCACTCCGTGAGATTCCGGCAGAAATCCCCATCGCGCTTAAGCCGATCCACAACTTGCGACACGTTCATAACCGCAGCCTCCCAGAACCCGATGGCTGAATATAACATCAGTGATCCAAGATGGCAATTTCTTGCCCGGATTCCACGGGAGTTAGGATGACCTCTCCTCTACGTTCTAGCCCGGATATCTTACCGATTTTGAAAGTAAGGCAAAGCGCATCTTTTCTGTCATCCTGAACAAAATGAAGAATCTCAATACGCCAAAGGCTCAATGAGATCGAGATATTTCGCTCTGCTCAGCATGACGGATAAGATGGAAACAGCATGGAATGAGTTTATTTTCGACTTTTGTCGTGGCATCATGTATGAACTGGGATAGAAGATGCTTAAGGAGCTGAGTTATGTCGAAGATTACACGCCGTGAGTTTGTGAAACGCGCTGCTGCTCTCGGAGCGGCATCCGCTATCGGGTTTCCGAACATCGTTCGGGCGCAGGGACTCAACGAAAAACTCCAGGTGGGATTTATCGCCGTGGGCGGCCAGGCTGGGAGCCATACGAGCGCATCCCATGGGTCGGGCCTTCAGTGTGTAGCCTTTGCCGAGGTTGACGAGACCCGATGGAACGGCGTTCGTGGCAAAAAGGGCTGGGAGCAAGCCGCCGGGTATACGGATTGGCGCAAGGTGTTCGAGAATCACGGCGAGGAACTGGATGTGGTCTTCGTGGCGACGCCGGACCATAGCCATTTCGCGCCGTCAATGACCGCCGTTTCCATGGGCATCCATTGCTACACCGAAAAGCCCTTGACGTGGTCGGTGCGCGAAGCACAGTTGCTGGCGGCAGCCTACGCCAAGAATCCGAAGGTCGTGACCCAGATGGGCAACCAGGGTCACTCCGGCCAGGGCTGGCGCATGGCGTACGATTACGTCAAGGCCGGCGCGATTGGCGATGTCCTGGAGTTTCACACCTGGACAAACCGCCCGATTTGGCCTCAGGGCGGCAACCGCCCGGCGCACACCAGTCCGGTTCCCGAAACTCTCGACTGGGAAGCATGGATTGGCGCCGCGGCGATGCGTCCTTTCGCCGGCCCCCAGGATGGTGGAACTGGGAACGGTCCCTATCATGCCTTCAACTGGCGGGGCGTGGTCGATTTTGGATCGGGCGCTCTCGGCGATATGGCTTGTCATACCACCGATGGCATTTACGCAATCATGGATCCTGGGTACGCGGCTACCGTTGAGCCGGTCGTTATGACCGGTCCCGTCAAGGATCAGTTTCCCTCCGGCATGGTGATCAAGAGCACCTATGGCGCCAAGGATGGCCGGCCAGGGTTCACGACCTACTGGTACGAGGGCAAGGATAAGGATGGAACCCCCTATATGCCTGAGAACCCCGAGGAGCTCAAGGTCGACGGGCGCAGCTTGCCGAGAACTGGAAATCTGGTCGTTGGCACTAAGGGAAAGATGCTGGTCAACGGTGACTACTGGGATAGCACTCAACTGATCCCGACGGCGAAGCGCTTAGAATTCGGACGCCCCAAACAACTGCTCGAACGTTCTCCCGGACATCACCAAGAGTTCTTTATGGCCTGCAAGGGCGAGAAGCCGAGGGAGTTTAGCCGGTCCAACTTCAGCTATTCGGGTCCCATGACCGCGAACATCCAACTCGGCAACCTTTGCGCGCGCGCAGGGAAGAAGCTCGAGTTGAACGAAGCAGGGGAGATCACCAGCGATCCCGGGATCAACGATCTTGCATGGCGCGAGCCCCGCGAGGGCTGGGGCCCAATGTCGATGAAGGTTTAGTCTGATTCGAGTGGGGCTAGGACGCGCGTCACTCGCGCACCTTGCGAATTCAAGTTCGCCTTTCATTCGTTGTTTATAGGCCGTGCTCGGTCCTCGCGATGATGGTGTCCTGCAGCGATTTGCCAAGATGTGCGAAGAAGGCATTGTAGCCTGCCACCTTAACCATCAGATCCCGGTGCCCATCGGGGTCTCGTTGAGCTGCGCGAAGCGTGTCCGATGAGATGATGTTGATCTGAACGTGGTAGATCTTTTGATCGATGAAGGAGCGTAGCAGAGCCACGAGCCTGCTCATATCCCCGTCCCGGACGGCTTGCGGAGCGAGTCGGAGATTGAGTATCGCACCGCCGGTTCGCTCGATGTTGTCGATTTTGCCCATGGACCTCAAAACCGCCGTCGGACCGTTGACCTCACTGCCCTGGCATGGCGAGTCGCCGTCTGCAAGGGGCCGGCCGGCCAGGCGTCCCGACGGGAGCGCGCCAACCGTGTTGCCAAACCCCACGTAGCCGGACATCGGCGATCCGCCGGGCGAGCAGTGCCCACCTCGCAAGTTGGTTAGCTTTGTGGTCTCGGACACCCACTGGTGATGTACCCAGGCGATCTGGTCATCCGCCTCGTCGTCATCGTTCCCGAACTTCGACGCTTCCGTGCACATTTTGAGGATGTCATCGTAGCCCTCGAAATTGCTGTCCATGGCCTCGCGCAATTCTGCCATTGTGATCTTCTTCTCGTCAAAGACCAGCTTCTTGATAGCGGTCAACGAGTCGCCGGCATCGGTCGTTCCGGTGCAATACGACCCAGTGTTGAAGTTGTAGTGGGCACCGCCTTCCTCCCTGCATATTCCCTCTTCGATGCAGTCGTCGATCAGGGCCGACTCGTAGACGGTCGGGAAGAAATCGATGACTTTTCGCTCGTTGAGGTCGCCCGATATCTGGACGTTCTCGGTGACCCATTTGAGCTGTTTGCAAAAGGCTTCTTGAAACTCTTCGAAGGACTCGAACTTCGTGGGATCGCCCGTCTCGGCGCCGATGATTCGGTCGCCTGAGAGATCGCGCCCGTTACGCATCACGAGTTCCACGTAGTTTGCCAGATTCGTTGCGTTGCTGGTGTGCAAGTAGCCGGCATCCTTCGCGGGGATTCCGATCTCACTGCATCCGATGGGAGCGCCGGCCCTCGCGTCCTCGAGTGTGATGGACGGCCCACCGGTGATTCCTCTGGCCAAGGCCTGCGCCACGCCGATGTCGCAGTTGAGAAACTGCGGATGCCCGGTGCCGAGGGCGCACAATTCCGATGCCTTGATCAGCAAGTCGTCCGGCGTATTGCTGTGAATCAGGACGGCAAAGTATGGCAGCGTCAACCTCGTGTGCATAATGCCTTCGATGAACATATACGTCAGAGGGTTGGTGGCATCATGGCCGTTGGGCTTGAGTCCGCCAACGGCGATGGTGGCGCTGCCGAGACCCAAGTTGAGCTTGAGCAGATAGCAATCGATCAACTCCTGGGCGTCCGCTTGGGTGGTCCGGCCAGCCTCGATATCGCTTTCGTAGTAGTGATTGAGGGTTTGGTCCATACGGCCCAGGCTGAATCCGAATTCCGGAACCACTTCCCAGAATAGAAGCTGATAGGTAAAGTAGTAGGCCTGTATCGCTTCACGGAAGGTTCTCGCAGGCCGCGCAGGCACACGGTCGCAGACCTCGGCAATTTGCAGCAACTCGGCTTGCCTCAAAGGGTCCGTTTCCTGTTCGGCGAGGACTCTTGCCTTGGCGGCATGGCGCGCACCAATTTCCGCGGCTGCTTCCATGGCGAGAATGACGCCCTCGAGGAACGGAATCTTCGCCGCATCCTCGGGATCGCCGCGGTCGATTCTAGCGAGCCTTGCTTCGGCCTGCTCCTTGATGCCCAGAAAGCCCAGCTCGATGACCTTCTTGTAGTCGTGGATATTGTGACCGTAGTGCCAGATATGTTTCGGTCTTCCCAGTTCATCCCAGAG
>CAYNZS010000042.1:8178-19471 GCA_964401695.1 uncultured Nitrospirales bacterium
AGAGAGGCGCCAGTTCCTCGGTGAGTTCCTCCTTATCCGCCTCGCTGAGGCCCTTCATATCCGCCGCGGAAAGGCCTCGGACCTCTTCGGCGCCCGCGATCCTGGCCGCGATATCGGGGGCCAGGCCGCTTGCCATGCGGTGGACCGTCGGCGTGACGTTTCTCGAACGGGGACGGGCGCCGATGCAGCCGACGAGCAAGTCGTCCGGGTAGATGTCGATAGGCATCTCCCGGACTGCCGCGGCGAAGGTCTTCGCCCTGCGGGTGATCATCGGTTCGCCGACGGTGGCCTGAAGGACTCTGGCCTCAATGCGTGCTCGATGCAGCGAAGCGCCTGTCGGATTGCTGAAAAAGGCTTGCCGGATCCGCTGGACCCTCGGTGTGGGCAGTATTGCCATTACACGATCCAACATCGCGTCATCGATGGTTGATTCTACGACTGTATCCAACATGCAGGCATCCTCCGTCTGCGAGCGGTTTGCGCGGTCAACGCTCCCAAGAAAAACTCATGCATCAGTGCCGTTCCCGAGCGGATATTCGGTACAGCTCCGAAGTCCGCCAGGATGTGCGTTCGATAATACTCCGGTCGTGGGAGATTTCACAAAAAAGCGGCCGCTGGCTCCGGGCACGTCTAGTTCGAACCGAGTATCGCTATCCGCTAGACTGATCGGATTGCCGCATGTGGGTGGCACCAGCATCGACTCGGATGGAGCGAAGCTGCGTGAGTGCCTTACGACCTGTTTTGTGCGAGGCGCAAGTCCAATCTTTTTGGCGCAAGAGACAAGAACAACGGGAGGTGAGCCATGTCTGCAAGTGTTTATCCGACAGGAACAACCATCTACGACCCCGAGAAATGTTGGAACGGCTATACGCTATTCGGTGGCGCGGGAGGTGTCCGAATTGTTGACATGAATGGCAACACCGCTAATTTATGGGAAGGTCTCGCCGGGCATCCCGTCAAGATGCTTCCCGGCGGACACGTGATAGGAAGCAGCGGCCGTCAAGCCGGGGACAAACTGGTGCCTTGGGACAATAGCGACCTTATACAGGTTGATTGGGATGGGAATATTGTATGGGAGTTCAGCCGCTACGAACAGGTCGAGACGCCCGGCGCGGAACCGGTCTGGACAGCCCGCCAGCATCATGATTACCAGCGGGAGGGCAATCCGGTGGGATACTACGTCCCGGGAATGGATGCCCTGGTTGACAGGGGCAAGACGCTTCTTTGCTGTCACAAGAAAGTCACGAATCCGGCGATGAGCGACAAGCCTCTCGCGGATTCTACGATTATCGAGGTGACCTGGGACGGAGAGGTGACCTGGGAGTGGATCTGCAGCGACCATTTTGAGGAAATGGGGTTCGACGACGAGGCCAGGGAGACCATTGCGCGCAATCCGAATCTGATGGGGCCGAGGTTCGGCAGCAACTATGACCCGAACCTGGGAGACTGGGTGCACATGAACACCACGTCTTACCTCGGACCCAACAAATGGTATGACGCGGGAGATCAGCGGTTTCATCCCGACAATATTATGTGGAGCGGCCGCCAGACGAATCATGTGGCTATCGTCGACAGGAAAACGGGCAAAATCGCCTGGCAGGTGGGGCCGCACTATACAGCCACCGAAGCGCTACGGAAGCTCGGCCAGATAATCGGTCAGCATCAAGCTCACATGATCCCGAGGGGCCTCCCAGGCGAAGGCAATATCCTGGTATTCGACAACGGGGGGCGTGCCGGATTCGGCGCCCCTAATCTGAACGCTCCCACCGGTGTTAGCGTTGCTCGAAGGGATTACACGCGTGTGCTCGAGTTCGACCCGACGACCCTTGAGATTGTGTGGCAGTACACGCCAATCGAGGCGGGATTCTCTATTCCTGAGACCGCATCCCGATTCTACAGCTTTTCCATCAGTGGAATTCAGCGTCTGCCCAATGGGAATACGCTGATCTGCGAGGGCAACCACGGCCGTCTTCTGGAGGTGACGCCCGAGCATGAAATCGTTTGGGAATACATGACGCCACAGGTGGCGGCCGGCAGGATCGCTCAGATCTATCGGGCGTACCGGGTACCCTACGAATGGGCGCCGCAGCTCGATAAACCGGAGGAGACAGCCCTGCCACGCATCGACAATAGCGCGTTCAGAGTGCCGGGTTCGCCGGCAGAAAAGGACGGAACGGCGACAAAGGTCAAGACCGGGCTCCCTCTGCGGGGCTGAGTGGCAGACGCCGGAACGGCAGAGCCGGTGGCCTGAGGAAGGCCCCTAAAAAGGGTCGGTCGATCCGATCAGATGACGCAGGCAGGATTTGTCCCGAAGGGACTTCGGGTTGTAGCCGGGGATGAGCGAAGCGATTCCCTCGGTCAGCTTGACCACCCGATATTTCTCCGAAGGAGATACGGTGGCAGAGAAACTCGAAACAAGATTCACTGCCTTCCTAAAGACCGTGACATCGACTACAGCCCCAAGACGATTTGGAAACGGACTCGGGGATCCGCCTGGCGGAGATCGCCGCATCCCCTTCGGAGAAGTTCGTATGGAGAAACGCTTACCATTTTGTCAATCACGTCACAAAAGAATGAATCGAAACCGAGCCTGTGGTACGATCTCCCCTCGCTCGACTCCGTCCCTCCCCCTTTATAAGGGCTTTATATGGCAAAGATTACTCTCGAGGATGTTGATTACGTCGCTGGCCTGGCGCATCTGACGCTCGATGCCGAGACGCGCGAGGCTATGGCGAAGGATCTCACGAATATTCTGGGCTACATCGACCATTTGGATAAGTTGGACACGTCGGATGTCGAGCCCATGATGCATGTACTCGATGTGGCGAATGTCTATCGCGAGGATGTGGAGGGCGAATCCCTCTCGCCGGAAGACGCCTTCAAGAATGCCCCACAAACGGATGGCGAGTTCTTCCTTGTACCCAAGATTCTTGAGGCGGAGTAATTCATGAGCGACGAACTATTCCGCCTTTCCGCTCACGAGACGGCTGCCCGCATTCGTTCGGGCGACGTCACGGCCCGCGAAGTCGCCGAGAGCTACTTGGATCGCATCGCGTCGGTGGAGCCGAAGGTGGACGCCTACCTCGATGTGTGGCTGGAGCCTGCGTTGGCGAAGGCCGAGGCCATCGATGCGGCGCTCGCTTCGGGGAAAGACCCAGGCCCACTCGCGGGCGTGCCGGTGGCGATCAAAGACAACCTTTGCACGCGCGAAGGCCGAACCACCTGCGCGTCTAGGATTCTCGAGAACTTCGAGAGCCCCTACGACGCAACGGTAGTCGAGAAACTTGAAGCGGCTGGCGCCGTGCTTCTGGGCAAGCTGAATCTCGATGAGTTCGCCATGGGCTCGACCAACGAGAATTCCGCGGTGAAAGTCACGCGAAACCCTTGGGATCTGGACCGCGTCCCTGGCGGTTCGAGTGGCGGCGCCGCGGCCTGTCTTGCGGCGGACGAAGCGGCCTTTACCCTCGGCTCGGATACAGGTGGCTCGATTCGCCTTCCGGCCAGTTTTTGCGGGTGCCTCGCCATGAAGCCGACCTACGGCCGCGTCTCGCGCTATGGACTCGTCGCGTTTGCCTCCTCGCTCGACCAGATCGGGCCCTTCGCGAAGGACGCCGAAGACCTCGCGCTGGCTCTGAGAGCCATTTCGGGCAGGGACCTCCGCGATGCCACCTCGGCCGATGTGCCGGTGCCGGATTATGCGGCCACGATGGGCGACGGCGTATCGGGGTTGCGCATCGGATTGCCGAAGGAATACTTCACCGAAGCCCTAGACGCGGAGGTGCGCGAGCATGTCGAAGCGGGCATAGAGGCGTTGAAAGGCGAGGGTGCGGAACTTGTCGAAATCTCGCTGCCCCACACGGAATACGCCGTAGCGGTCTACTACATCATCTGCACTGCGGAGGCCAGTTCGAATCTCGCTCGTTTCGATGGCGTACGTTATGGATACCGGCACCCGGACGCCACGTCGGTGGAGGACTTGTACCGCCTGAGCAAGTCGGAAGGATTCGGCCTGGAAGTGCAGCGCCGCATCCTCCTGGGGACGTACGTCCTATCGAGCGGCTACTACGACGCGTACTACCTCAAGGCGCAGAAGGCCCGCGCCCTGCTTCGCCGCGATTTTGATGAAGCCTTCACGCGATGCGACATTGTCGCCACGCCCACATCGCCAGCGACGGCCTACAAGCTCGAGGAAAAGACGGACGACCCCTTGCAGATGTATCTTGGCGATATCTATACGACCTCGGCGAATCTGGCGGGCATTCCTGGGCTCTCCATGCCCTGCGGACTCGCCTCGAATGGCATGCCGGCCGGGTTGCAGCTCTTAGGAAGACCCTTCGATGAGGCAGCGCTCATTCGTACGGCTTATGCTTACGAACAGTGCGGCGTCCCGACCGCTGGGCCGGCCCCTCTAGGCTGAGATGTCCATACCTCTCGTTCCCGTGGAGGACCGTGGGAATGAGAAAACATGTGTGACGTGATGCTGACGCGTCACCGGACTTGTGAACAAGAGCACTAACGAAAGAAGCGAATGGAATACGAACCGGTAATCGGCCTTGAGGTCCATGTTGAAATCAAGACGCGGTCTAAGGTGTTCTGCGCCTGCCGGAACGATTTCCATTCGGCGCCGAATACGAACGTGTGCCCTGTGTGCTTGGGGATGCCGGGTGTGCTGCCTGTGCTGAATATGGCGATGGTGGATGCGTCGATGGCCGTGGGGCTTGCGCTGAATTGCACGATCTCCCGCTGGTCGAAAATGGACCGGAAGAATTATTTCTATCCCGATTTGGCAAAGTCCTATCAAATCAGTCAATACGATCTCCCTTTGTGCCACGATGGGCATCTGGACGTCGAGGTGAACGGCGGAACGAAGCGCGTGGGCATCACGCGCGCCCACGTGGAAGAAGATACGGCCCGCAACACGCACACCCTTGGGGGAGGCGTCAGCGGCGTCGATTTCAACCGCAGCGGCGTACCACTCCTTGAAATCGTTACCGAACCGGAGATCTTCAGCGCTGAGGAGGCGTATGCTTATCTTACGGCATTGAAGCAGATCCTTGAATATCTCGATGTGAGCGACTGCAATATGGAGGAGGGCTCGCTCCGCGCCGAACCCAATATTAGCATCCGGCCCAAGGGCGTTACGGAGCTGGGCGTCAAGACCGAGGTCAAGAATGTGGCGTCGTTTAGCGGGGTGCAGAAGGCGATCGAGTTCGAGGTGAAGCGCCAGGTGAAAGCCCTCGAATCGGGGGAAACGATCGTGCAGGAAACCCGCGGATGGGACGCGGATCGCGGGATTACCGTTGCCCAACGCGCTAAGGAATCGGCCCACGACTACCGCTATTTCCCCGACCCCGATCTGGTGCCGGTTGTGGTCGACGACGCGTGGGAGGAGCGGATTCGACAGTCTCTTCCCGAATTGCCGCAGGCCCGGAAGCAGCGCTTTCGCTATGAACTCGGCCTCTCCGAATACGACGCGGGCGTCGTGGGAATATGCAAGGAGTTGGCCGACTATTTTGAAGCGTCGGTCGCGGCCGGGGCGCCGGCGAAGCAGGCGGTGAACTGGATTACGGGCGATACGCTGGCGATACTTGCCGAGCGCAAGATGGATATCGCCGGTTGCAGAATGACGCCGCAAGCTCTGGCAGATATGATTGGGCTGATTGGCGACGGTACGATAAGCGGAACGATCGCCAAGGAGATTTTGCCCGGCCTGATCGAATCTGGCGGCGACCCTAAGGCCATCGTCGAGAAACGGGGGCTCGTCCAGATTAGCGACACCGTGGAACTCGAAGGATTGGTCGAGGGGATCATCCGCGAGAACCCAGGGCCGGCCCAGGAATACCGGGATGGAAACAAGAAGGCCATAGGCTTCCTCATGGGCCAAGCCATGAAGGCGACGAAGGGCAAAGGAAATCCGAAACTCATTAACCAGATCCTCACGGATGCGCTGAGCCAGGAGTAACTCGTGGCAAAACTTGTCAAGAAGGACTCGTCGGCCGAAGCGGGCTTTCTCCCCAACGCCTTGCGCATTGCGGAGATCTCCGCCAGTTTCAAAGCCATCGACTTGGTCGCCTACGATGTGCGCGGCCTGACGCTGGTGGCCGATTGTTTCATCTTCGCTTCGGTGCGGAATGAACCCCAGCTTAAGGCCCTGTTCAATGGGGTCAAGGATGGGATGAAGGAGGCCGGGGTGAGCCCCTTGCGGGTGGAAGGCGCGGTAACGGGAAGCTGGATGATCATTGATTATGGTACTATAGTAATGCATATTTTCCGCGAAAAAACGCGTGAGTTCTACGATCTGGACAGCCTGTGGGGCGACGCGCCCACGGTAGACCTGCAACTGGAACCAGAGGATGAACACTAACCCGATATGGAACAAGAATTCCCCAGGAAGGCCGACAGGCCGAGCATCTATCAGTATCGTGTGGACATCATGCTTGGCATGGGCGGAACCGGCACGGTATACCGCGGCATGGATCCTAAGACGGGGAACATTGTCGCCGTAAAGCTATTCCGCGCGAATTTCTTCCGCAATAAATTGCACATGAAAGACTTGCAGCGCACGGCGAATAAGTTCCGCAAACTCTCCTATCCGAACGTGGTGAAGATCTACGAGTTCGTTTCCGGAGCGGATGGCGAGGTCCTGGTCTTGGAATACGTGGACGGCCCGGACCTGAAGTGGTATCTCGCGAACAGGGAGTACAACCTCCAAGAGCGGATGCTCATCACCACGCAGATCTGCAACGGCCTGGGGTATATCCACGAAAAGAATTTCACCCACCACGACCTTAAGCCCGCGAATATTCTGTTCACCCGAAAAGGCCAGGTGAAGATCTGCGACTTTTCGCTGTGTGGGAGCAGTTATATCCTCAGCGTCTTCGACAGCAAGGCGATGCAGGAGCAGTTTACGCCGATGTACGTTGCGCCCGAAATCATCCGGAAGGAGAAAGCGACCCACCTGAGCGACCTTTATTCGCTGGGCGTCATGATGTACCTCATGTTCACCGAGAAAGTCCCTTTCGAGGTGGACAACTTCCAGCGGCTCTACATGAGCCACCTAACAGTCGAACCGATCCACCCCAATGTCGTGAACCCGCTAATTCCTCTAAAGTTAGGCGACATCATCATGAAACTCTTGGAGAAAGACCCGAAGGACCGCTACCCCGACTGTGACTCGGTCCGCATTGCCATGGCGGAGCTCGGCAGACCCCGCATCTAGCCAACGCTGGAGCCGCCCTCTTGGGCGGCCTCCGTACAGATCCCAGCGCGCGGCATTTCCGCGTGGTTCAGTTCGACTTCAAGAGTTCGAGAATAATGCTGCCGGGGCCACCGATCTCTATGTAGGCCATACTTCCCGGGACTGCGACGGGCTTTCCTCCGTAAACGACGATCTTGCCCCCATCCTTCACGAGTTCGGCAGTGGCCGCATCGACATCGGCGACATTGTGGCTGATGTGATGGAGTCCTTCGCCGCGCTCGGCAAGGAACGCAGCCCAGAGCGAATCCACCCCCTCTTTCGGCTCGAGCAACTCATACGTTATCTCGCCGACTTTGCTGTGGGCCAATTTTACCAAACCCGCAAATTCCCCAAACTTCCAGGGGCCGGCTCCAAGTTTCCTGTAATAGGATTCCGCGGAAACCTCCGCGTTTTTGACGACAATGCCGGTGTGATTGTAGCTATCCGCCGTGATTAGGCCTGCCATGGTGAATTTCCTCCTCTATTCGTTGAATATGTTAGCTCCAGTGCTGGCAATCGCTTTTTTCGATGGTCTGATTCTTCATGCTTTCCGGCGGGGTACGCGAGTCGAGACAACGGCGATGCCGAGGGCGAGAAGCGCGGCAACAGCAAAGACGAGCTCGTAACCGAAGCCCATCCAAATGAAGCCGGCCACGACGGGGATGGTCATCGACGAGATATGATTGATCGAGATCCCCATGGCCAGGGTGGAATTGATTTCCTGCGGCGAGTCGGTCAGGCGCGATAGGTAGACGGCGCGGCTCGTGCCCAACGCAAACAAGAGGTTGTCAAGGACGAAACAGACGCAGGCGACCGTATGAGCAAATGCCTGATCGCCGGTGAACTTCAGAGCGTAGCCATAACCGATGCATACGCCGGCCAGAAGCACTCCGTCACAGATCATAACGGCCCGCTCGCCGAAGCGATCGATGGCCACGCCCGCGAGAGGCTTGAATACGATGCCGATGAGGGCGGCGACCATGAGCAGCCTCGCAATTCCCGAGGGTGACTCGCCATAAACTTTGATGAGCACCCAAGGGCCGAATGTGATGAAGATCTGCTTGCGTGCGCCAAAGAGGAACTCAAGCACGTAGTACAGACGGTACCGGCTGCGGAATACGAGCCTTGATCGGGGTTGATGCAGGTGCGGGATGTGCATCAGGAAGTACAGTCCCGCCGCCACAACGCCCAAGACCCCGGCGCAGATGAACGCGAACCGGTACTGGGGTTCCACCTGGTCCAGAAACATCCAGATGAGACCTGTCCCCAGCACGGTTCCGGCCGTTCCTATCGCGCCGATCTGGCCCATCCTCTTGCCACGGTTTCCGTCTTCGCTCAGGGCAATGGCCACCGACGCGCCGACAGGCTGCAACAGGTGCATGCCGGCGCTGCCCAGTATCATCATGGCTAACATCACCCCATAGTCTGTCGGACCCCACAGGGCCATGCCTACCATGCCCGTAGCGAACACGAGGGCCCCGACGACGGCCACGCGAGTCACGGCCAGCATGCACAGCAGCCCCGACATCAAAACGACTAAGAGCCCCGGCAACTCCCGCGGAAACTCAAGGCGGCCCCGGGCGTCCGCGCTGATGTCAAAGGTGTCCGAAATGAAGTTGTTGAAGATGGACCCGTGCACACCCATGGCGGCCGACATGGACGCGACGGCAATAACGAATAGGATTAGTTGACGTTTTGTAGACATCGCGATCCTGTGGGGTAGTGGTTGCCATGATGACGACGAAGAGACTCTGATGCGGTATGGCGAAAATGAGTCGAGAACGTGAGCCGTCAGCATAGTACATGTTGGCGGCCGCTGTGGCAATAATGCTTCTTTCGCGTGGGGCGCGAGAGTTGCTGCTCGGCGATGGCCGTTCATTTCTCCGGGAGGCTTAGTCACGGTTATCTCACCGGTTTCCGTAGCGGTCAAACTTGATGGTTGCCTGCCCAGCGAATAGAATAATGCTAGTTCTAACCCGTGAGATATCCGGGCTAACGTGGGGTCGCGGCGCACCGGCGCCAGGAAGCAGAGGAGGAGACTACAATGAGTCAACAAGACATCAAGACGGTGGCAGTTATTGGGGCTGGGGACATGGGCCATGGGATCGCGGAGGTGGCGTTGCTGGCGGGGTACGAGGTGTGGCTGCAGGACGTCGCTGACGAATTCGTGAACCGGGGCAAGACGCGCATCACCGACAGCCTGAAGAAGCTCATGGAGAAGGGCCGCGTCGAAGCCGACCTGTACGAAAGCGTCCTGAGCGGATCGTTGAAGACGACAACAGAGATCGGCGCAGCCGCGGCCGCGTCCGATTTGGTTATCGAGGCCATTCCTGAGAATATGGACCTCAAGAAGGCTACCTTCGGAGAACTCGACAAGGCGGCTCCCGCGCATACGATACTGGCGTCGAATACGTCTACGATGAGCATCACGGAGATTGCTACGTCGACGAATCGCCCCGGCCAGGTCATCGGCCTGCATTACTTTAACCCGGCCGTTATCATGAAATTGGTCGAGGTTATCCGTGGCGAGAAGAGCTCAGATGAATCCATCGAGGCCGGCTACGATTTCTGCCTCAAGTGCAAGAAGGTGCCGGTAAGGGTTAACAAAGATGTTCCGGGTTTCATCGTGAACCGGAGCACGGCCCCGCGCAACGTGCTTCTGGGGTGTATCGTCGGGCATGGAATCGCCGAGCCAGAAGAGGTGGACGCTATGATGAAGGCCGTGGGCATGCCTATGGGGCCTTTCGAACTCCGGGACTTCACGGGGATCGATGTGGGTGTCAGCGTGTGTTCGTACTTTGCCGAAGCTATCCATCCCGACTATGCCCCTCCGAAGGATCTGTTGGAGAAGTACGAGGCGGGCAACCTCGGAAAGAAGAGCGGACAAGGGTACTACGATTGGTCGGAAGGCCGGCCCAAAATCGACGCTGCGAAGACGAATCCAAATTTCGATCCCTACGATGTCTTCGCGGTTCAGATTAACGAGGCGACCAAGCTCATCGAGATGGGCGTCTGCACGGCGGAAGACTTTGATGTTGCGGTGATGAACGCGCTGGGATTCGCGAGGGGTCCAATGGCAATCGCCCGGGAGGATATGTCGCCAGAAGATCTTATTTCGCGCTTAGAACGGATGGCCAAGGACTTTGGCAAAGTGATTTTCGAGCCCACGGCGACAATCCGCGAGGGCGCCTATCTCTAGACAGGGCCTCTGGCACACGCCGGAAGTTCTTCTTGTTCTTCTTCGCTCCCCGTGGTCCTTCTTGCCGCCTGTGATTGTGAGGAGGCATGACGTACTCGTTCTATGTAGAGGGCAGCCACGCTTTGGTTGCGGCTCCGCCGCGCTGGATTTGGCGGACTTCCCGTTGCCGCTCATCACGGTTGGACTGTCCTCATGGCCGCATGGACTTTGGCAATAGGGCAAGGCCAACAACGGGACATCCCGGGTTACGCGCAGATAAGCGTAACGGATCGTTCGCCTAGTTTTTCTTCTTGACCTGCTAAAGTCTTCCGCGTTTCGCGCCGATACCTTAGTCAGCGGCGCATCACCCCAAAGGTGCCGCGAACCGATGCAAGGATGCAAAGGTAGAGATTCAAGGAGGAATCGATCATGGGTTTACGCATCAACACCAACATTGCGGCCGTCAACACGGGACGCATCCTGCGCTCCTCGACGCGCGCCCTCAACAAAAGCCTCGAACGCCCTTCCAGTGGACTCCGAGTCAATCGGGGCGCCGATGATGCGGCCGGTTTGGCCATCGCGAAAAGGTTTCGTTCGGTGATTCTTGGCGCACAAGTGGCGCAGCACAACGCGCAAGATGGAATCAACCTCGTGCAGACTGTCGAGGGGGCGCTGGCGGAAACAACCCGAATCCTTCAGCGCATGCGAGAACTCGCCGTTCAAGCGGCTACGGGTACCGTCAGCGACGTGAACCGCTCGGCGCGCGACCTCGAAGTGCAGGAGTTGAAGGCGCAAATTGACGATATCGCGCTCAATATCGAGGTTAGGCTTTCGGATGTACGGTGTAGTTCCATTCGCCGTGGAATTCATGGGGTTGA
>CAYNZS010000043.1:0-19237 GCA_964401695.1 uncultured Nitrospirales bacterium
CAACAACACGTCACGCCTAACAGAAGGCGAGCGGCTTCGGCGACCAGAGAAGATTGCAGCAGTCGCTACCGCTCCCTCGCAAAGACGGTTGAAGGTTCTATTTAGGACAGCAGTGTTTTCAGGTTTCTCCGTGGACATGAGCAAGAAATCGAGGACTTTTGCGCGTTCTGCAGAAGTAGTAACAAGCGAAGCGAGGCACGAGCGCAGACGGGACGGTCTCCTTTTTTGCGGACTCGGCAAATTAGTTTCGGTCACATCCCTAACGAGCGGGAGGAATCCATCATGACAACGGCCGAAATCCAGGCGCTCAACGAGGCGCATGTTATCAACACCTACGGCGCCCGAAATATCGCCATGGTTCGTGGGGATGGCATGCGCTTGTGGGACGCCGACGGCCGGGAATACTTGGATTTCTTCGCGGGGATCGCGGTTGTGAATCTGGGGCATTGCCCCGCCACGGTGACCGAGGCGATCGCGGAACAGGCCAGAACGCTGGTTCATGTCTCCAATCTGTATTACATCGAGCCGCAGGTGAAACTCGCCGCGTTGCTGTGCGAACATACTTTCGCGGATCAATGGTTTTTTTGCAACAGCGGCGCGGAATCCGTTGAAGCGGCGATCAAACTGACCCGCCGGTATTGGGCGAAAAAGGGAACTCCGAAGCCGATAATTCTGAGCGCCAATCAATCGTTTCACGGGCGGACCATCGGCGCGGTGACGGTCACAGGTCAACCGAAGTATCACGAAGGCTTCGAACCCATGCTGCCGGACGTGGGCAAGTTCGACTACGGCGATATGAAGTCGCTTGAGGCGGCGGTGACGGATAAGGTGGGCGGAATTCTCTTGGAGCCGATTCAAGGCGAAGGCGGAGTGGTCATCCCTCCCTCGGGCTATCTCGAAGCGGTTCGGAAGCTTTGCGACCACAGGGGCATCCTGCTAATTTTCGATGAAGTGCAGACCGGGTTGGGCAGGACCGGAAGCCTCTTCGCGCATACGCAACATGGCATCGCGCCGGATATCATGACGGTCGCGAAGGGCCTTGGGAACGGCATTCCCATTGGCGCGCTCGGCTGTACGGCCGAGGCCGCGACAGGGTTTAGCGTCGGGTCGCACGCGTCGACTTTCGGGGGCAATCCTCTTTCCAGCGCGGCGGCCTTGGCGACGTTGACGGCGCTCACGAAGCCAGGTTTTATCGAAACCGCCGCGGAAGTCGGCGAGTATTTTGCCGCCGGACTGCGGGCCTTGGGCGAGGAGTTCGATACTATAGCCGATGTGCGTTCGAAAGGACTCATGATTGGCATGGAGATGAGAAAACCGGCTGGTCCCCTGGTCAATGCGATGATTGAATCGGGTGTCATATGCGGTCCCGCCGGTCCGAACGTCCTTCGCTTCCTTCCGCCGCTGATTGTGTCAAAGGAAGACGTGGACACCGTGCTTCCCAAGCTGGAAACGGCGCTGGAAATCTTCTGATGCATTCTGACTTCCTATCGCTCGCAGACTACTCCACCGAAGAGCTAAGCGAAATCCTCGATCTTGCCGACTTGCTCAAGGAACAGCAGCGCACCCGCGTGGATCACCGCGAACTGAAGGGCAAAGTGGTCGCGATGCTCTTCGAGAAGCCTAGTCTCCGCACACGGGTGACCTTCGAGGCCGGTATCTTTCAACTTGGGGGCCACGCGATTTTCTATCCCGACAAGTTCGGGGAACGGGAGGCGGAGGCGGATGTGGCGCGGAATCTCACGCGCTGGGTGGACGCCATAGTGGCCCGGACCTTCCGCCATAAATCGGTCGAGGACATGGCGCGCTACGCGTCGGTGCCGGTAATCAACGCCTTGACCGACAGGCTCCACCCATGCCAGGTGCTGGCCGATGCGCAGACGCTGCGCGAGCACCGCACTACTCTGGATGGATTGAAGGTCGCGTTCGTGGGCGATGGCAACAATATGTTCGCATCCTGGGCCAACCTGGCGACGCGCTTTCCATTCGACCTGACGCTGGTCTGCCCAGAAGGCTACGAGGGCGGCAAGGAGATTCACGCCTTCGCCGCGAGAGAAGCCAAGGGCTCTGTCTCCGTCTGCCATGATCCGGCTGGAGGGGTCCGGGGAGCGGACGTCATCTATACAGACGTGTGGGCAAGCATGGGGCAGGAAGACGAGAAGAACGCCCGCGCCCTCGTGTTCGCGCCGTATCAAGTTAACACCGAACTCATGAGCAAAGCCAAGCGCAACGCGCTCTTCATGCATTGCCTGCCGGCCCATCGCGGCGAAGAAGTGACGGACGAGGTCATCGAAAGCAGCCAATCGATCGTGTTTGACGAAGCCGAGAACCGGCTTCACGCGCAAAAAGCCATCCTGGTGGCATTGATGAAATGAGACGCCTGAGAACAGGGGCCCGCCTTACGTGCCAAGTCGCCTGTCTTACCGCTCGACATCCCCGTACCGAAGGTAAAATGTGGAATGTCGATCCTCCCCCAGCCCCTCCCTAAACCAGGTAGGGGGGTTAGTTCTGGAGGATTGACTCGCAACTGGTGGAGCTCTTGAAAATAAGATAACGTGTGCGTCTTCTGTCGTCCTGAACGAAGTGAAGGAACTCGATACCCCAGAAGCCCAATGAAATGGAAATACTTCGCTTCGCTCAGCATGACGGATAAGATGGAAGCAGCATGAATCAATACATGAGCGTTCAGGACATTTTTTCCCAGAAGAAACGCAAGAATAGCTTAAACGCTCACGAATATGTAGATTTCGAGTCTTGTCATCGGCACAAACTTTAGGGGATACTCCATCGCATGTCAGAAAGCATCAAAAAAATCGTATTGGCCTATTCAGGCGGACTGGACACGTCCATCATTCTGAAATGGCTGCAAGAGACGTATAAGGCCGACGTGGTCGCCTTTATCGCCGAAATCGGTCAAGGCGAAGAAACGGAACCGGCGCGTCAAAAGGCCATCGATACGGGAGCGTCCGCCGTATACGTGGAAGATCTTCGCGAGGAATTCGTGCGCGACTTCCTCTTTCCCGCCTTGCAGGCAAACGCCATCTATGAAGGCTCGTACCTCTTGGGGACCAGTGTCGCCCGCCCGCTCATCGCGAAGGCACAGATCGATGTGTTGCGCAAAGAGGGCGCGGACGCCGTCTCTCACGGCGCGACCGGCAAGGGGAACGATCAGGTTCGATTCGAGCTGACCTACATGGCGCTCGAGCCGAACATCTCGATCGTCGCGCCTTGGCGCGAATGGGACCTCAACAGCCGGACTTCGTTGATAGCGTACGCGGAGAAACATGGGATTGAAGTATCGGCCTCCAAGAAGAAGCCGTATTCCATGGACCGCAACCTTCTCCACATTTCCTACGAGGGCGACGTCTTGGAGGACCCGTGGGCCGAAGCGCCTGAAGATATGTTCATACTGACCACCGACCCCCGCAAGGCGCCCGATGAACCCACGTACGTCGAGGTGGATTTCGAGCAGGGCGTTCCTATCGCAGTCGATGGCGAACGCCTTTCGCCGGCCACGCTGTTGGAAAGACTGAACGCGTTGGCGGGACGGAATGGCGTGGGGCGCGTCGACCTGGTGGAGAACCGCTTCGTGGGCATGAAGTCGCGGGGCGTGTACGAAACGCCGGGCGGCACGATTCTCTACGCGGCCCACCGCGGCGTCGAATCCGTCACCATGGACCGCGAGGTCATGCACCTGCGCGACGGGATGTCTCCGAAAATAGCCCAGCTCATCTACAACGGATTCTGGTACGCTCCGGAAATGGACGCTATGATGGCCTTCGTCAAACAGTCGCAGGAAAACGTGACGGGGACCGCGCGCCTACGCCTCTACAAAGGCAACTGCGACCTAGTGGGACGGCGGGGGGAAAAATCGCTCTACGATGAGAATGTCACCACTTTCGAGGAAGACGAAGGAGCGTACGACCAGGCGGAGGCCGGCGCGTTCATTCGACTTAATGCGTTGCGCCTCCGCGTACGGAAACAGGCGGGGCTTTAGCGGAACCCGCGGACGGGAAGGCTAATATGAAAAAGCCCTGGGGAGGCAGGTTCGAGCAAAAGACGGACGCGTTGGTCGAGCGGCTCGGCGAATCGGTTTCGTTCGACGCTCGGCTCGCGCCGTGGGATATCCGCGGCAGCATCGCGCATGCCCGCATGTTGGGTGATTGCGGGATTATCTCGAAAGGGGACTCCAAGAAGATTATCGGTGGGCTTAAGGCGATCGGCAAGGAGATCGCCTCGGGAGACTTTGCCTTCGATCCCGCGCTGGAAGACATTCACATGAACATCGAGACGGCGCTTACCGAGCGCATCGGCGGCACGGGCAAGCGCCTGCACACTGGGCGTAGCCGGAACGATCAGATAGCGACCGATGTCCGCATGTGGACGCGGGATCAGATTGACGAAATAGATTCGCTTCTCGAGGGCTTGCAGCAGGCCTTTGTCGCTTTCGCCGAGGCGCATATCGAGGCCATCCTTCCAGGCTGCACTCACCTCCAACACGGCCAGCCCGTGCTGTTGGCCCATCACCTGTTGGCGTATCTTGAGATGTTCAGCCGCGATGTGGAACGCTTTGGCCAATTGCGGCGCCGGGTCAACGTGATGCCACTGGGTTCGGCCGCGATGGCGGGCACGACCTACCCCATCGATCGAAAGCAGGTCGCGCGGGAATTAGGCTTCGATAGCGTATCGGCGAACAGCATGGACGCGGTTTCGGATCGCGACTTCCTCGCCGAGTTCTGCGCCAACGCCGCCTTGACTATGATGCACCTCTCCCGGTTTAGCGAAGAGTTGATCCTGTGGTCCTCGCCCCAATTCGGGTTCATCGAAATTGGCGACGCGTTTACGACCGGTTCAAGCATCATGCCGCAGAAGAAAAATCCCGATGTGGCCGAACTGGTCCGCGGGAAGACGGGCCGTGTATACGGCGACCTTACCACCCTCCTGACCCTCATGAAGGGACTGCCGCTGGCGTACAACCGTGATATGCAGGAAGACAAAGAGCCGGTGTTCGACGCCTCGGACACGGTGCAACTATGTCTTGCGGTTGTTGCGCGAATGATCCCTGCCGTTGCGGTAAACCAAGACGCCATGGAGCGCGCCACACACCGGGGATTTCTCGAGGCTACCGACCTGGCAGACTACCTCGCAGCACGGGGCCTTCCATTCCGGGACGCCCACGAGGTGGTGGGCAAGCTGGTTCTGCATTGCACGAAGAAATCGCTTCGCCTCCCCGAATTGAGCCTGGTCGAACTTCAGACCTTTTCGCCCCTCTTCGACGGCGATGTATTGAAAATCATGACTCCCGAAGCGATCGTGCGCCGCCGCGATACCATCGGCGGCACCGCTCCTCGCCGGGTCCGCGCCGCGCTGGCCCACGCCCGCAAACGGCTGTTCTCCTAAAATCAGCGCGGACACCTCACCGGTTGGGTGGCGTCTTCCGCGGTGCCGTCCATTCCCCTGAATCCCGCGCGCCGCTCCTCTTTCTCCGATAATGTGGACCCGCTTACCCTCGTCTAAACAGTCGGATGTGGTATCATTATAGTTCTCTCATGCACGTTAACCCGGATATCTCACCGGGTTTCGTAGCTAGATGGTGAGATATCCGGGTTAAGGGGAGTACATGAGCGGCGAGCCGAACAAAATATTGGTTGTCGACGACGATTCAGTCATCCGTGAACTGATGCAGGATATACTCTCCGAGGAGGGGTATTCGGTCGAGGCGGTGCCTGACGCATTCGACGCCTTGGACCGGCTCCGCGAAGACAAGGGTTTTGTCTTACTATTTACGGATATTATGATGCCGAAGATGGACGGCATCGAGTTGATTCGCGAAGCCCGCCAAGTCAATCCCACGATCATCCCCATCGTCATGACCGGATACGCCACCCTTGAGTCGGCCCGCGCCGCGGTAAAGGAAGGCGCCTACGACTACGTTCTCAAGCCGTTCAGCCTGAGCGAAATCAAGCTTGCCGTTGCCAACGCCCTGACACGCTATCATCTCGCCAACGAGAATGCCCGTTTGCTTGAGTTGACCGAACTGTTCAACATCAGTGAAAGCGTGGCCACGTTCCATGACGAAAGAAAGCTGCTCGACTATGTGTTGAAGGCCGCGCTGAATCGGGTGGGCGCTGAGCGGGGATCGATCATGCTCATGACCCCCGATGGCGCCTCTCTGGATGTCGCGGCCTCTATCGGTGTCCCAGAGGAAGCGCAACACGATCGCGTCCAAGTCGGCAAAGGCATTTCCGGGTGGGTAGCCGAACATGGCAAGCCGCTGGTGGTTAAGGACATCGGCGAGAATCCCGATCTCAAGGACATTAGCCGTCAACTCAAAGACGCGTCGTTCATATCGTTGCCTCTCGAACGCAAGCTGAGTTCGGACGCGGCCCGTACCGAGGCGTCGGGCAACGGCCGGGATCGTGTGGTGGCCGTTCTCAACGTGAATCGAAAGCAAAGTGGAGGCTACTTCACCGAGGGCGACCTCAAGACCTTGAGCATCATGGCCAACCACACGGCCATCGCTCTGGAAAATGTCCGTCTTCTTGAGGATGTGAAGGACGCGCACCTGGCGACTTTGAAATCCATGACCTTGGTCTTGGAGGCTAAAGATACCTACACCCACGGCCACAGCGAACGTGTCCGCAACTTCTCCGCAATGGCTGCGATAAAAATGGGCATGAACGCTACCGATGTCGAGACCCTTCGCCTCGGAGCCATGTTGCACGACGTCGGCAAGATCGGGCTATCCGACACCATCCTTCACAAAGCCGAGAAACTTTCGAACGAAGACTGGGAACAAATCAAACTTCATCCTGTTATCGGATACGATGTACTTAAACCGATCGAATTCCTAACCGAAGACCATCTTAAAGTCGTGCGCTCTCATCACGAACGGCTCGATGGTTCGGGATACCCCGACGGACTCAAGGGCGATGAACTGGATGACTTGGTGCGCATCATCAGCGTGGCCGACACCTACGACGCCATGTCAAGCGACCGCGCCTACCGCCGTGGCATGGACTCCGATTCTATTGTCCAGAAAATGAAACACTGCGCTGGAGTCACCATGGACTGCACCGTCACCAGCCTCTTCATCGACCTCATCCAGAGCGGTGAAATCGGTCGATTCGCGCTCAGCGGACCGCAACAAGGCGGCTTTTAGTCCAGGCAAGAGGAACTGGACAGCCGGGCTCAACGTCCGTTCTTCCAATGAGGTCGGCAAAGCGCAGAAAACCGGTGAGCGATGCGGACTGAATCCTTTTGCGCTGGCGATTAGTTTCGCGGATAATCGGGCGTTTCCCAAAACCAAGAAGGAAATCACCATGGGTTATGAAGAAATTCTATTATCGAAGAACGAAGCGGTTGCGACGATTTCGCTGAACCGTCCAGACAAGTTAAACGCGATCACACCGACGATGCTGGCGGAGCTGAACGCGGCCGTAAGAGATGCGGGCGAAGATGAGAATGTGCGCACAATCGTTTTAACCGGCGAGGGAAAAGCCTTTTCAGCCGGAGTCGATCTTGTGTCGATTGGCGACCGCAAGATCAAAGAAGGAGGCGTGGGTTCGATCCTGGATGATCCCGCGCGCAGGCTGATCGTCCAGATCGAGACCATTCCCAAAATCATCATCGCTAAGATCAATGGATTCTGCTTTACCGGGGCCCTCGAGATCGCGCTCGCCTGCGACCTTATCGCCGTCGCGGAAGAAGCCAAATTCGGAGACACCCACTCGAAATGGGGGCTGCGCCCCTCCTGGGGAATGAGCCAGCGGCTACCCCGCGCGGTGGGAATGGCGAAGGCCCGCGAATTGTCGTACATGGCGATTACATTTACCGGCCGGGAGGCTGCCGATTGGGGCATGACGACTCGCTGCGTGCCCAGAGCGGAGTTGGACGAGGCCGTAAATGCTTTGACGCAGACCCTAGGGGAAAACAGCGGAGGTTCGTTGGCGGCCTATAAGGACCTGTACAGGGAGGCGCAAGGCAGGACCCTCTACGAAGGGCTGAACTATGAGGCGTCGACGGCATATGTGATCGATGACACGGAAGAACGGGTGAGCCAATTCAGGAAGTAGAGACGACAGATAAGGCCACTCTGACGAGACTCTTCTCGACTTTCGACCTCGACGTGACCCGCCACGCTTTCGTCCGCAGGTGTTGCTTTTGAACGCCTGCTTCGAATAAGCCGCGTCATAGCAACCTTCTCCACCGCAACGCTACAAGCTTTGGAAGAGGCTCTCTCTTCAGGAACGTTCTTTCCGAATCCGAAATCCCATCGCCCGCAGAACAACGAGCCCGTCGTTGCGCGGAAATGCACGCAAGCCGAACGCGGCCGCTCCGAAAGTCACGACACCTGCCGGGACGGTCACGGCTAAGGAGTAGCCGGATATCGTCCAAAGGAGCGCGCCCATCGCCGTAGCGGCCGCCGCGGGCCGCAGGAAAGCGGATATTACGTCGCGCACTATGGTCCGCAGCGGCAACACCGTGTTTACGAAATAAAACGTAGCGAGGGCGCACACGGCCGCGGACCCGAGGCTGAGTACGAGAAGCCCGTTGACTCCGGCGGCTTTGACGACTGGTACGGCCAGCCCGAATTTTAGGAGCGTACAGCCGACTCGGATGTACATCGATTCTTTTTGGAGCGAGTGCGCACGAAGGAATACTCCGAGCGTACGGCTCAGCGTCTCGATAAGCAGCAGCCACGTCAACGCCGCCAGCGCGGGGGCCGCTCCGGCGTAAGCGTCGCGGGCGATCAGCGCCGTTATGGGGTCGGCCAGGACAGTCGCGCCCACCGCCGTCGGGAAGCCGAAAAGCAGGCCAAGGCGCAACCGCGTGAGCAACGCCGCGGCTTGGTCCGCGTAGGAGTCGACGGCCTTGCGGCTGAACGCTGGATAGTACAATGCCGCCAACGCGTCGGGGATGGCGATCAGCATGATCAGAAAGCGCATTGCTACCGCGTAGCCGGCTGCGACATCTTTCGATCCGGCCGCGAGCAGAATTGGCAAGTCCATGGCGAAAAACCAGGTTGCCGCCGCGCCCGCGACGGCCATGGGGAATCCGTTTCGGATGAGGTAGGCCATTTCGCGAACGGCGATCTCGGGGTGGGCCGGCCCCGAGACTCGCCGTGTCAATCGAAACGCGACGGCCCATTGGACGGCGTAGAAGGGAATCAGAAGGAGAATGAGTTGGAGTACCCCGCCGCCGACTTCCAGAAGCCCTATCGCCACGACGATGTACGAACCACGCGTCGCTACGGAAATGGCGCTTGGGTATTCAAAACGCTCTCGGGCCGTGAACGCCGCGAACTGGACTCGGCTGAGGGCCATGAAGAAGGCAGCCAATGTCCCCGCGACTAGAATCCAGAGGAATTGGCGCGGAGAATCAATAAGGACCATCGCTCCGTAAACGACCGCCACTAGCGGCAACAGGAGCAGGGCTTGCAGGCATTGCGCCGAAGCGATAATCGACCCGGCCCGCGCGTGGTCCTTCGCGATTTCGCGAACGGCAACGTCCGAGTAGCCGGCGTTGATCAGCACGACAAGAAATGGAAACAGGGCTACGAAGGCCCCATACCAGGCCATCTCCTCTCCGGCGAGGCGGTAGTTGAGGTAGATGAAGAAGACCGCGGCGAAGAGCCTATGCGCGATTTCGGCCCCGAACACCGAAAGAAGATTGCGTCCATGGCGTCTGGGATCCGGCATGAAATCAGATGGCGCCGCGGCCCGTAAGAACCGTTCGGACCGTGGCGAGGAGAATGGCCAAGTCGGTGGTTAACGAGACGCTGTTGATGTAGGTCAAGTCGTAGCGCAGCTTATGCGTGTAATCCGTGTCATAGCGGCCGTGAATCTGCGCTAGGCCCGTGAGGCCGGGGCGTACCATGGTCCGACGTTCATAGAGCGGATTCTCCTGAGCAAAGCGGTCGGAAAACTCTTTGCGTTCGGGGCGGGGACCGACCAGGCTCATCTCGCCACACAAGACATTCCAGAGCTGAGGCACTTCGTCCAAACGGATCTTGCGCAGGAAACCCCCCAGGGGGGTAACGCGTTCGTCTTCCGGTATCGAGAGCACCGGACCGCTGTCGCGTTCGGCTTCGTAGCGCATCGTGCGGAATTTGTAGATCGTAAACGGCTTGCCCAGAAGCCCCAGCCGTTCTTGCCGAAACAGCGCCGGCCCCGGCGAAGTTAGCTTGATTCCGACGACGGCGGCAAGGGTGAATGGAAGGGTAAGCGTCAAGATGAGCGCTGCGGCGGCGAGATCCAGAATGCGTTTTATGACGCCATAGGTCGAATATTCGAGAGCCGGCGCAAGCGCGATCAACGGCAAGCCCGCGATGCTGCGCATGTCCGCGTTCGCCAAAATGGACATGTTTAGATCGGGGTAGAGATACAGCTCCCGCGCGCGTTGCTCACAAGTGGCCAAAAGCGCTCGCAACCGTTCCTGCGGTAAATCGACCTGGACCAGAATTATCTGGTCAATCCCTTCACACTGGGCGATGGATGCCTCCGCGGCGCCGCTTTCCTCCGCGGAGCTAGCCGCGACGGTGCCGTGGACCTCGACGAGGGAGGGGGCGTAGCGGTCGATCTCTTCTTCGAGCTCAGAGCAGGCTTCGCGATCGCCCACGAGCAGCACCCGCACACGGTAGCGCGTTGCGTGAAGCCATCCGAGCATAGCCGCTCGCGAAACGAAGAACCATGCGAAGAGGATCGCCACGTCAATAGAGCCCGCGAGACGCGAGAGTTCGGTGTGAGGCGCGTAGTAGAGTTGGTAGATTGCGAGCGCGGCGTACCCGCCGCCCACGCCAAACACGCCCAGGCCCGCCGCGCCACAGGCATGGTCCAACACGGTAAGCCTGTGGCGAAAATCGTAGAGTCCGAAGGCCGACGCGGCCAGTACGCGCCATATCACGAGGAGAGGAAGACATGTCAGATAAGGCACAAGATGTTGCGGCGGGATGTCCCCATTAAACCGAAGGTGCAGGGCCACTCCCAGGCTCCCGGCGCAGACCCCAAGGTCGAGAGCGAGGAGAAGCGCTTCGCGGCGCGGAGCAAAGGCCTGTTTCCACGGACGCGCCGGCTCGTGGTTAGTCATGGCGTTGTGGTTCCCCATGGCAACACTGTTTCGACAGCCCGAAGAGGCGCCGCCTAAGAAGTCAGACGCTAGCCAGAATATCTCGCCGCTTTTCTCCCCCGTCTCGCTACGAAAACCGGTGAGATATCCTGGCTAACCCGGCTGAACGATTGGACGTCCCACGCTCGTGTATCGGAATCCGTGCTTCGCCATGCGCCTCGGTTCGTAGAGGTTGCGGCCGTCGTAGACGGTCCTTCCCCTCATAGACGACGCCATCCGTGCGAAATCGGGATTGTGGAATTCGCGCCACTCCGTCGCGATGAAGAGCGCGTCCGCCCAGTCCAGCGCGTCATACACCTTCGCCACCACCGCTATACGGTCGCCATAGTGCCCGCGCAAGTCGTCTACGGCGACGGGATCGTACACCTTCACCGACACTCCAGCGTCTAGCAAGCGGTCGATGACGGCCAGCGCTGGCGCGTTGTGCAAGTCGCCCGTCTTTAGTTTGAAGCTCGCGCCCCAGATGGCCACCGACTTGCCGGAGGGATTATCGCCCAACTCCGCGAGAAGGCTGGAGGTAAAGGATTGCAGCTGCTTCCAATTGGTGCTGAGCGTACCCTCGACCACGTGGCTGACGAGGCCCCTCTCTTTGGCGAGTTCAGCCAAGGCCGAGATATCTTTGGGCAGGCACGATCCTCCAAAGCCCACACCGGGGTAAAAATAATCGCGTCCGATCCGCGTGTCCGCCATCACCGCCTGCCGCACATGGTTGATATCGGCGCCATAGGCTTCGGCGACGTTCGCGATTTCGTTGATAAGCGAGATGCGGGCGCCGAGGGTGGCGCTGCCGCGTATTTCGACAGTTCCGCGCTGCGCGGGTCCATGATGAGCAGGGGTTTGCCCGACCGCAGGAACGGGGCATATAGCTCCTTGATGATCTCGATGATCCGCACGTCGTTGCAGCCTATGACGACCCGGTCGGGACGCATGAAATCGTCAACCGCGTTGCCTTCCGTCATGAATTCGGGGTTGACCACGACGTCGAAGGCGCAGGGCGCGCGCTCTTTAAGTGTCTCTTCAACCCGCTCCGCGGTACCCACCGGACAGGTACTCTTCATGACGACGACCGCATAGTCCGTCAGCGCGTCACCAATTCCCTCGGCCGCTGAGAAGATCTGCGAGAGATCGGCTTCCCCATCGGGGCCCCTGGGGGTATCCACGCATACGAAGACGATAAGGCAATCGCCAAGGGCGCCGTTCAAGTCTGTTGTGAAACGAAGGCGCTCTTCCTCGATATTTCGCGCCACCAATTCCTTGAGGCCGGGCTCGTGGATCGGCAGCGCACCCTCGCTCAAGGCGCGTATCCGATCATCCGACTTATCCACGCAACTGACCCGATGGCCGTTTTCGGCGAACCCAGTGCCCACGACCACTCCCACGTTACCTGTACCTATTACTGCTATATTCATGATACAACACCAGTAGTTAGAGACTAAGCCTTCGGGAGAGCGTTCTCAGAATGCGCGACAAGCCCCGTGCCGACGACCCACCGTCAGCCTGAACGTCGGAGAAGACGAATGCCGATGATAGCATAGGCCTCCAATCTCCAGAAACCTCGAGAACAGGGCGAGGGCGACGCCGGAACTGAGGGTCCGCGCCGGGCGGCTGTTTCCGTATTGATGCCGGTGACCGGACATGCTGAGATCGGCATGGGGAGAATCTAAGCATTCCGGCCGTCGTCTTCGCCGACGTACTCCTCGATAACCGGCAGAAATACGTGGGAGAAGTCCTCGCACTTCTTCTCGCCAACGCCGCGCACCTCGAGAAACTCGCCGGGGGTCGCGGGCTTTCGCCGCGCCATATCCCGCAACGCTGCATCGCCGAACACGGTGAAAGCCGGAGCGTGGTTTTCCTGCGCGATGCTCTTCCGCAACGCGCGCAACGCTTCGAATAACTCACGGTCCACCCCTTCCCATGACTGAGCTTCGGCAGCGGACGCCTTCTGTTTCTTACGCCTCGATGCCTTCTCGATAGCCCGGAGCAGCCGCGGAGTTTCGTCGCCGCGCATTACGGCGTTCCCTTTCGGCGTGACGTTCAATATGTTGTACTCGCCCACCTTCTCAAGATAGTCCTGCGACACGAGTTGCTCGATCCAATCTCGGACGCTTTCCTTACTGTTTTCGCCGAGGATGTTCCAGGTGCTCAGCTGGTCGTGTCCCTTGGCGACAACGCGTTCCTCTTTCGAACCGGTGAGCACGAGGGCGGTGTACGTCGGCCCAGCGACGCCGTCCAATCGCACGACACCGGAGAGTATCTTCTGCGCTACGGTCATCGCGTCTTCAAGCAGAGCGCCGTCACCGAGACACAAGTCGCAGGCTTCGCAATTGTCTTTCTCGAACGTTTCGCCGAAGTATTTCATCAAGACTTTATGCCGGCACTCGACGCCCATGCAGTAGCCGCACATATCGTTCAGTTTCTTTCGGGATACTTCGGCCGCTTCGCCCTCTAGATCGCCCATGAGGCGTTGCCACAGGCCGTAGTCCGCGCCCGAATATAGCAGACGGCATTCCGCCTCGAGCCCATCGCGGCCGGCGCGCCCACTTTCCTGTTGATAGTGTTCGATTGATTTCGGCATGCCCGTGTGCACGACAAAGCGGACATCGGGCTTGTCGATGCCCATACCGAAGGCCACCGTCGCCACTATGATCTCCGCCTCGTCCCGGGAAAAGGCCTCCTGATGCGCCTTGCGCATCTCGTCGCTCAAACCGGCGTGGTAGGGCAAGGCGGCGTGTCCCAGCGCCCGCAATTCCTCACAGAGCGCCTCGACCTTCTTGCGGGTAATGCAGTATACAATTCCCGATTCGCCCCGATGCCGCGCCATCACGCCCAAGACCTGCGCGAGTTCGTCTTCGCGCCGCTCGGCCGAGAACACCAGGTTGGGCCGGTCCGGAGAGCCGACCAATATCCGGGGATCGCGGAGTCCGAGCGACTGGACGATGTCGTCGCGCACGGGCGGCGTGGCCGTGGCGGTGTAACAATGGACCGCGATATGCGGAAAGGCCTCGCGCAACCGGTTCAGCTCCCGGTATTCCGGTCGGAAATCGTGGCCCCAATGGCTGACGCAGTGGGCCTCGTCGATGACGATGGACGACACCCCATGCTCGCGCATGTAGTCTATGAAGTTTGGCATCACGACGCGTTCGGGCGTGACGTACAGCAGGTGCACGGCCGCGGACCGTATCGCGTCGTTCGTTTTCCGCCGTTCCTCCGGGGTCAGGCCGCTGTGGATGCAGCGCGCCTCCACGCCGACGGCCTTAAGCGAATCCACCTGGTCTTTCATTAACGAGATGAGCGGGGAAATGACGAGGGTCATGCCCTCGTGCAGGACTGCCGGAACTTGAAAGCAAAGGGACTTGCCGCCGCCCGTGGGTAATACGACCAGGGAGTCGCGTTCGTCCCGGACGCTTGTCATCGCTTCCTCTTGCAGGGGGCGAAACGTGGCATACCCCCAGTAGCGCTTCATCACCTCGAGCATTTCGGCGGAGGACATGGAATCAGCGAGGCTCCTGCGATACGGCCGCTATTACCGCGTCCCAGAGGAGTTCGGACGCGACGGTTCCCAGGTCCATTGCCGACACACGGTCGCTTGAGATGTCGCCCGTGCTCACGGCGAAGAGGAGATCCCCATCGTTCTCTGTGTGGAAGGGCTGGATGGCCCGCGCCATCGAGCTATGTGCCTGATTGGCGAGTTGGCGCAGCTGCCGATTGCTCAGGGATACGTTTGTGACCACGACGGTCAGCGTAGTGTTTCCATTGCCGGGAGCCGAAGTGGACACGCCGGAAAGCCGCTCGAGGGCGTGCTCGATGGACAGAACGCGCTCCGAACCCGAGCGATTGCCGCGGATCACTTGGCCGCGGCGATCGACCACGGCCCCTAGCGCGTTCACGACAGTAAATGCCGCAACGCGGATGTCGCCGATCTTGCGGAAGGCGGCGCCTTGCCCGGAAGACTCGCGGTCCAGGCCCACGGAGGCCATCCGCCCCGCGCCGACAGGGCCGAGAGGAAACACGCCGGTCCGCCGCGCTCGAAAGGCTGCGCGCCCGAGGGCCTTGTCCGCGAATATTGAATTGCCGCGGCGAGGGTAATCGTAGATTATCGCGCCGGGCACAAGCGCAATCTGAGCCCAATGCTTGGAGTACTTGCGCGCGGCCAAGTATTCCGCGGCCACGCCCGACGCGGCCTCGAGCCCGTAGGCCGAACCGCCAGCGAGACAGATCGCGTCAATCTCCGCCCACGTTCCCATGAGCCGCGCGACTTCGTGAGTCCCGACGGAGCCGCCCCGCACATCTGCCGTGGCGCGTGCTCGTTTGTCGAAAGTAATCACGGTGCAGCCTGTGGGGCCTTCGGCATACTCCGCCACGCCAACCGATAGACCGGGAAAGTCGAAGGACAGTTCCGGCCCCTCGATGCCGGTCACGGGGACCAAGTCCACCGTGTCGTTCGATGGTTCTTGCGCGAACGAACGGATCGGCATCCACAGGGCCAACGCGATGATCGCGCAGATCGCGGGAAGGGATGGCTGCCGAATTGGATTACGCATCATGATCGCCTCCCCTGCGGGGTAGAGGCTGTCCGTTCTGCTTTCCATTGCGTGTCGGGCCATCATGCCGCTACAAATCCTTCGTCGACCTCGGGGACTACGCAATTATCCACAATCTTTGGAGTCATGCGAAAGCCCGCCGCCAACCACAGCTACTTCTTAACAGACAATCCCCGAAATGGCCCCTGTTCGCGATCGGTCGCTATCGGCATTTTGGGAGATAGCGCAGTAATCTCGCCCCACATCGTGGCGTCCATCGGGATGTCCTGACTGCTCAAGGCCACGTCAATCTGATCCACGTTCCGCGCGCCCACGATGGCCGAAGTCACGGCCGGGTGCTCGACGACCCAGGCCACGGACAACGCCGCGGGCGATAGGGCCTTCTCTTCGGCGTAGGCCACAAAACGAGTGCTGATTTCCATGTACTCCGGATTCTTGTACCGCTCTATGTAGGCGGGGTGCACGTCGATGCGGCTGCTGCCCTTATCGTTGACGCCATTCCCGGTGGGATAGTGGACTTTCGACGCGAGAACAATCCGGTCGCGCCGCCCGTTGAGCCAACGGCCGGTAATCTGCTCGGTGAGGCCGCCGCAGTAGACGTCGGCTGTATCGAAGAAATTGACGCCCGCCTCGACAGCTCGGTCCATGATCTCGCCCGAGGCTGCCTCGTCCGCCTCGTTTCCAAAGGTCATCGTCCCGAGGCAGAGCTCCGACACCTGAACCCCGGTGCGACCAAATTGCGCGTATCGCATGATAGAGTTCCCTTTTCGCTTATGGTTCGAGCGAGGGAATAGTATCATTCTTGAATCGCTATGCGTAAACTCCCCCGGCCAGGCTCTTGTTGTGGCTCCGTGCCCGCTCGCGAAAGGATACGAAGGCTATGCCCGCGTTCCATTCAATCTGCGTGTTCTGCTCATCGAGCGACGCTCTCGATCCGGCGTACCGCGAGGCAGCGGAGGCCCTGGGCGTCTTGCTGGGGCGGCTGGGTTATCGACTGGTTTTTGGCGGGGGCGCCATTGGCCTGATGGGAACGGTGGCCCGGGCCGTTCACGCGCACGGTGGCGAGGTCGGCGGCGTGATCCCGCGCGCGCTGAATCAAGCAGGCGTCACCTATGAGGAATCCGACGAATTGATCGTTACGGAGGAGATGCGCGAGCGCAAGGCGGAAATGGATCGGCTCTCGGATGCCTTTATCGCTTTGCCCGGCGGATTCGGAACGCTCGAGGAAATCGTTGAACACCTGACGCTCAGGCAGTTGCGCTATCACCCAAAGCCGGTCGTTCTCATCAATACCTTGGGCTATTACGAACCGTTACTGAGGTTCTTCGAGCACATGATCGACGAAGGTTTTGCGGAGTCCGGGCATCTAGAGGTGTTCCATGTTGCGGCCAATGCCGAAGAGGCGCTGGCCTATCTGGAGACGTACGGACACGAGGAGCCGCCTAGCAGATTCTCATGAACTGTTCGGTATCGACTGTTGTCCCGGCCTCGGGATTGACCCGGTGAGACAACCGGGAATGTGGCACGGGCATCCTGCCCGTGATTCATGGTATGGATGCGCATGTTCAGGTGTTCACGCAGGCAGGGACCCCGACACGTTCTTGATCGTCCAGCCCGGCTGCGATAGAATATGCAGTTCCGATCCTTGTCGAGCCGCGGCGAATGGGTGTGCGGCCGGCCTTTCCCGTTCCAGATCAGTTCCCAGAAATTCCAATCGAGCGCGCCAGGGAGTCATGCACCAAATGAGCGATATCTACAATTTCAACGCAGGGCCAGCGGTATTGCCTAAGGAAGTCTTACGGCAAGCGCAAGAAGAGTTGCTGGACTACGAAGGCTCCGGCATGTCAATCATGGAGGCAAGCCATCGTGGGGCGGAATATGCCGCTGTTCACGATGAAGCGCAGTCTAACTTCCGCAAACTACTCTCGGTCTCCGATGACTATGCGGTCCTCCTCCTCCAGGGGGGCGCGAGCCATCAATTCGCGATGATTCCCATGAACTTCCTCGGAGAAGGGCAGACCGCGGATTACGCGTTGTCGGGCTCGTGGGCAAAGAAGGCGGCCGCCGAAGCTAAGAGTGTCGGGCAGGTTCACATCGCGGCCGACACAGACAAGGACCGACCCACCCGCGTGCCTTCGCTGGACGCGCTCGATCTGACGGACGGCGCCGCGTACCTTCACCTGACGAGCAACGAGACGATCTCGGGCGCCCAGTGGAAGGCCTATCCCGAGTGCGATTCGCCGCTTGTGGCCGATATGTCGTCTGACGTTCTCTCCAGAACGTTGGATATCTCCAAATTCGGCATCATCTACGCTGGCGCTCAGAAAAACATGGCGCCGGCGGGTGTGACGACGATCGTTATTCGCAAAGATCTCGTGGAGCGGGGAGCGAAGGAACTGCCGTCGGTTCTGCGCTACCAGACGCACGTCGACAGCGACTCGCTCTCGAATACGCCGCCGTGCTTCAGCATCTACGTTGTTTGCTTGGTCACGCGCTGGGTTCTCGCGAAAGGCGGGGTGAGCGCGATAGAAAAGTGGAACGAGGAGAAGGCGGCTGCCCTATACTCCGCGATTGACTCGACTGAGTTCTATAGCGGCGCGGCTGACCCAGCCCATCGCTCCTTGATGAACGTAACCTTCAACCTGCCCACGCCGGAGCTTGAAGCTCAGTTTGCCAAAGAAGCCGGGGACGCGGGGCTCAAGGGCCTCAAGGGGCATCGCTCCGTCGGCGGATTACGCGCGTCCATCTACAACGCCTTTCCGCGCGAGGGGATTGACGCGCTCCTGGCCTTCATGGCAGACTTCGAAAAGCGCAACGGCTGAACTCATCATTAAGCCACCGGCTCTGCCATCCCGTTCGAGTCTGCTTTTGGCCAATCTCCAAAGGTCTCGATTTCGCCGCCTCGTCCGATTCTATCAACCAGCACCTTTCTCTCCGGTATGCGAATCCGTCACATCCAATTCGAACTGGGTCCCGGCATCCGTTAGACTAGCCCGCCCTGTGCGCTCCCTTCATCGTCGGTTCGACTGGAGTGAGGTACGGGCTTCCAACCGGTGGTGGGTCTTTGGGCTTGAAACAGGCGGATCGTGTTCTCTCTCACTTTGTGTTGTAGTTGACATGTAGAGTGCAGCTTCTCATCCATTTTCGGAATCAGAGGAAACCAAGAAGATGTCAGACGATAGGTTTGTGATGCAGGCGCTTGTCGTGCGCCTGGTATTGGCCGTTCTCGCGGTAGTTGTTTACTCGGATTGGGCTCATGCACTTCCCGCGAAATCGGACACGCACGGAGACTCGCAAGGAGGTCAACAGATGCCGTTGCAGGAATTTCCGGCGGAGTTCGAGGACCCCAACATACTTGGCGAAAACAAGGAACCTCCTCGCGCTACTTTTCTGCCCTTCGCCGATGTAGACGGCGTTGCGGAAGATGACTGGAGGGCTTCGCCTTTCTTCAACTGACATTTCCCATATGGACGCCCGTGACCACCACGGGCAGGGCTTTTTGTGAGTATAGAGGAGGCCGCTAGAGCGTTTTAAGAAATTATAGATACGAAGCGGCACCAAAAAATCCTCGC
>CAYNZS010000044.1:0-19178 GCA_964401695.1 uncultured Nitrospirales bacterium
TCTGTCAATACTTTCGATGAGACAAAATCGGACTTTTACCACGGGCTGCTAACCCGGATATCTCACCGCTTTTCTACTGCGACGGCGAATAAGGCCGCTCTGACGAGACTTTTCTCGCCTTTCGACCTCGGCGTGACCGGCCACGCTGTCGTCCGAAAGGCTTCGAATAAGTCTCGACATACCAACCTTCTCCACCGTCTCGCTACGGAAATCGGTGAGATAACCAGGCTAAGCAGAGATCGAGAAGGGCTATCTCCGTGCCGCCAAGGCTGTCATCCTGAGTGGGTGCGAAGGATCTCTTTCGTGCGTAAGTCGTTGGCGGAGAAGAGATTCTTCACTTCGTTCAGAATGACGACGCTGTGCTTTTATCGAGATTGCCGACTTCTGACCGTGGTGTCAAACAAGGATTATTTCCCCGTGAACCGAGGTGTTCGATTCTCCAGGAACGACGCAAGGCCCTCCTTGAAATCGTCGGATTTAATGCTCGTCGCCACCTGTACGCCGGCGGCGTGCATGGCCTCGGTGAGATCGGTGAATATGGCGTCATAGACCAACCGCTTGGTGATGCCCGTGCTGCGGGGCGAACAATAGACGGCCATCTCCCTCGCATATTCCCAGACCGCGTCCATGAGATCGGCGGCGGGCAGTACCCGGCCCACGAGTCCCATCTCTTTCGCCTCATCGGCCGTGACTATCCGGCCCGAGAGCAGCAGGTCCAAGCCATTCTGCAGTCCAACCAGCCGGGGCAATATCCACGAGATGCCCAATTCGGCTATGAGGCCGCGCCGGACGAACGCGGTGGTTAACTTGGCCGTGTCGCTGGCGAACCGGATGTCGCAGAAGAGGGCGTTGACAAGGCCGAGGCCGGCGGCCGGCCCATTAATGGCTGCGATAATCGGCTTGTTGATGGCGGGCGGGAACGAGATGCCCTGTCCAAAATTTGACCGAAGGGGCTCGTCGTGCGGCGCCGGGTCTTGCGCGCCCAACGGGTCGGAGATCTCCTCGCTCCCCTGGGCCAATTTGGTCAATTGATCCGTGTCAAGGCCCGCGCAGAACCCTCTTCCCGCCCCCGTCAAGATGATGACCCGCACCTCCTCGCGCGTTTCGGCGTCGGCCAATGCGTGGCGGTATTCCCGGTCCATGGTGCCGGTCCACGCGTTCAGCCTCTCCGGACGGTTCAGCGTGACAGTAGCTATATTGTCGGCAACGTCGTATATGATTTCCGTGTAATCCATGCCCGTTCTCCTCATGGTTGTCAACCGATGGAAAAGCTAGCCCAGTCTAACGGATGGCAACGCTCGATTCGAGGTTGGCGCCCCGCCGGGGTCCTCTTCCGAGCTTATGCGTTCCCGCGGAGGACCGCGAGAACGAGACAAGGGGAGGCTGCGTCGATCTACTTCTCAGATGACGGCGATGGCTTCAATCTCGATGGACAGGTCGTGCCGGCAGATATCCGCGATAACGCTGACTGTCGGAAAATGGGGTACGCCGAGCTGCCGGACCACGCGTTCGTAGGCTTCGAACGACTCGCGGTCTTTGCAGAATAGAGTGGCCTGGCAGATGTCTTCCAGGCTGCCGCCTTGATCCTCGAGCAACGCTCCGATGCTCAGGAGCGTCTCGACGCTCTGTACCTCTGGGTCGCCCCGATACAACGTTTCGCCTTTCGCGCCGATGCTTGCCGTGCCCGAGATGTACAGAGTATTAACACCTTCACGCGTGACAGCCATGGCGCGGGAAAAAGCCGACCCGTAGGCGAAGGCCTGGTTTTGGCGCGAGGTCTCGCGCACGGCCGCCACTTCGACGGCGCCCTCCTCCAAGTTCTCCAAGGCCAATATATCCATGACGCATTCTTCATCGTTGGATTGGCCCTGAATGCCCGTGCTGGCGGGGAACACCGTTGCGCGGTCGTCGCGCCGCAGGCCCGCTTTTTCAAAGTGTTCGGTGCGGACCCGGTTGAATTCTCCGTACCAATCCAAGATCCTCGCCAAATAGATCCACGTTCGCGGCACATCTTGAAACGTGAGATTGTGGGCAGACAACGTCGCGCGGGCGTTCTCGAACATCTGGTTGGCCTGTCCCGTAACGCATTCGGGCAAGGAGCCGTCGGCCCACGCGCCGTTGACCATGGGGAAATAGAGCAAGCGGAAATCTTTGCCCGCCAGACACCGCCCACTGGTCCCGAGGCAGTTCTCGATCATTGTGACCTGAAGGTCTTTTCCCGGTTTCGGAACGACGCCCCACAACTGGAAGCCCGCGAAGTCTCCGAGCCGGGTCGGGGTTCCGTCCAGAAAAGTCACGGGCAACGCCGGGTCCAGGCCATGCTCCGCCAACGCGGCATCGCGGGCTTTCATGATGGCCTCCTTCGCGGTGTGGCGTCCGTACACTTTCTCCTGGATCACCTCAATTCCGTCGCGGGCGAGGATTGTGGCCAATTCGGAGAAGATGGCACGCATCGACGAATCCTCGGCAGTGTCGCTCGTTATCGAGCCGGTCAGATAGAATTCCGTGCAGGAATCCCGCTCCGCTCTAGACACATCGACCCGGTTACATCCCACCGCCTCGGGCGCTACTCTCTTCATACCATCTCCTTGATGCAACGAAAGCCCATGTCTCCCCATATTGCTTTGCACGTGTCGAGTTTGATATCGAAGACATCAATATCGGCGAATCTTTTGAACAGAATCCCTTTGCCTTCCATTACCGGCTTGCCTGCCAACGGCCCGATCGCGCCCAGGCCGAGCACGGCGGTTCCATTCGTCACGACGGCTACGAGATTCCCGCGCGCCGTGTATTCGTAGGCGTCATCCGGGTTCTTCTCGATGGCAAGGCACGGCTCCGCGACGCCCGGCGTGTAAGCCAGCGACAGGTCCTCTTGCGTCTGGCATGGTTTAGTCGTAATTACTTCGATTTTTCCCGGACGGCCGCTTCGGTGATAGTCCAGTGAATTCTCGTACGGCTTCATGATGTTTTCCCCTCTGTTGACTAGCTGCTGGCATCATCCGTACAACATACTTGCTGCACGTGATTGCCGGCCGCGATCCGCGCCTCACGGTGGCGGCCCCACCTACGGTCATGCGATTCGACCGTTAACCGCCGCCTGCTTTGCCGTCGCGGGTGTCTACTTAGTATACGCCCCACGGCAACGCCGATGACAACGAGGCGCGGATATCCGTGCGAAGCCGAAAACGGCGGCATTGACCCCGCGCCATGGAACGTGAAATGATCCGCTGCGCCGGGGCGGCCGTTCGAAAGCGGACTTGGTATGGGGGGCGCAGCTCAAGCGGGTCCGGCCCCATTCTCATAGAACCTCGGAGCGCACCCTTATCCATGATAAAAAAGATTCAGGGCCCCGTAGGATTGGCCTTGGGCCTCCTGATTGTGTGGCTCCTCTTTCGCAATACGGATTGGTCGGTTGTCTGGGATGCGATCCGCGAGGTTCGCGCCGGATGGTTTATCCTGGCCCAAGTTCCCATTTGGTTGAGTTTTCCCATCCGCGTTCAACGGTGGTCGTACATTGTTCGGGCCACCGAACGAGTCGATTTTCGCCCTATGTTCAGCGCGACCCAGATCGGCTTCCTCGCCAATTTCACGTTGCCCGCGCGGCTGGGCGAAGTCATCCGCGCCGTCGTGCTGACGCGCCTGACCAAGATCCCCTTCTCGAAGACTTTCGCGATGGTCGCCCTAGACCGCGTGACCGATTTGTTCGGTCTGATAGCGATAATGCTGGTCGGCCTGATCGCCTATCAGCCGACCGAAGATGTCGTGATTCCGGCGGCGACGTTTGGCACGGACGCCGATCGTGTTCTACCCTACGAATTCTACCGAATGGGCGCGTCAAGCGCGTTCTTGACAATTCTCGGTATCGTGGCGGCCTTCGTTATTCTCTTCGTGAAGCGCAACCTGCTGCTTCGGATCTCCGATGCGGTGGTGGGCGCGGTGTCGAAGCGGCTGTCTGGGCGGCTCCATGGCATCATCGACCACTTCGCCGATGGGCTTTATATATTCCGATCCCCGCTGGATATGACGAAAGCCATCGCTCTTTCAATTGCGGTATGGGGATGTGCTGTGCTTATGCTTCTGGGACTGTATGCCGCCTATGGAATCGATTGTCCGTGGCACACTGCCTTCGTCATGCAAACCTTGATAGCCATTTTTATTGCGATTCCTGGCCCACCGGGCCTCATCCCGCAGTTTACCTTTCCCATCGTGGTGGGCCTCGTCATGCTCGTGCCGGACATCGATCCGGACCGCGCCAAGGCTTTCGCCATTGTGACGTATATAATGAATTTGCTCCCGCTCATCGTCACGGGCGTCTACGCGCTTCGAGTCGAGCGGCTCGGCCTGATCGAATTGGGACGCCAAGGGACGAGGCTCTCGGGCGACGAAGTGAACCGCGAAGAATAAGGAGATGTTCGTAAGGAGGCAAATTCCATGGCCCCAACCATCATCGCCGCCGCCTTGGCCCATGAGTTGACCGACGAGGCCGCGGTCATACGCCAATGCCTTGAGCGGATTCCAGAGGACAAGTTCGACTTCAGACCCCACGAAAAATCGATGAGCCTTGGCCGGTTGGCGTCTCATATGGCCGAGATGTTCAGCTGGGGAAAGATGATGATAGAGACCGATTTCTTCGAGATGGAGATGGCCGATTACACCCCCTTCGAAGCGACGTCCAGCCAGCAATTGCTTGAGGCTTTCGACTCCGCCTCCTCCGAGTTCCTTAATATGCTAGAAGCGCAGACAGACGCGCAAATGACGGCCGCCTGGCTCATGAAAATGGACGGCCACATTGCAATGGAAGGTCCGCGCGTGGCGATGCTGAAAGGCATGCTGCTCCATCACTTGATTCATCACCGGGGACAATTGACAGTGTACCTTCGGTTGAACGATATCCCCGTCCCGGCGACCTACGGGCCCTCCGTGGACTGACGTCTTCCTGCAACTGTCCGAGCCAAATCGGGCGATCAATCCTCCTTCATGTCCTTAACGACCCCACAGAACCTTTGCCTTCTCTACCCTTTTGTGCTCTAATATTGGGGAGCAGCTTCTATATCCGGGGACTCGCCGTGATTCAACGCGCCTTAACTTCTTGGGCCGCACTTGTTGTTTGGGCCGCACTTGCTGCCGGGGCCGCACTTGCCGCCGGGGCCGCCGCCCAATCTGCCAACGACCCCAATACCCTCTGGGAGCAGGCGACCCTCTATCGCGACGAGTGGGGCGTTCCCCATGTCTACGCCAACAATGCCCGCGCGATGGCCTTTGCCCTAGGGTATGCGCAGGCGGAAGACCACATGGAAGGCATGTCTATCGCGTACCGCGTCGCGAAGGGCCGCGCGGCGGAATTGTTCGGCGAAGACTACGTGCCGTCCGACGAGATGGCCCTGCGCCTGGGTCATGACGACCTGGCGCGCGCGGCCTACGCGAATGCCGATTCCCTGACGCGCGATCTGTGCGAAGGCTTCGCGCTCGGCGCCAACTCGTGGTTACTCGAGAACGCCGCCGACAAGCCCGATTGGGTCGAGCCGGTCAGCCCGCCGGATATTCTCGCGCTCACGCACGCCTATCTGATGAGTATGGCCCCCCTCGACCTGCCTGGCGCGTGGCAGCGGCCGCGCGGCACGCCGTCGGCCAACGCGTGGGCCGTTGGGCCTAAGCTGTCGGACACCGGTGAGGCGACCCTCGTCATCAATCCACACGAGAATTACGACGACGTATTCCGGTGGTACGAAGTTCATCTGGCAACGCACGATGTCAACGTGGCTGGGGCAACGCTGTACGGGTTGCCCTTCATCCTCCAAGGGCATAACGCGTCGCTGGGTTGGGCGTTGGCGCCGAACGAGCCTGACTTCGCCGATGTGTATGTCGAGCCGGAGGTTGTGTTGCCTGCCTCGAACCCAAACGCGGTAAACGCGAAAGGAATCGATCTGGCGTTGGCCTACGAAGTGTACAAATTCAAAGACGCGAAGGAGTATTACGTCCACACGGACGCAGGTTTTGAACGGCGCTACGCGCAGCGCCAACGAACGGCCCGCGGGCCAGTCATCGCGCAGCGGCGCGGACGCGATCTCTCTTACCGAATCGGAGGCTACAACGAATTCGGCGCGTTGCGTCAACTCTACATGATGGGCGCGGCGGAGAACTTGCAGGAGTTCCAAGACGCGCTGGCCTTGCGACAACTCCCGTGCTTCCATATCGTATACGCGGATGGCGCTGGCAACATTTTCTACCTCTACAATGCCAAGGTGGGCAAGAAGTTCGACGTCGCCCCCGCGCAGGGCGCTCAATTTGCCGCCTATTCCGCCGTGACGCCCTGGGATCAACCGTTGTCCGCGCTCGACTCGAATTCACAGTGGGGCGCACTCGTCCCGATAGGCGACTTGCCCACGCTGACCAACCCCGATTCGGGCTACATTCAGGCCTGCGCCACCACGCCCTGGATGGCCACGGAAAAGTCGGGGGCGGGTCCCGGCGACTGGCCCTTATGGTTTGCGCGCGACGCCGATTCTTACCGGGCGAAACGCGTCCGCCAACTGCTTGTGCAAGGCCCGCGCAGCTTCACGGATCACCAGTCCATGCTGTACGACTTGGTTGCGCCCTTCGCCGTGGTGGCCGTGCCCTACCTGCTCGAACTCTCGGAGACCCATAGCGAATTCATGGCCGCCAGCCATCCGGACCTCGAGGTGGCCTTCGACATGCTCCGCGATTGGAACTATCTCGCCGAACCGAAAAGCACGGCTATGACCTACTTCCACATGTGGTGGTCCGCTTTCCGCTCAACGGGTCATGCCACCATGCACTCTGAAGCGGCGCTCTACGATCTGCTTCGCGAGAATAGCCCTGACATCCAACAGCACGCCCTGCGGGCGGCCAACCGCGCGGTCATGAGGTTGAAGAACGACTTTCAAACGCTCAACGTGCCCTGGGGCGAGGTCCACGCTTTGACCAGGGGGCAGCGCACCGCCCCCCTCGGCGGGGCGACATCCGGCGAACCGTTGTTCCGCGCCTCCGATCAACACGACGGCGAGGGCCAATGGCCCGTCACCGCGGGATACGGATTTGCCATGGTCGTCCGGTTCGGAGACACGCCGCACGCGGCCAGCATGTCTCCATTTGGCGCATCCGAAGTCCCTGCATCGGAGCACTACGACGACCAATTGGACCTGATGCTGGAAGGCCGGCTCAAACTTACCCACTACGAGCGACGCGACGTGGAAAGCCATGCGGCTATGGCGTTGGGCAAGTCCATGTACCTGCGCCCGCCCAATGGCGACGCCGTCCTCTTGGTACAGGCTACCGCTCCCGTGAAGGTTCGTCTCGACACGACCGCGAAAATGACGGACGCGCTTCCCCTGGGCGCGGTTTCCTTCAGTCCGCACATGGAACCGATCATCGAAGCTGGCAACGCGGACCTGGAGATCGCCATGGAGATGCGGGTGCCCGAAGAACTCTGCGCGGAATCGGACCTCGCCCGGCTCGGCATCAACGCGTACAGCCTGGCTCTCGGGTGGGTGCCGGTCGCGGGACAACGCCTCGACCGGGCGAACCGGACTTTCTCGGCGCGGGTGGGCGGACCTCGCATCTTCGCCGTGCTCGGTCCGCGCGAATGTCGCCGAATCGATCCGGGAGATTTCCTGTCCAGCGGGCTCACAAAGACCCCAACGGTGCCATCGCCGCGAGGCTACACGCCGCTATTGGAGCGGCACGGTTACTCGGGGGAGGTCTCGGGCTTGAGCCTTCCCGTCGAGGAACGGCCTGGCGCCGCCGAACAGAAGGCCGAGGCCCCTACGGAGCGCCTCGAAGTTACCCGAAATTTTAATACGCGCTTGAATCCCAAGCCCATTCAGGAAGCAGCGCTCCCATTCACGCCCTTGGTTCGGCCAGAGGACTCGGTAGCGGCTGCCATCGAAGGTCTGCCGACTCCCACGTTGGAGCGCCCCGAGCTTTCGGGTGCCGAACCTTCCGGCGTTGTGGAACCAAATAACGAACCCTCGCCACCCGTGGCCCCCCACATCGGCGCAGCGCTCGGAACCGAACCCGAGTCGAATACGCCCGCCGAAGCGCCGCCTACGGTTGTGCTGGACGAACTGCCTCCCCGGCCGCAAGCGCCTTCAACCGAAACCAAACCTTCATTCCCTGCCGAAGGCCTCCCAATGCCGACGGAAGCGAAGAATTCAGCCGAGAGAAAGCAGGCCATATGGATCGCGGAAAGCCCTTCGGCGTTGCGAAAGAGCCGCGCCACGGGATCGAAGGAATTGTTCCTCGCGCCCAAGGACTCGATTCAGTCCCCCCTGCGCATCGGAAACAACCTCGAACTTGCTCCGCCCGTGCCAGGCGCGGAATTCCATATCAGAACGAACCGCACCGTGCGCGCCCAAGTCATGGCGGCAGAGGAGCCGCCCGCGCCGCTGCCCGAAGGGCTCGCCCAATTCACCTACGTGTTCTCGGTCATGATCGATCAGTGGGATGTGGAAGGCTCGACCTTCGTTAGCATTCAAGTCAATCCGGCCCTTGTCGAAGCTGAAAACGTCGAAACGCTTCGCCTATACGCCTTCGAGGAATCCGTGGGCTGGCAGCCCATCGAAGACGTGCGCGTCGATCTACAAACCGCCACCTTCCGAAAGCTCGATATGGCCTTGCGCGACTATGCAGTCCTAGGCCCGATGGAGCATTTTCTGGGGAAGCCGTAGCGGAACGGCGGGCTGGCCTCATTCGCGCGATACAGCTTCCTCGGCCTGACTCAGTTGATTGCGCCTACTGATAAGTTGGACTTCGGCCTCTATGTCAACAAAAGGATTCCCTTGGCCAAGGTTGTGTCGAAGTTCTTGTTCTTTGACTACGTGTTCCCATAGATCCACGATCCTGCGCAGTTGAATCAACGCCTCCTCTAGCTGCTCCGGCTGGTCGAGTTCTATCGCCAGATCTCGACGAGCTTCCGCAAGTTGTACGCGTAACCGATTCACATCGCCCGTTGTCCCTTGGCCGGTGTCGGCCCATGCCTGCGCTCGTTTGACGTATATTACGTAAACGTCCACAATCTGTTGGAGCGCCTCGGCCGAGGGCGCGTACTCGGCGCTCGTCGATTGAGTCGTCGCCGAAAACTGCGCGGCCTGAAATCCAACTACGGCAAACAGAATGCAAATCGCTAGACTGAAGTATTTCATCTCTCTTCCTCCATATGCGCCGGAATACCGGCTTGGCTGGACCAATGGTCGTGGAGTTTTCACAAGATGGAACACATCGCTCTCCGTGAACTTACCAAATTGGACAGTCCGTACGAGACCATCCCAAAATCGCGAGGAATATGCCATATTCGCCCATTCGACACCCGATGTTGGAGATTCGTTGCCATGACAGACCAAGGCGGCCCGCAACCCCATACCACGGAATCGAGCACGGACGCGAAACCGGCCGTCCCGCAAAGGCGCGACGCACGGACATCGACCAAATTGTGGATCGTGGCCGTCTTCTTTCTTCTGGGGTCGAATCTCGTCACCTACTTCCTTCTCACTGACCGCATCGACCGATTGGAACGCCTGCGCCGGTACGACGGGATAGACATGTCCGCCCAAAAGGATCAACGACCCCGCTTCACCATTATCAACGGGCACGACCACCTCTACAAGCGCTCGCATCTGCCCAAATACCTGCAAGCCGCCGAGCGAACCGGAGTCGACCGAACGCTCTTTGTCGCCAGCAATGGCTACACGCTCCTCGGCGACAAGAAGCGGATGCACGATCTCTACGACTGGAATATCGAGGAAATCCTGGATGCGTCGCACGATAACCCCGGCAAGATTATCCCATTCGGCACACTCGACCCCGAAGATCCGAACAAGCTAGAAAAGCTCAAGAGATACGAACGACAAGGCATAGATGGCCTAAAGCTCTATTCCGGCCACGGCAACATGTACACACTCGCTCTCGACCATGAAGATATGCTGCCAATTTACGCCTTTTGCCAGGAAGAGGGGCTGCCGATCCTCTGGCATGTTCGCTTCGACCGCTACCTCAAGCAGTTCGTGAATGTGTTGGATCAATTTCCCGATCTCAAGGTGATCGTGCCGCATTTTGGCGTAGCCTTCTACCGCCCAAAATCGCCCGGATGGCAGCAGTTGCAGGATTTGCTCGACCGCTACCCTAATCTGTACATCGATTGCAGCTTCGGCACCCGCGCCATACTGGTTCACGGCCTCGAAATCGTCAGCGAAAACCGCGAGCTATTCCGGTCGTTCTTCGAGAGATACAGCGACCGCGTTGTATTCGGGACCGACATGGTTGTCACGGGAAACAAGGAAAAGACGAAGGAGTGGGTCGAATCGGTGATTCGGGCCAATCGCGATTGGCTGGAGAAGGACACCTACTACTTCTCGATGGCCGCGAAAGCGTCGCCATACGCCCTGAAGAGAGCCAACAACCTCTATGGGAAACTTCGCGGACTGGCTTTGCCGAACGACGTTCTGCGCCGCGTGTACGCAGAAAACCTCGAACGGATTCTGCAAAGAAAACAACCGGGAATCGAGCCGCAGGCAGACACCAGTCAATAGCTTGAACCCCGTTGACTTGTCCAGGTGCCTTCTTCTATAATGAGTTCAGACAGATTGCCGCGGCGGACCGTGTCTGCCGACTAAGACGGTCGTCTTTGGTTTTTAGCAGTATTCGGAAAAATATTGCAATCGGAAAGGCGCGAGGGCCAGCCCGCTTCGAGCGGATTGGCCACGAAGCTGGATAGGGCGTTACACGATCAAGTTCTCGCCATCCTGGCGATGACGGTATACCTGTTGGATTATATTGGGTTCGAAAAGTACTTGAGGGATTCACGAAACCGTTCCGTTACAATTGATTAGACACATTCGGAAGCATTGAATCTTCTCTCGTGATTTCTGGCCTGTCAAGGGTATACCCGTGTCAGCCCGTACTTTGGTGTGCGTACCATGTCCCGGGAATATCCCGACGCATCTGGGCGCAACCACAGTCCGGCCATGCCCCCCGCTCGCTGTTCTCGCGCCTCCCGTAGACCGATAAGGTCCATACAGGAGATCCGCTTATGCAACCGCAAACCCCCGAGGAATACCTCGTCATCGCCCTCGCCCTCGTGCTGGGCATGGTCGTGACATTTGTACTCACGCGCGTCATCGGCACCAGCCTGCTAGGTCGCGCACGCCGCGACGCCGCGCAAACCATCTCAGACGCCGAACGCGAAGCGGCCACCATCCTCAAAGAAGCCAGCACGAGCCTCAAGGAACAGGAAATTGACCTTCGGCAACAGGTCGACAAGGAGGCCCAGCGCCAACGCTCGGAACTGCACAACCTCGAACAACGAATCCTCGCCAAGGAAGAGAGCGTTGATAAGCGAATCGACGTCCTCGAAGACAAGGCGACCTCTTTGACCTCTAGGGAAGAATCTCTGACCAAACGCGGTGACGCGTTGGAGCTCGAGAAGCACCAGGTGGCGGAGCTCATCGCAAAACAGATGAAGATGCTCGAGTCCATCTCCGGCATGAGGGCCGAGGAGGCGCGGCGAATCATATTCGATCGGCTCGAGACTGAGGTGCGCCGCGATACGGCCCACAAGCTCAAGCGGATCGAAGACGATATGACCGCCACGTCGGACAAGAAGGCCAAGCGAATCCTCTCAGAAGCGATTCAACGTTGCGCGGCGGACCATGTGGCGGAGCACTCGGTTTCGGTGGTTGCCCTGCCGAGCGACGAGATGAAGGGCCGCATCATCGGCCGCGAGGGCCGCAACATCCGCGCCCTGGAAAGCGCCACGGGGGTTAACCTCATCATCGACGACACTCCCGAGGCGGTGGTCCTGTCGGGCTTCGACCCTATTCGCCGCGAAGTGGCGCGGATCACCCTCGACCGCCTCATCCAGGACGGCCGAATCCACCCGGCCCGTATCGAGGAGGTAGCCGAGAAAGTTGCCGCCGAATTGGACAAGAATATTATGGAGTTTGGCGAAGAGGCCTGCCTCGAGGTCGATGTGCATGGCCTGCACCCGGAGATTGTCAAGCTTATGGGACGGCTCAATTTCCGTACGTCCTATGGACAAAATGTGCTGCGCCATTCGCAAGAGGTCTGCCATCTGTGCGGAATCATGGCGTCCGAAATCGGCGTAGATGTTCAAATGGCCAAGCGGGCAGGGTTCATCCACGATATGGGCAAGGCCCTCACCCATGAGGTCGAAGGCTCGCACGCCGTGTTGGGCTACGACATCTGCAGACGCCACGGGGAAAGCGAATTGGTCTCCAACGCGGTCGGCTCTCACCATAACGAAATGCCCCAGGATTCCGTTATCGCCGTGCTCGTTCAGGCGGCAGACGCCCTCTCCGCAGCGAGACCGGGAGCAAGGCGAGAGACCATCGACACCTACATCAAACGCATCCAGCAACTTGAGGAAATCGCCGAGGACTTCCCCGGCGTGGAAAAATCCTTCGCCATCCAGGCTGGCCGCGAAATCCGCATTGTGGTCGTGCCCGACGTGGTCAACGACGCCCAAGCCCAGCAGCTCGCCCGGAACGTGGCGCGCAAGGTCGAATCCGAGGTGACCTATCCCGGCCAGATTCGGGTGACCGTCGTGCGCGAAACGAGGGCCATGGACGTGGCGCAATAGCGGTGCCGAGTCTCTGGTCCTACCGTGACTAGCCATTCGCCTCCGGCGCGTCCTCTGAGAGCGGACCATACAACTCGATCCGGCGATCTTCTCCCGATTGTCCGTTCAGCGAGTTCCGACTCGTAGGAAACATCTGTGTATCGCTTTCGATTGACGTTGTTTGAGTTGCGGGTGAGACCGCGAAAGTCTTCGCGCGTTCGACCGACGCCCCGGCGGTCCCACATTCAGATGATCCCCTTAACCTGAGCCGTGTTTCTTGCGCAGAACTGGGGCGCCATCCCCGCGAGGAATCAGTCCTTCGCCAACATAGGATGATCCTTAGGCTCCGGCTCGGGGAAATCGTTCCAATGTAGGAGCGCGTTGTACACGTAGTTATGGTCACCGTGATTCAGGTGCCGGTGCAGGGGATTGAAACTGTACAAGATGACCCGTCCGCCCGCGTTTCGAGGAATGTCGATAACCGCGCCCCGCGTTTCCAACTCATCTTTCCCGTCCACGAAACCGCTGAGCATGAACTTCTTCGGGGCTGCGGTCTTCTCAGCATTGCCTTCCGTTTCTTCGTCCTCCCCGTTGGTTTCTCCCTCCCCTTCCTCGTCATCCTCCTCATCTCGCAGAGGCTTGGTCCCGTACTTCACCACAATCCAGTGGTCGTACTTCTTGGGGACGGTGTACACGGGGCCGTTAACGCGAAATACATGATTGATAATTTCAAAGCCGAAGGCTATGGGGTGGTCGCGCCGAACGACCATGGTCTGAATGGCCGAACCGGGCGTGTCGATTCCGGCGCGTGTCGAGCTGACGTTACGCAGGAGACCGGAGTCCGTTGCCAAGAGGCCCGCGCCTCCCATGAGCAGCAACGTGCCTCCGTTATCGAGATAACTTTCGAGGTTAGCCATGCCGCGAAAGCCGAATCCGCCCGTGATGTCGCGGCTCGAATCGAGGACGCCGTGGGCGCCGAAGCGGCGCGTCTTCGTGTACGCCATGGGACCGAATTTTGTGTCCCGCCCGTGGATAAGTGACTTCAGCGAAGCGCCAAGATGCGCCATCACGATCACGTCGAAGTGGCCGCGCAGCCCGGCCCGGCGGATGTCGTCGTCGTTGATGTACGTGTAGGGAACTTCCGCTTGCTCGAGGGTGTAGCGGATCCAGCCGTCGTTTTGCGTGCTCACCCAGTTGTGGTAGAGCGCGATGCGGGGCAGGTCGAGGGCGTGAGTTTCAACGTCGGGATATTCGTCCAGCGCAACGAAATTCAGCATACAGTCCCGCGCCACATCTTCCAGCGCGCCACGCACGCCGCCCCGGTTCGGGATGATCCAACTGCCCAGGGGAAACGACTCGCCCTGCGCCTCGAAGGCTTCTTCGGACGCGGTGACGTTGTGCCGCCGGAGCCGGTAGCGCGCAGTGATCATGGAGTTGTCGCCATGCTGCTTGACAGCGAACGCCGCGACTTTCGGACCGGCTCCCACGGAACCTGGAAAGGCTTGCGGCTCCTCGACGCGAGTCATGTCCACATCGGACAGCACGACTGCGTCTTCTATCGCGACTGTTTTCACGCGGTAGACCAATCCGTAAGTCCAAGAAACGTCGTCGTAGGGACGCCACTGCGCGTCGCTGGGAAACTCTTGGGTTTCCAAAAGGTTCCGCACGTGGTTTCCATAGGGCTGATCGGCGCGAACGATATAGTCGCCTTCGTTGAATTCCCCGTCCTCCAACTCGAAATCGGCGTTGGCCCGATGTACTTCCAAGCCATGCTTGCGCAACTGATTCAACAGATAGGCCAGCCGGAAACGCTGCTCCTGATCTTCTGGGATGACGAAAGCATGGGGCGGTTCATTCTTGCCTTTTTCGATGCTGTTCTTGCCCTTTTGCCAGAAGTTGTACAGGAGCATCGAGCCGTTTCGCGCCGTGAAAGTCAGCGACGCGAGAATACCCGATTGCATGTAGTTCGTATTGTTGCGTAGGGACCACATCACCTTCTCGTCGGGCGGATCCGGACGGTACCATTGTCGCGAGGTCGTCTTCTTGCCCGCGAAAGAAGAATTCGACAGGTCACGCTCGAAGGTGCCCGCGTGCGAATTTCCGAAGGTCTCGTAGAAGCGTCCCATCGAGTTGCGGTTGTTCGTAATCCAAAGGAGATAGCCCGGATTCCAACCCGTGTAATAGCCCCAAGTCCACACGCCGGGGAGGCCCGCTTTCTGGAGTTCGGCTAATTCCCACGAGGCCGCCAACTGCCACTCGCGCACCACCAATGGGTCGAGTGTCGTGTTGTAGGGGCCCGTGCCGCCGGAAACGTACATCAGCGGGACCGACTCGTGCAGGTCGATCGAATACACGGGATGCCATTCGTTAAACGAATTCAGGAAATTCGTGGTCAGCTTCTGCGTAAGCTGAACGCCGTCGCGGTTGTTGTCATGATAGGTGTACTTGCCCCAATACGGCGGGCTGTTCGGGGGCATGAACTCGCAGGCGTCGTAGTTCTTTGTGTACCGCTCGTACCATTCGACAACCCGCGCGCGGCCGTCCACGTCGGTAATCGGCGTGATCAGGAGAATCACGCTGTCCCGGATTTCCACGATGCCGGGGTGCATCGAGACCGCAAGGCGGTAGGCCAATTCCATAACCATCTCGGGCGGCCCGGTTTCCGGTGAATGAAGGCCCGCCGTGATGTGCATGATCGGCTTGCCCTTCGCCGCGACTTCCCGCGCCTGCGCTTCGCTCACGGCGCGCGGATCCGCCAACGTGCGCGTATACCCCTTCCACTCATTCATCCGCGTCAGGTTCTCCGCGCTGCTCACCACCACGAGCATGGTGTTCCGCTTTTCCTCTGTCACACCCATGCTGAGCAGGTTCACGTTCGCAGACGCGGCGGCTAACGCCTCGAAGTAAGCCTCCTCCTCCCGCGGATGGGTCAACTTCCCTTCGGTCCCGACGGTGTACCCCAGGAAATCGCGGGGTGACGGAACTACCGAGTGCTCGGGGATAAAACTGACCATGGGCGTCAGATAGCGCGGCTCGGTCGTATAGCGGTGAATGTCCGCGGTACTCGCCTCGTCCACCGAATCCCATCGCGCGAAGGGACGCCATGCCGCGTTCGCCCCCGCCCCCGCTTCGGAGTCGTTCTCGTCGTACTCGTACCCCAAAACCAGGATAGGCGTGGTTCCGAGCAAGACCACGGCGCACAAGCGGGCGATAAATATCGACATAGAACTTTCCCCGTGTTGGAGACGCGCAACGCTTCCAGGCCATGGATGTTCGGGTTGGCCCGACCAGCGATTCGGATTAGACATCGCAGAGGTGCGGGCGGTAGAGGAGTTCTTGGCGGGCGAGATCGAGAAGGATGCCGCGCGTGTCTTCGGGGCCGACGCCTTCCTGGCCCATGACATTCATGAAGGAATCCCCGGTGAACGGCCGGCTCTGGTCCCAGAGTATGGTGGGGGCCTTGGCTTGGACGCTGTCTGTGCATAGGATGGGCTCGTCGTCTCCGACGCGCTGATAGGAAATGGATTCGATTCTTCTTTCCTTCCGGACGACGCGCGTTTCGACGAAGAAACTGATCTCGGGATTGACGGCGAAGGCGGTTGTGTCGATCCCGGCGGCGTCTGAAAGATGATGCAATACGCCGGAGGAGTAGATGACATCGAACCCGCCTTCCGGCACGTCGAGCCCCTCGATGGTCATGAGATCAACTTCTTGCACCCGCAAGTTCTCAAGCGCCCGAGCCTTGGCCTGTCCGTCGAGTTCCCGCAGGCCCACCCGGCTAATGTCGATCCCGAGGAACTCTACGTCTGGCTGAAGCAACGCGCAACCGACAAGCCCCACGCCACACCCGCACCCGGCGTCTAAAGCGCGGATCGCGCCGGAATCGCCGCAGCTCTTCTCGCTATAGCCCAACAGGGGCTTCGCATCGGTAGCCGCCCGTATCGCGGGCGCTCCCACCGGATACGGAAACTGCTCATATTGATGGCGAATGGCCTTCGTAACGTCGTCCATGGATCCTCCAGATGGCTCATCGGCATCCCGTCGGGAATCCGCTGATTGATGCGGTACCCAAAAGAAAGCGGGTTGCTCCGAAAGAGGCGGCGGCTACGAGTCTTCCTGCTGCGACTGCGCGGGCGCGTCCGGTTGAGGCGGAGATGACGGATTAAATCCGGCATCCAGCATGTCGAGCAGCGAGTCGCCATCGGGACGCAAGCGCGCGAGATTCGATGTGGCAAGCTGTTCTTCTACGGAGTCGGGGACCCGCAGTATGACCTGGTTGTACAGCGTGATAGCATCGTCGTCCTTGCCAAGGTGGGTCTCGCTCAGATTGGCCAACTGCAAGGTTGCCCGCGCCCAATCGGAAGTGTTCTCGACCCCCTGGTCCAAGAGCTCATGTAGGTGGCGGGCGGCCTCCTCGTAGCGGCTGTGGCTCTCGAGAAGAGCTGCGGCTGCCATGATCGCCCTGGGCCGTTCGGCCATGTAGCTGGTGTAGACTTCGATAGCTTGGTCGATGTTGCCTTGCGCGGCCAGAGCTTGCGCTTCGCTGAATTCGCCGAGCATGGGAAACGAGTCGTCCTTTGGAAGGTCCACAGAGAGCCACGAGTACGATGCGCCCCGGCGCGTCGAGAGCGCGGTGAGGAGCACTTGGCCGTAATAAACGACCGGCGCGGACCAAAACAGTACACAATAGAGCAAGATGGGCAGCGTATCATGATTATTGTACCCGTGCAGGAAGAGAAACCGCGTGACTGCCCCGTAGAGGATGAACGCGACAGTCCACGCGCCCAGGACAAAGAAGGTAGGGGGCGATTCTCCGTCGTCAATCCACTTCTTGAAGACGAGTATCCCCGCTCCAATCAGGACCAGGTCAACGACGATCAGAACGATCGTCGCTTCAAGTATAGTGATGGATTCCAATTGAATAGGATTCACGGCCCCCCACATGCATTAGTCTGAGTTCCATACGGCCTTAACGCGCCGCTCGCTCAACCTTGGCTGCACTGCTGCCAGAACCGATACGACAATAATACACAAGCTACAGCCTCAGTCAACTTTTTTCGCTTGAAATGAATTCTTGAACCTTAATCGCCAAGGCGTCATCATAGGCTCGTAGCCGCGCCCATTCCGAATAGAAAGTTCCACCATGCCCGATAGTCAAGAAGAAGCAAGAGTGGAAGAAGAACGGCCCAACAGGCCGGTACCGCTCCAAAGAATCCAAGAGGTCCTCGAGGACCAACTGGAACTGGGCGAACAGGGCACGGTCCTCGCAATCGACACCATGATAAGCCAGGCGGTGCATCACGGCGCCAGCGACTTCCATCTCGAGCCATGGCGCGATTGCGTGATGGTCCGCTACCGCTTGGACGGGACGCTCCACGAAATCGCCTTGCTCTCGAAGCGACACCAGGAGCGCCTCGTCGCGCGCATAAAAGTACTTTCGAACATGGTGACCTATCAGAAGGAACTTCCCCAAGACGGCCGCGTGGAAGCGCACAAAGATCGGCTCGGACGCTCGTTCCGCGCCTCTACGTTCCCCACTATTTATGGGGAAAAGGCCGTCATACGAATCCTTGATCACAAGCAAGATCTTATGCAGACAGCCAGCTTGGGCTTTCGCGAGGAGGTGGTCGAGGGCCTCGATGAGATCGTTAGCCGGCCGCAAGGGGCCTTGCTGCTCACGGGGCCTAGCTCGTCCGGAAAATCGACGACGATTTACGCGTTACTTCGTGAATTGATGCGCACCCATCAGGATTCGCGCCACATTGTTACGATCGAGGATCCGGTCGAGTATCAACTGGGCCGCATCGGTCAAACGCAAATCAACCCGCAGATGGGTTTTACCTTTGACGTAGCGTTGCGGTCCATGCTCCGCCAAGATCCGGACGTGATCATGGTCGGCGAGATTCGGGATTCCGAGACGGCGAACATGGCGATTCAGGCGGGACTCACAGGCCATTTCCTCATCAGCACGATCCACAGCGGGACGGCCGCCGGCGTCTTCGCGCGATTGCTGGATATGGGTATCGAGCCATTTCTCGCGGCATCGGCGGTGACGGGTGTGCTTGCGCAGCGACTGGTCCGCAAGATCTGCGAGTATTGCCTCGAAGAACATAATCCGGAACCTCAACTGATTGAGCTGTACGAAATCCCGTCACACGGATCCCGCTTCTACAGGGGCGAGGGCTGTTCGGAATGCCGCAGACTCGGGTACCAGGGACGCCAGGCTATTGGCGAGTTGCTGCGCGTCAACGAAGAAATCGGGAACTTGGTTCTCTCGCGGGCGCAAACGCGCACAATCCAGGAGGCCGCAACGCGCAACGGCATGATGACCCTCATCGAAGACGGCGTCGACAAGGTGCTCGACGGGATTACGACGCTCGAAGAACTGAACTTGGTCGTGCCGCCGCCCGATGACATGTTCATGGGAGAAGCCCCTCCCGCCAAACCCGCGGCGGCCCCAAAAAAGAAGCCGGCGTCGAAGAAGAAGTCCTCGAAGGGAAAGTCTACGGCCAGAAACTCGTCCGCTAAGGGACTGTAAATAAATAACTCGACTGTTCGTGCTGTGCTGTGTCATATTCTGGGACAT
>CAYNZS010000045.1:0-18091 GCA_964401695.1 uncultured Nitrospirales bacterium
CGAGTCAACCCGTCGCACGTCTGCGGCCGGTTGTGCCGCTCTTGCCCCCAAGGCGGGAAAAGCGGCGTTGAAAGCGCCGCCGAAGTGGACTACAATCGAGGGGAATGTAACAACACAGCTTCTCGTGGGGCCATATGGGGTACCGCGGATACTCGGTCTGACTGGGCTAGGGTTAAGCCGCGGTCGTGCGTACCGGTGACTCCCGCCGCGGCAGTTGGACCCATTCCAGGAATACGCGCAACAGCGTGAAAGGAGTAAGGCCATGAAGAAAACAGCATCCGTTCTTCTCGTGACGGCATTGGTATGCGCGTGGGCTTTCGCCGAAGAATCCGCCAAAACTGTTTCCCTGTTTAATGGAAAGGACTTCGATGGCTGGAAGCTCTTCATTCCCGACAATAATGTCGACCCCGCCACCGTGTGGTCTGTCAACGACGGCGTAATCAGATGCAGCGGCGCGCCGACCGGCTATATGCGGACGGAGAAGCCCTACGAGAACTATCGCCTCGTCGTGGAATGGCGCTGGCCCGGAGAAGGGCGCAACAGCGGACTCTTGCTCCATGCCCAAGATCCCGACAAACTCTGGCCCCTATGCTATGAGGCGCAACTCATGCACAAGAGGGCGGGAGACATTGTCGCGATGGGCCATGGCGCGAAGTTCAAAGAACTTCCAGAGCGGGAATCGGCCTTCGCGATGTTTGTCCGAAAAGACATAATGGCCGAAAAACCGCTCGGCGAATGGAACACCTTCGAGGTTCTATGCGAAGGTGGGACCATCGAACTGAGCGTGAACGGAGAGCTCGTAAACAAGGCCACTGGAACCAGTCTCAAAAAAGGCTACATCGCCCTGCAAAACGAAGCAGGCACCCCCATCGAGTACCGCAACGTGAACCTGACGCCTATCTCAAAATAAAAGGCGAGAGGAGTGGGCAGTCCCTCCGGGCCATTCCGCTTTGACTGTGTAAAGACAGGGCCTGCCCCCTTCTTCACCCGTCTAAATCATATAGAGACTCTGTACATAATCGTCAATTCCAACCAAGGAGACACAGTTCCATGGATTTTTATGAACTTCTCGAAAAAAGGCGAAGCGTAAGGGATTTCGAGGACAAGAAAGTGCCCTTCGAACTCATCGAAGAGATTGTCAACGACGCCATCAAAGCCCCAAACGCCGGCAACATGCAGCTATGGCGTTTCGTGGTCGTGAACAACAAGGAATGGATCAAAAAGATATCGGACTCCAACAAGAAGGGCTTCCTGGCGGACCTCGATGCCAATCCGAACTCTCCTTGGAAGGCCTACGAGCCTCAGCTACGAAACGAAGAGTTCAACATTTTCTTCAACGCCCCTTCCTTGATCTACATCGTCGGCACCGCCAAGATGCAGACCATCGCCCAGGACTGCTCTCTGCTCGGGGCCTACTTCATGCTCTCGGCCACGGCGCGCGGCCTCGCCACCTGCTGGGTGGCCCAAGGAGCCTTCATTCAAGACAAGGAACTGTTGGCCGAACTGGCCATCCCCGAGAACTACAAGATCGTAGCCCCCGTCATTATCGGCTATCCCAAGGAAGTTCCCGACATGCCCACGCGGAAAGAACCGAAGTTCCTCAAAGTGATCGACTGATCCGGCGCGGGCCAATACGGACGGCACCGGCAAGAGCGAAGAATAACGTCAATTGCCCCGGCATTGGCGACGGTTCGCGGGATGGTATGCCGTATTCTTTCTATAGGATTTGGTGCCGATCTACCCGTTATACGCTGTGATGTTTGGCGACCGCGGGTTGGACCTTACGGGCTTTCTGTACTTCTGACGGTCTGGGTAGGCATCTGCATAGTGTTGGAGATCCCTTCCGGCGCGCTGGCAGACCGGGTATCTCGTAAGCGGCTACTTGTGGCCTCGACTCTGAGCCAAGCCTGTGCTTACCTGGTATGGTTGGCCTCCCAGAGCTTTCCGGGTTACCTGGTTGGCTTCGTCCTTTGGGGCATGGCTGACGTGTTGGCGTCCGGCACGACGGAGTCGTTGCTCTTCGACGCCCTGACGGCGTTTGGCGATACGGACATTTTCACGAAGGTGTACGGGCGCATCAAGGCCCTTGACTCCCTGGCTGCGGGGCAGGCCATGCTCCTTTGGAGGCGTCTTGATCCAGTTCGGGTATGGAGCGGTCTTGGTGCTGAGTGCGGTCTTCCCGCTGCTTTCTTCGCTGGTAATCGCCTTTGCCATCGGTGATGTCCCGAGGACTGGGACGGGCCACCAAGCCGGCTACCTATCCACGTTGGGCCAGGGCCTGCGGGAGGTGGCAACCAATCCAGTCATCCTTTTCATCGTGGCCCTTTCAAGCGCGATCCTCGTTCTCCCCGGTATCTTGGACGAGTACGTGGGGCCACTCCTGTATGAAAAAGGCTTCGCAAAGGATTGGGTCACATATCTTTTCTGTGCCATCTACGCCGCCCAGTCGTTTGACAATGTCGCAGCGCATTGGTTTCGGCGGGTGCCGCTCAGCCGACTGTTTGCGGTTTTGTTTCTCGCTGGAGGGATCCTGGTCATCGCGATCCTGCACCAGGACGCGTATGCAGTGATCGGTCTTATGGTCTACTTTCTGTTATTCGCTCTGGTAAAACCGCTGTTCGCCGCGCGCCTGCAGGAAGCCATCGAGGGCAGTGCCCGCGCCACGGTTACCTCGGTCAGCGAGCCGCAGAAGGAGTCGTCGAGCCGCTGACGCTTCAGTGCTTTGGCCTGGTGGTGCTCCGGTACGGCATAGGAGGCGGCGCCCTGTTCATCGCGGGTTCGGGGTTGGCGTTGTGTCTGCTTTTCAGTGTGGCGGCCTACCGCCTGCGGTGGAGCGTTGCCTGCTGATGCTCATGACATTGGATCGAAACAGCGGGCATAGATCAGGAATTCCCCGCCAATCCATGATTGCTCGTTCCCACGCTCCTCCGTGGGAATGCAGACTTACGCATCCACCTTTGCCGAACGCGTGTGTTGTTGCGTGTGCCCCGTATGCGTTCTCACGGGGGCGCGTGGGAGTTTGGGATGGGTGGAATCTCCGTGTATCGAGGGTCTTTGTGTGACTGGGAAATGTCCGGTAGAATCGTCCCTTGTCAGGAGAACACGGCGATGGGCATATCAGGCCGGCGGGAAGTGTGGTTTCGCACGAAAACATTCGGCATCGGCTGGGGATTCGCCACTTGCTGACAGGGATGGCTGGTGGACTTGGGGTATTTAGCTCTTGTGTGCGGCGGCGCATTCGTGTTCGACGAGACTGACCGCCCCATCTTCTTCTGGATCTTCGTTGGAATTCTCACCGCCGTCGACTTAGCCATACACTGCTGGAAGGGAGGGAAGCAGAAGTGGTTCCTCTGACCATGCAGGCAATCCAGTAGTATCGACCAGGGTGGGGCCTCCGCCGGTCCCAGAGAATTTCACGATAGAAGCAAGACGAACTGCATCAATCGCGTACAAAGTGGCACGGGCATCCTGCCCGTGATTCATGGGCTGGAAGCCCATGCCACCTTGCCCCCACGTTCTTATCCCAATCTATCGCGTAACGGATTCGTTCTCGCAGTGACAGGAAGCGAAAGGCGCCCAAGCCAAGAAAGAGTTGAGCGCGCCCATTTTAGTTGCTGCCCGCCGTTCCGAAAGTATCCACGTCAGTGCGCGATTTCCATTCCTCTTCTCTCGGGGTGCCCCGCCCCTTTTCTGTAAACCTCGCCCCTCAGGCCGATGACCACTTCCTCGACCGGGATTTGCTTGCCGGAACGCTCGACGGCGTTAGAGACAATTTGGGTCATTTTCACGCAACACGGCACTTCCATGATCGTGGTCGTAACGCTCTTGATGTCATTTGCCGCGAGTATCTCGGCCAAACGTTCGACGTGCGCCTCCGCGTCATCCAACTTGGGACAACCCATGAGGACGACCTTATCGCTAAGAAAATCCTGGTGAAAACGCCGATAGGCAACAGGAACGCAGTCAGACGCCACCAACAGGTCCGCGCCCTTCAAGAAGGGGGCGTTGGGCGGAACCAGGCGAATCTGCACGGGCCAATGAGACAACTCCGACGCATCGGAATCCTGATGACCACAACCGCAATCTTCCTCGCCGTGCCCCGCGGAATCGAGACATTGCACCTGGGTCGAGGGACAACCGCACTCCAGGTGATCGCCGTCCGCCTCGGATGTCGCCGCTAGGCGCTCTTCGGCGGAACCGAGAAACTGCACCTGGGTCGAGGGGCAACCGCACTCCAGGTGATCGCATTCCGCCTCGGCCATCGCCGCGAGGTGAACTTCGACCGCCTGTTCATCGAATTCGCCCGCTTCACGCCGAACGATCTTCAACGCGTCTTCAGGACAATCCCCGAGGCAAGCGCCCAATCCATCGCAGTAGGTATCCGAGATGAGCCGGGCCTTCGCGTCAACAATCTCGATGGCTCCTTCAGCACAGGCCGTGGCGCATTCCCCGCAACCGGTGCACTTCGCCTCGTCAATCTCGATTACTTTGCGCATGGCATTCATATTTACCCTTTCCCGGGGCCGGTCCCAACGGAGAGATCCCGCTTGCTTAGGAGCTTCCGCGTCTGTGAACCGCCACTCTCGACTGGTTGATTTCCCGCAATTCGCTCCTCGTGACGCACTATTCTAGTCCAAAAGAGCACTAAAAAGGAACATAAGGCAAATTTCGCATCCCTGGCGGCCGCCGGTCTTGACTCCGTCAACGCGCATCAACCATGATCCGGAGGAAAGTATCCATTGTTCTCTACCCGACGCGGCATTGGCGAAACCAAAGCGCGACTGCTCTCTCAAGAAATGCCATCCACACCTGTCATTGCGAGTCAGAACCCGCTACACGGGAAATTGGAATAAGAACGCGGAGCAACGTGGCATGGGCTTCCAGCCCATGAACCACGAGATTGACATGAAATTAGATAAAGCATGCAGGAATAAGGCCTTACAGGAAGCTGCAAAAAAATGCGTCCTTAACAGGAGGCTCCACCGACGCGGCAATCTCTTAAAGCCGATGAATTCGCGAAGACGAGATTGCCGCGGTCGCTTGCGCTCCCTCTCGATGACAGGTGTAAGTACTTCGCGATCTCTACATGATAAAGTGCTTAATTTTCAACGATCTTGACGATTAGCGACCCGGACCGGCAAAGGCCATGCAAAGATGAGCGACATTCTGTGGGAACCGGAACTGACTTCCGGCCCGACGCCGCAACTTTCCACATTCATGGAATTCGTGTCGAAGCGGCATGGTCTCAAGTTGGATAACTATGCCCCCCTCCACACATGGAGCGTGACGGAAGTGGCGGCGTTCTGGGAGGCCGCGTCCGAGTTCCTGAAAATCGAATATGCGTCGCCGCATTCCGAAGTGTTGAGTGCCCTCGATATGACGCCAGGCGTGCGCTGGTTCGAAGACGCCACGCTGAACTTCGCGCAGAACCTGCTTCGCCACAACGACGACGCGACCGCCATTCTCTTCGCGGACGAAACGGGCCGGCGCAGGTCATTTACCTACGCGGAGTTGTCCGAAGCGGTAGGAAAGGTTGGAGCCGCGCTCACGGAGATGGGGGTCGGCCCAGGCGATGTAGTGGCTGGCTACATGCCCAATATCCCCGAGACGGCGATCGCCATGCTTGGCGCGGCCACCTTGGGCGCGGTATGGACGTCGACATCGCCGGACTTCGGCGCAAAATCGGTACTAGATCGCTTTCAACAAGCGAATCCAAAAGTCCTATTCGTCGCCGATGGATACCCTTACAACGGGAAATGGCATTCCCTTTCCGAAAAGAACACGGCCATACTCGATGGCTTGGACAGCGTCGAATGCATCATCGGCGTGACCTATTCCGGCGATAGATTCGGAGACACGCAGGGAGAAATCCTCTCCTTCGAATCCATACTTTCTCGGGAATCTTCGGAGCCCAGTTACGCGGCGATGCCCTTCATGGCTCCGCTGTACATTCTGTATTCGTCGGGAACGACCGGCGCGCCCAAGTGCATCGTCCACGGCACCGGCGGAACGTTGCTCCAACACCGCAAGGAACACGCGCTCCACGTAGACCTGCGCCGCGAAGATGTTCTCTTCTACTACACAACCTGCGGCTGGATGATGTGGAATTGGTTGCTCAGCGGCCTGGCAACCGGCTCGGCCATAGTTCTCTACGAGGGCTCGCCGTTCCAGCCGGACCCCGAGGCGCTCTGGGAACTCGCGGACGAGTTGGGCGTCACCGTATTCGGAACGAGCGGCCGTTACCTGACCGAGTGCAACCGGCGAAGCCTGCGGCCCAAAGATACCCATTCACTCAATTCGATTCGGAGCATCCTGTCTACAGGCTCGACGTTGCCGGACTCCGAATTCGAGTACGTCTACGAATCGATCAAGGAAGACGTCCAACTCAGTTCGATAGCCGGCGGCACCGACCTCATATCGTGTTTTGCCCTCGGCAATCCGCTATTGCCGGTGCGCCGCGGCGAATTGCAGTGTAAAGGGCTGGGAATGGCCATCGCGGCGTTTGACGACGATGGCCATGCGGTAGTGGGACAGCAAGGGGAACTGGTCTGCACGAAGCCCTTCGTGAGCATGCCGGTCTTTTTCTTGAACGATCCGGACGGAGAGAAATACCGGAAAGCCTACTTTGCCGATTTCCAGGGATGCTGGCGCCACGGCGATTTTGTCGAAGAGACACCATCGGGCGGCCTGCGGTTTCAGGGGAGGAGCGACGCGACGCTCAACCCCGGCGGCGTTCGGATTGGCACGGTCGAGATCTATACGGCACTCGACGGCATGCCCGAGATTGAGGATAGCCTGACCGTCGGACGCGAAGAAGACGGCGTCGAGGAGATCGTGCTGTTCGTGAAACTCGCCGAGCCCCATGTGTACTCAGACGAATTGGAGCAAGCGATTCGCTCGACCATCCGAAAGGGCTGCTCACCACGCCATGTGCCCGCAAGAATACGGCAGGTCGGCGAGATTCCCTATACGCACAACGGCAAGAAGGTCGAACTCGCCGTCAAGAACATCCTGCATGGAAGGCCCGTCACGAACGAAGCCGTCTTGGCGAATCCCGATTGCCTAAATGATTTCCGGGCAGCAGCCGACGATTGGAGGCGCTGAGAGACTCCCGTTCCGGGCGCAACTGGTGCGGGAAACGAGGAGTCGCTCCCTAACGCGCTATGGCTCCGTCGAATCACGAATACACACGAATTGTGACGGCAATCGTCTGCGTAGTTGTCCATTCCTGGCTCCCTTTTCTCGATAGGAAGTTGGAAACGGCGCGCCATGATATAATGTCTATTAACCGTTGCCTTATAAACAATGAGGCGAGACGGAAGTGCGTACCTGCCTCTGGAAACGTCAAGAAAGCGAGCAAAGATGGACTCTAACACGATCGCCGTTGGGCCAGAGCTCTTGCGAAAGCATGACAAGGCAGGCCCACGCTATACGAGCTACCCAACCGCCCCTCAGTGGACCCAGGACTTCGGGCAGGCCGACTACCGAGCGGCGCTGCAACGCGCTGCCGCTTCCCCGGACGAGGGCCTCGCCCTGTACATCCACATCCCTTTTTGCAGGGAGCGCTGCCTCTATTGCGGATGCAACGTGGTGATCTCGAAGAAGGAGGAAGTGGTCGATCCCTTCCTCGAACACATCGGGATCGAACTTGCCAGCGTGGCCGAACATCTTGGCGCGCGCCGCCGCCTGGTTCAGTTGCATTGGGGCGGCGGAACTCCGACCTATCTCAAGGTAGAGGAGATCCGGCGCTTGTTCGCCATGATAACCGAGCACTTCGAGATCGACGAATCGGCGGAAGTGGCGCTCGAGATCGATCCGCGTGTGACCTCTCATGAGCAAATTCTGGCCCTGCGCGAACTGGGTTTCAACCGAATCAGCATGGGGGTGCAGGATCTCGACCCAACGGTTCAAGATGCGATAGGCCGCAGTCAGACGGAGCAAGAGACGCGGCAACTTTTCGATTGGTGCCGTAAGGCCGGCTTCGAGGGCATCAATATGGACATGATCTACGGGCTCCCCGCGCAGAAGGAAGAAAGTTGGGCGAAGACGCTCGACTCCATCTTGGAAATGGGGCCGGACCGGCTGGCGGTCTACAGCTACGCGCACTTGCCGGCCCGACTGAAACACCAAGGAAGGATCGACGCGGACCTGCTGCCCGCAACCGAGGAAAAGCACGAATTATTCGCTATGGCCCGCACGGCCTTCGTCGAGGGTGGCTACGCGACTATTGGAATGGACCACTTTGCGCGGCCGGAAGACGAGTTGACAAAGGCCATGGAGGCGGGGCGGCTCCATCGGAATTTCATGGGCTACACGACCATCGCCGACACGGAAATGATGGGCGTTGGACCGTCGGCGATTAGCTATATCGGCGGCGCGTACGCGCAGAACGGAAAGCGGCTATTTATGTACTACCGGCCGCTGGATGAGGGCAGGCTGCCAACCGATTGTGGCCGCGCGTTGACAGAAGACGACCTAATCCGCCGCTGGGCAATCGAGCATCTCATGTGCAACTTCGCGCTACCGATGGGAGAGATGAAAACTCGGTTCGGACGGCGCTTCGACGAGTACTTCGCAGAGGAGCAGAAGGCGGTAGATTCGCTGGCTAACGACGGTCTCGTCGAGCGCCGTGGAGATAGCCTCGTGGTTCTGCCTTTGGGGATAGTCTTCATCCGCAATGTCGCCATGGTTTTCGACACCTACCTCCGCAATCCAATCAAGCCAACTCAGTTCTCGCGCACGGTGTAACCAAACCAGATTCCTATTGGATTCGGCAGCAACCTGGCCTGTCAACCCGGCACGGTCCCCGCGTTCACGGTGACAGGAATAGGACCCATTGTCGCGAGTCCGGGAGTCTGCTATTCTCTCCACCTCTTTGACAGACTTCACGGCGAGATTCATGAATACGCAACGCATATGGCTGGACACTCCCATAGCCAAGCCCGCGCTTCGCTGGCTTGGCAAGGCGTTCTTGCGCCTGCAAAAGTGGCGCTACGAAGGCACAATCGACGACCTGGACAAAGCCGTCATGATCGCCGCACCTCACACGAGCAATTGGGACTTCATATTTACCATGGCGGTGTTCTTCGCGAAGGAATCGCCGGTTCGATGGATGGGAAAAAAGGAGATGTTCACCTTCCCCTTTGCCGGTTTTATGCGCTGGCTCGGCGGGATACCGGTCGACCGCGAGAACGCCTTCCATGTCGCGCGGGAGGCGGTCGCAATAATTCGCGAAAATGACCGGATGATCATCCTCGTGCCGCCGGAAGGAACACGCTCGAAGGTGAAGGAGTGGAAACTCGGATTTTACCTCATAGCGAAACGAGCCAACGTGCCTATCGTGATGGGCTATTTGGATTTCAGGCGGAAGCTGGGCGGTTTCGGACCGCGGCTCGTTCCTTCCGGCGACACCAAAGCCGACCTGGTGGAGCTCCAAGCCTTCTACAGCACAATCACCGGCAAGCACCCCGAGAAAACTAGCCCGGTGGTCGCGACCGCCGGCGAGAACAAGGATAGCGATTAGCTGCCCCTACCGTTCTTTCACGATCCGCTTGGCGAGTTCGCGCGTGAATCGTTTCGCGGCGACGCGGGATTGCCGCGCGATTGTAAGTCGAAACTTTGGAACGCAATCGGCATGCCAAGGCGCGCGCGTCTACAATACCTTCTATCTCAAGTGGTTATGGATATCACGCACACTCTACAAGCCCAGGCTGTTGGCGAAACGCGCCAAGGATAACGGTATTTCGCATATTTTGGCTAACCGCCCTTCTTGTCCTGAACTTTGCTCAGCCTCCCCTTTGTGGCGAGGCGAAGTATGCCCCGAAACGTTCGCGCCAGAAGCTGGTGCATGAGCACCCGCACCGGCCATGTCCAGTGCCCACCGCATCGAACCTCCGGCGATGGACAGCCCAAACGATTGGGCGGCAGCCTTTTCGGTCAGCATAACGAGCCACGCAGGGGCCGGGTCCTCCTTGCCGCCATGATAGACTCCGTCGTTATCCACGCCGCGAACTTCGCTAGTTACGAACCTGGGATTGATGCACGTCACCGAGACCCCTTCGTCGGCGAGCTCGTAGTAGATAGATTCGGCTAATCCCCACAGGACGAATTTACTTGCGCTGTAAGCCGCGCCCGTGGGCGTACCGAGATGGCCCGCCACGCTGGAGATGAGCACGAGACGGCCCTTAGGTGCCACGAGGTGGGGAAGCGTCGCGTAAGCGGTGTCGATAGCCCCGAAAACGTTAGTTTCAAGCTGTCTACGGAAGTCGCCGGTTTTGAGAGATACGAACGTGCCGCTGACCCCGAATCCCGCGTTGGCGACCGCCACGTCCAGTCCGCCAAAGGTGTCCGCGACGGCCGCTATCTCGCCGACCGGGGTCATGACCGGGCCTTTTTGGCACCGATTGCGGAAGACGATATTACTTCCTTTGAGGCCACTCGGGAGGCCGGTGCCACCCTGATGTTCGTGGTGCTCGTGGGCGATACATGGGACGAGAATATCCCCTTCGTCCGAGGTCTTTAAAAGCTCAAAACCGAGCCGTGTATGTTGGCGGATTCGCTTCTCCTCGTCCGGCTCGTCTTTGACGAATAGGAGTCCAAGGTAGTGAAGGAGGCAGCCCTTCGCCAAATGAATAAGCTGTCCGCTCGGGACGTGCAATTCCTTAGCGATCATTACCGAGACGACGCATACGTCGATGGCATGATCGTAGAGGGCGGTGCCGTCGTTCTTGAGAGAGGTCAATCCCGTGAGCGTGTTCTGCGTGAGAATATGATCGAGGAGATAATCGATCAGGCCCTCCGATTTCGCCAGGGGGCCATCCGGGCCGGAGATGGGCTTGATGTCGCCGGTGGAAAGAGCGTAAAGAATATCCTCGGATGGGTTCTTTCGGATACCCTAGAAGTCGCGCTGGATTTCTTCGAAGGAACCGCTCAGCGTTGTCAGGGCCTGGCCCCGAAGTTCCGGCGTGAGACCGTCCTCCGGGTCGATATTGGACATATCTTCATCGAGGATCAGGATGCGGCTATACCCTTTGGCATTGAGCGCCTTGATGTAGGAATTAGTGAGCGAGTTCCCCTTGTTCAGGAGAACGCGTCCGGTGTCATCGACTAGTGTCTTGCCGACAATCATGCTTTCTTTGAGGTCGCGTACAGACACTGCGTGCATGTGGTCAAACCTAGTGTGGAGCGTCAGCGGCGAGTTCGAGGCCTGTCGCGTTCCGCCGACGGGGTGAATGATGTGTCGCGCGTCTCAATAAAAGAATCTTCCCGGTGTCGCCAGAGTGTTCATCCTGGTATCCTGGCCTCTGTTCGAGAGCCCGGACGCTCCGATAACGCCTCTTCGTACTCGCAGAGCGATTTGGAGTCATAGCTACCGCGCTTCTTCGGATCAACACGGGGAAATCCAGAAAAAACTTATGTTATTGAAGACTATCGCACTAACTTTACTGCTCACGGGGACGGAGTACGAACCCCCGAACGTCGTACTCCTCACCGTGGATACGCTCCGGGCGGATCGGCTTGGAGCCTATGGATACCGTTGCCCAATCTCGCCGGCTCTCGATGAATTGGCGGACCGCTCCGTAGTTTTCGAGGACGCTATTTGCGAGGAACCTCAAACGGGGCCGTCGTTCATTTCCATGATGACCTCGCGTTTCCCAAGAACAACCGGCACGACGCGAAACGGCGTCCCCGTGCCTTCGGATATTCCCCTAGTGGCGGAGTCGTTTGACGAGGCGGGATACGAGACGGCGGCGATTCTCAGCAACTGGAACTTGAAGGCCGAACTGTCCGGTCTTGAACGTGGCTTTGCGTCGTATGACGATTCGTTTTCAAAAAAGCGCGTGGGCGTGGCCAAAACGGAACGCGGTTCGGATGAAGTGACCGAACGAGCCCTGCGCTGGCTGGCTGGACGCAGCGCCAAGCGCCCTTTCTTCCTCTGGACCCATTACATGGATCCACATGGGCCGTACAAGACGCACCAGGGCTTCAATCCTTGCGGCGCTCCCCTGCGCGAGCTTCGGCCTGTCGAGCGAACACGATCGCGCTACGATTCAGAAGTCGCGTTTACTGACTACCACATCGGGTGGCTCCTCGACGCGCTCCCGAAGGACAACACCTACATCCTGTTCGCCTCCGACCACGGGGAGAGCCTCCATGAACACCATTACCTCGGTCACACGCGGCGGGTCTATCAGACGACTGTGCGCGTACCGCTCTTCATCAGCGGGCCCGCCATCGATCCGCGGCGCGATGCCTCTCCAACGCGCGGAATCGATATCGCGCCGACGCTCTTGGGACTGGCGGGATTGCCGCCCATGTCGGGCATGAAGGGCTTGGACCTGCTGCGGGATGAGATTACAGCGGCGCGAATCCGGGTCGTCGAAACGTATGACGGATCGATTCCGCGCGACGCCGAAGCTCGGCGCTCGCTGGCGGAGCGGCCGCCGAGTTTGCAGGCCGTGATCGTCGGCTCGTGGAAGCTCATCCTGGGCAACGGGAAACCGCGGCTATTCAATCTAGCGGATGACCCGGGCGAGAGAAAGAACGCAGCACGGAAACATCCGGTGAAAACGCAGCGGCTCACGGCACTTGTCGAGGCGTGGAACACAGCAAATCCGAAGACGGCAACCGGCGCGGTGGCGTTGTCCGAAGAAGATATGGATGCGCTCAAGGCCCTGGGATACTTGCGGTAACGTGAGCGCTATAGCCCTGGTACGAGATATCTGGGCTATCCTTATGCCGACCGCTCAGTGGACATCCAATTGGTGAATGACACAAAGCAGGTGCGGCAACACCTCGACGATCTCCTGCATGTACTCGTCCACACCCTTGGTGCTGCCGGGCAATACGAACACAAGCATCTCGCCCATCGTAGCGCACACGGTTCGGCTCAGAACCGCGCAGGGCTTGTTGAAACCATGCTTCATCCGAACAAGCTCCATCACCCCGGGAATGAGTTTGTCCGCCATAGGAATCACGACATCGGGCGTGTTGTCCCGCGGAGCCACGCCCGTGCCGCCGGTCGTGAATAGGATGTGCGTTCCCGCCGCCTTCGTCTTGGCGATCTCCTCCTTGAGCCCGTCCGCGTCGTCAGACAAGATGATCCGGTCTACATTCGCGGCCATGCCGGTATCTTCAAGAAACGCGTCGATACACTCTTCAAGCCTGGGTCCGCTCCGGTCTGTGTACTCTCCCGAAGACGCGCGGTCGCTCATCGTGACTACATGGATTCGCGCCGGAGCGCTCTGCACAAAATGCGCGGCGAGGAGCGCTTTTTCTCTGTCGGACGCCATGGAATTCTTCTCCTAACCCGGTTATCCCACCGGTCTTCTGCTACGAAACCCGGTGAGATAACCGGGCTAATTATTGAGTTCGATTGAGATGGCTAAGGTCACCAAGTAAAGCTCGATACGATCAATTGCGATAGAGCCGTATCGGCACGACGTCGTCCTTGTCGAATTCTGTAACGCCGACGGGGAACGAGAACATCCCATCGGCATGGATAAGCGCGTTCATGTGCGCCGAACCATGGTAGTCCACCTTCCGGACTCCTTCCGCGGTAAGCGTGATCGGAACCCAAGCCTGCCGTACGGCCACTTTGCGCCGAAAGGGCTCGGCGAGGGGCATATGGATGGAAGGCGCGCTGTAGTTGTGCCCCATCATAGCAAAGAGGAAGGGCTTCACGATGAGTTCAAAGGTCGTGAATGTAGAGACGGGGTTGCCTGGGAGCCCGAAACAAAACACCGAGTCGGAAAGGCCGAAGACGGTAGGCTTGCCGGGCTGAATCGCGACCTTCTCGAACAACAAATTCACGCCGTGGGCCTTGAGTATTCGAGGCACAAAATCGAAATCGCCCATGGAAACTCCACCGGAGAGAATGATCACATCGTGCGCCTCCAACGCGGGGCCAAGGGTCACGGTCAAAGACTCCTCGCTATCCCCGGCGATTCCGCAATAGGTGGCGTCCGCCCCCATGGCTTCGACCTGAGCGCATAACTGATAGCCGTTGCTGTTGCGGATTTGGGATACGGACGGTTTCGTGTCTGGCTCGACCAATTCGTCGCCCGTCGCAACGACTCCCACCTTCGGCGCAGTCGACACCGAAACCGTGGCGTATCCCATCGAGGCCAACACGGCGATCTCCGCTGGGAAAAGGCGGTCTCCCGCGCGCAACAGTACGTCTCCAACCCCTACATCCTTCGCGCGCGGCACAATAAAATCGTCCTGTTGTTCGCCGGTAAACTTGACGATTTTACCGTCGCCCCCAGCCTCGCTATCTTCCACCATGAACACACAGTCGGCCCCATCGGGAATCATGGCGCCCGTCATGATCTTCGCGCATTGGCCCGGCTCCAGCGTACGCTTCGGCTCGTAGCCCGCGGCGATCGTTTCGACAAGCGCGAGGCTCTTCGCGAGATCTTCGCGCCGGCACACGTACCCGTCGACCGAAGACTTGTCGAAAGGCGGCATGTCCATATCCGCTTTCACGTCCTCGGCGAGAACGCGCGACAAGGCCCGCGGCAGCTCAACCGTCTCGCTTTGGAGGGTTCGCGCCGCGCCCAACGCCGTCTCCAGGGCCTGCTCGAACGGAATCATTTCGTTCCCCATCAATCCTCCAAGAATTTCGCGGCAGTAGCTTTAAAGCTGGTCCACACTTCCGCTCCGGGCGCAAGCCCAAGTTGTTCGACCGCGCTTTCCGTTACCAATGCCGCCATCTCCACACCCATATCCACGATCACTTCGAGTCCCAGCCGCGCGTGCGCCACATCGCGCACGATGCCGAGATAAATATTGCGGGCGCTGCCCTCGGGGCGGCTCGACGAAAGGGTAATATCCTCGCTGCGCAAAATGATGGCGCCTGGCCCGGCCGCAGCGTCCGTCAGCAATGTAAACTTCATGTCCGCCGTGGAGAATTCGGCCATGCCGCCCGGCCGGCCCTCGGGGTAGCTTAACTCTCCTTTGAAGAAATTGTGAATGCCTACAAAGCGCGCTACGAACTCCGATTTCGGATGCTGAAATACTTCGGCCGGACTGCCAATCTGAACGATGTTCCCCGCTTCCATGATGGCCACGCGCGTCGCAAGCGAAATGGCCTCTTCGTAATCGTGCGTCACATGGATAACCGTCTGCCCGTCTCGGTGAAGCTTGCGGAGCAGGCCACGCATCGAGCCGCGCGCCGCGGAATCCAAAGCCGACAGCGGTTCGTCGAGAAGGAGGCAGCGCGGCTTGGGCGCGAGCGCGCGCGCAAGGGCCACGCGTTGCGCTTGCCCGCCGGACAGAGTGCCAGGGTAGCGATTGAGCAGTTCTTCGATGCCGACGGCTTCCGCAAGTTCGGCCATCCGCGCCTGGATTTCCACCCTCGGCGTGCGGTGCGCTTTCAATCCGTACACGATATTCGCGGCAACCGTCAGGTGTGGAAAAAGGGCCTGGTCCTGGTACACAAAACCGAAGCCCCGGCTTTGGATAGAATCCTGGGTGATGTCATTACCGTCGAGCCGGACGCAGCCGTTGGATGGATTGGCCAATCCAGCTATCGCTTCAAGGAGTACTGTCTTCCCGACACCCGAAGCGCCGAGCAACACAAAGTACTCGCCTTCCCGCACATCGAAGGTTAGTCCTCCGAGGGCAAAGGCGTTCCGTTCTATCGCGATGTCGTCAACGATCAGCATCCGAACCTCGCCATGTGATTAAGCGCACGGCTACGAACAAAATCAGGCAGACTCCAATAAACAGGAGCGCCAAAGGCCTCGCGTAGCTCAACCCAAATTCGCCGAATCGCTCCCAGATGAGTATGGGCGTGACCGTGGGCTTGTACGCAATGATAAGAACCGCGCCGAACTCGCTCATGCCGCGGCCCCACATCAGTATAAGCCCCGAGACTATCGCACGCCAAGCTAGCGGAAGCGATATCGTGAAGAATACGCGGGCGCTGGATGCGCCGAGCGTGTAGGCCGCCCGCTCGAGGCGTTCGGGTATGGCGGCGAAGCCTTCGCGCGCCGCGCTGATCAGATATGGAACGCTGACGAAGGCCATGGCCGCCATGATGCCTAGCTTTGTGCCAATAAAATCAGTTCCGAGGAGCCCGAGCACCGCTATGCCCGCGGCCGAATGAGGGATGACAATGGGAATATCGATGAGGGCGGTGACGAGGCCCCGCATAGGAAAGGTTCGCCGGGCGAGAACGTAGCCCAGTGGAACCGCCACGACGGAAAGGCTCAGCGTGGCCGCCATCGAAGTCCACAGCGTAAGCCAGATGCTTTCGCGGACTTCCCGGTCCATCGCGGTTTCCGTCAGTTCGGAGGGCGACGACCGCAACAGCAGGCCAACAAGCGGCGCCACGATAAAGAGCAACGCCGCGCCCGCAAGCGCGTGGAAACAGAGAAAGAGCGGATCTCGCCGCAGTCGCGCGCCGTTCAAACGAGCCACCTGTTCTTCTTCACCCGAATCACGTTTCGGGCAGCCCATGCCGCTGCAGAGCCGGGGGTATGTCCTCGTATTCGCCCACGGGCAACGGTGGAAGCAAAGGCAAGAATGCCTCCTGAAAAACGGAACGCGCCGCGTCCGAACCAAAAAGGAAATCCACAAACGCGACCGCCGCGTCCGGGTTTGGAGAGGAGGCGGGAATCGTCAGGCCGTAGAGAATAGGCGAGCCCTTCTGTGACACTCTTTCGCCGGGAGCCTCGCCCGAAATGTCCGTCGAGACTTCGCTGTAGCGATCGGCGAGGGCCGGCTCGGACAGATTGACTTCGGATGGCAACTCGATAACGCCGAACCCGTGACGCTCCGCCGTGGAGCGGTACATGAGGGCGTAGTCCACCGCCTGCATCTCCAAAAGGCCCAACAGACCCGATTCCTTCGGACGCATGTACCGGCCGTCCTTCGCGAGGATCTTCTCCACAATACCGGACTCGCCGTGGTAGCGCTCGGCCAACTTAAGCGCATGAATCGCCCGGTACCCACAGGGCGCGGTATCCGGGTCGCAACGGGCTACCCGCACATCCTCCCGCGCCAGCACGCCGAGCCAGCCGCCCGATTCAGCCTCGGAAATGTACGACGACTCGTCATGGTAAGCGACACACATTTCGTTTCCCGTGAACCGAAGGCACCAAGCGGCGTACTCCGGGATCAGCAGGTCGTCTATAACCACATCGTCCGCCGAGATCAGCACATCGCAACGCCTGTTCAACTCCGTAACCTTCCGCGCCGCGGTACGGCTCCCCGAACCTTCTAACTGGACCCGTGTCCGCGGATATTCAGCCTCGAACGCACGGCTGACTTCACGCAATGGCACACCAATACTCGCGGCGTAGAACACAACAATATCCCCAGAAATCCCATCAGCAGGCCCTGGCGCCTCCTGCCATACACATGATACGCCAGAGAACACGCACACAGCCATTCCAGCCAAGATTCGGGATCCAGACATCGCGCCTTCTTCCAACGGAAAAACCAACGCCCAGGTTGAACCCGGACAGCACCCAGAAACGACGAACTATACCACGAGATCCCCGCTAATGAGGTAGGCCAAATCTTCATCATCCGCCGCGCTTTCCTCGTCTTCGGGACGGTACATTGAAATTCAATGAAGAAGTCAACCCATAGTGGTATGAAACGTCAATTCGTTGCTAAGCACCTCGGTGGCCATGGCTTATGACTCAATGCTAAAGCATGCCGAAAGCAAGCTTCCTCGGCGAAAGCGCAAGTGTGCTTGCGCACTCCAAGGAGGCCTCTGGGCTCAGCAAGGTCGACTCTTGCCGGCGGCGTCAAGCTAGCGAAGGCGAACTCGGAGCTCAGGGCTCGGGAGGCGCGCTGCACCGAGGGACCCCGCCACTTCGGCCCCTGACAGAATCAGCAGAAAAAGAACTCCGGGTACCGGGCTAACCCGGTACCCATTCTTTTTATGGTCCTGTGGATAAGATGCCAATTTATTGGGGAGGTTACGAGCGACACGGTTCCAGTTGCGACGCTTGAGCAGTCCTTTCTTTACCTGTTTGACGATGTGGGAAATATCGCGAAGGCGACGAAATCGGAGGACCTCATTGATATCCGCGCGGTGCTTACGGGGTTTGAGGGTATCCTAGCGTCAGGCGCT
>CAYNZS010000045.1:18101-19066 GCA_964401695.1 uncultured Nitrospirales bacterium
GACAATATAGCCTGGAGAACGACGAACATCGCGTAGGCTCACCTCAATACCCATGGTTTCCCGCGGCGCGCTTCGCGCGCCGCGTTTCCTCACTCCCCTTAGGGGTTTTGCGGGTTTCATCGCGTCAGGCGCTATCGGTTCGTCACGGGGGGTATGGGGGGGCGGGATATAGGTAACTGTTTTGATATCTCGTGTTCTAATGGTTTAGAATGAAAAGAGGTTTTCCTGGATTGGCGCAAGTAGGCCATATGAGAAATGCCGGTAGAAAAAAGGCGCCCGCATCACGAAAAGAGATAGCTCCGTAACAGGGCTGAGTCGGCGAGCGGTCGAGATTTGTCATTTCTTATCAAAATGACCGAAGTTGACACCCCCAAAGGCTAAGAAAAGGATATCATATTATGAGACGCAAAGGGTTTACTCTTATCGAGTTGCTGGTCGTGATCGCCATCATTGGCATCCTGGCGGCCATGCTGTTGCCGGCGCTCGCACGCGCCCGCGAAGCTGCGCGCCGCGCCAGTTGCGCGAACAACCTCAAACAGTGGGGGCTCATATTTAAGATGTACGCTGGCGAGTCTCGTGGTGCGAAGTTCCCCATCGAATCAAATTATTCTTACTTTGAGACTTTCGACTGCACGACAGAGGATCTCGTTCCCGCCGGACCGGAAATGAAGTGGACGTCGAACTTCATGCAAGGAACCGCTCTCTATCCCGAGTACTGGACCGATGTCAACATCGCCAAATGTCCATCGGATAATGCCGATGTCGGATTCGATTATACGAACACTTTTGGCGTAGATATCTCCACGGTGATGTGCAACGATGCCTCGGAGATAACGCTTGGTATTGGCTCTGTAGGCTATACGAATAGAATCTCGTGGGTCAAAAGGTTAGGTCACTCGTATTGGTATATACCCGGATTTCCCATTTGGAAGAGTCATCTTGAGATCCGCCGGCATCGTTTAACT
>CAYNZS010000046.1:0-18941 GCA_964401695.1 uncultured Nitrospirales bacterium
GTGTTCATAGGGTTAAACGATGCCGGCGGATCTGAAGATGACTCTTCCAAATGGGGAATCCGGGTTTATTGGAGCCGCGCCGCAAATTTTTCGCGCCGGCGCGGGTTCGTGCTCATTTGATTACCTCCTGGTATACTGAACGCCATCGTCAATGCGGTTTCCTTGACCACCCCTGCTTATGCGGGCTTCGAGCCCAAGCTAGTGGCCGGTCTTTATTGGAAACCGCCGGAACGGGCGGTTGGGAAAACCTCGCAGTCGGGCTTCCGTGCCCCCGTGAGGAACTCGCCTCCGCCTCCCGTTCCACTATCTCACACCGCCGAGCGAGAGAGCTCGGAAAGACTCTAAACCGAGTGGGGTTATCCACATGCCCACACCCATACACAAAAGAAAAAGGAGCAAAAAGAGAACACTGCGGAGACTACGGGATTGCCCCGCGTTTCCTCCTAAGACCATCATACAAGGAGGAACGACGAAGCAATCTGCTGCCAACAGCTCGTCACGCCTGACAGAAGGCGAGCGGCTCTGACGGCCGGAGAAGATTGCCGCAGTCGCTGTTGCTTCCTCGCAAAGACGGTTGAAGGTTATATTTAGGACAAGTAGTGAGCTTGGATATCTCCTGCCCCCTCCCCGGTTCAGGAGCTGTAGCCCTTCTTCAACCTTCAGCATTCTACTGAATGACGAGAAGGCAACGTGGCTTTGCGGGCATTGGGAGTGGGAATTGCCCACTCGATTGACGGATGGATGGAAAAGCTACTTGTGCTTACAGGACTTCTCGTGATTCTCGCGGCTGCCGCGGCGTCGCCCGAGCTGCTTCCCGAACCGCAAACGTGGACGCTCGATCGGGACGAGGCGTTCCGGTGGAGTTCTAGAATTCCGCTAGTCCTGGAAGACGGTCTTTCGGATGAGTTGCGGAGCGTGGTCGAGTCATTCCTGGCGGATACGAGACTCAGCCCAAAGGCCGTACGGGCGTCCCGCCACAAGCCTGGCGATCCCGCCGTCTACATTGGCGTGTTTGGCCGTCATGTCTCTTTCGACAATCGCCGCGTCGAGGGGATGATATCGAGTATGGGCGAACCGGGGCCGCAGGGCTACCGCCTGCGTGTGTCGAACCGGGGGATTGCCTTGGCGGGGTCCGATGCTCAAGGCGTACGGTTTGGGCTTGAAACTCTGAAACAATTGTTGGGGCCGGGAGGTCGCGTTCCCTACGCGCGGATTCAGGACGTCCCGGATATTCGGCTGCGTGGCGTCTACGCGGAGGATCCGCTTTCGGCTGAAGACTTGGCGCAGCTCGCCGCGCTCAGATGCAATACAATTCTCTACGCAAGCGTCGATTTTCTCGATCTCTCCGGAACTTCGCGGCGACGCTGGACGGAGGCTTTCTTCGAAGCGCGGCGATATGGACTAGAGCCGGTTCCGGTGTTGGATCTGCTGGGGAATACCGCTCCTCTCCTGCGCCGTGACGGACAAGCCGCGGAGGGCCGTGTCGCCGCTGACCGGCTGATTCTGCCGCGGACTGCTTGGGTAGGCCTTTCGCGCACGAATGTTATCGCAACCCCCAATTCCCGCATCGAGGTCGCGGTGTCGGGGATAGGCTGCGTCGAAGGCGTGGACTTCGAGGTCCAGCCGGGGCAGACAGCCTATCCCTACGGCACAGGCAATCCGCCCTGGAGTATTCGGCGGATTCCTGGCGGCACGATCCCCGATGGGGCGGTGGTGGATGTTCGCTACGCCTATGTCCCGGAGAATACGGGTGTGCTCTGCCCATACGCTAAGGCCACGCGCGACCTGTGGCGCGAGTCGCTGGAGAACATTCGAGATACGCTTGCGCCCGTGGCAATCCACGCAGGTTTCGAGCGGCCTCGCAGGCTTCGCGCAGACCTTCGTTGCGCGGTTCGCGCGTCCTCGGATTCGGACGCGTTCACGCAGGCGGTCGGAGAAGTTTACCGAATCGCGAACTCGGTCAATGCGGATTGGCGGCTCCTGTTTTGGTCGGAAGCCTTTCTCGGCGGAGTGTACGGCGGCCAGACTGCTATTGCGGGGGGCCTGGGAGCGATACCGGCCGATTCCACGCTAGTCGTCCGGGACGGCGCTGTGGCAGACATCAGGCCGACGAAGGAGACTACGGGCTTCGAGAACGACTTGATCCTTATCGCCCCCGCGTCGGCTCCCCATTCCTATGCGTTACTCGAAGCCCTGGCCGCGCGGGAACAGCCCGGGACAGGCTTTCTCGTCCAATGGCCGGCAAGGGAATCTCTCGATGCGATTATGAACAAGGCGTGGTCTTTGAAATCTCCGCAACTGCCTTGGCCTCATGCCCTGAACACCTACTTCGGCTCGAACCTTTGGGAGCCGAACTACGAAGAGTCCCTCGCGGCCATGGTTGAGTATTTGAACTCCCGTTTCCTGCGTGGCCATACACCGCAGGAAGAAAGCGACGCCTTCGATGACGCCCTTCGCGCAGTCGAACGCGCGATGCCGCGGGACGCGTTGAACGCGAAGGCCCTGCGCAGACAGTTCGGGCATCTCATCGCGTACGCGGAACTGGAGGCCGAGTTCGCGGCGAAGCCGCAGGACGCGCTGTTGACACGCATGATACGACTTGTCGAAGAGGTTGCCGAGGACCATCCTGGCTACGACGAGCAAAGGACCGCGACTATCGTCGGAACGGTTCGCGGCCAACGCCTCTTTGTGCCGGCGGCCATACTCTTTGGCCCGCTACTTCTCCCGTACCGGGATCATGCCCTGTCCGTGGGCGCGAGCCTGTTACCCATTCCAGCAGCGCCGAGATACCGCGATAGCCAAGGACAGGCGCAGGCTACGATTGACACGCTCTCCGTGGTCGCGCCGATTTACAGGATCGACTTCGATGCTGTCGGTGCGGCTTCTGTTCTCATCGAGGAGCGCGAAGGCGACGGGGCGTTTCGATCGGTCCAACACGTAGCAGACCTCAGTGGCGCGGGCGTGCGCGCTCCCATCCTGATAGACGAACCATTCCTTAGCCCATCGCTGCGAATTAGCGTGAAAGCCGATGGAGCGCGAGCCGCGTTGCGCGATGTCCGGGTCTTTGGCCTAAAACCAGAGCCGCGAATCATCGCCACGCGAGCCAAGTCGGCGATACACATCGACGGAGAATTGACCGAGGAGACTTGGAACGCCCTTCCAGAGGCGTTCGGATTCGTCGTGCGCGATGCGGCGCGATTTGCGGAGTCGCCGACGACGGTCCGGGTTCGGGCGAGCCGCGACGCACTTCTCCTGGGGGCGGTGATGCACGACCGGCGCGTTCGAACCATGGACACACGGTACGCAGAGCACGACGACCCGTTGTGGGAGGGCGAATCGTTTGAGATATGGATTCAAACATCATCGGGCGCCGTCCATCGATTTGCGATCAATCCGAATGGCGCGACCTTCGACAGTAAGAGTGGGGACGTGGGGTGGGACGGCGCCTGGCAGGGGATGGCGAAAGTCAACGATGACGGTTGGAGCGCGGAAATCGAATTACCGTTGAAACTGTTCGGCGGCTTGCCCCGAACGAGAAGCCGTTGGGGCATAAATTTCGTCCGAACACGGGTAAACGTCGTTCGGGAAGAATCCGCATGGGCCGCGGCGCAGCGCCGGTCGGCGGAGCGCGGGGCTAGCGGGACGCTCGCTTTTGCCGTACCCTAGCGCACCCGCATTGACAGCGTCTCGTTCGTGTGCTACGTTCAGCGGCTGGGGATGCCGCCGCTCCACACTTCGCTGAAGGATAGTGTAGCGCGGGAGTCGCAGGTGCTTCGCAACCAAAAACTCGCACCACCGTGAAGGTGTTCGAAATCAAAGGCGAAACGGAGCTGACAGGCGATGTGCCCGGCGATGTTCTTGTTGTCATTTCCGGCGGCGGAATAAAGATCGTAGGCTTCGTTTTCGGACACGTCGTCGCCGACGGCGATGTCGTGGTCGAGGGAAATCTTCAGGGCGGGATGCTCGTGTCCAACGAGGGCGACGTGAGCGTGGACCGCGTCCTCCCCGGATCGACGGTGGTCAGCAAGCTCCACGACATCAAGGCGAGACACGTCGAGGCACCGAAGATGCTCTTTTTGCCAGGGGACAGGTCGAGACCGCCGGACCCGTGCTTGGCGGCACTTTATACGGCTCGCAAATCGAGATCGATGGAAAGATGACTTCGGGCGAAGTTCATACTTGCGGGCGCGTCACGCCCCGCGCTTTCGAGAAGGGGCGGCGGGGCGGGCCCGTTATCTGCCTGCACAATGTTCTTACGTGCGAGAATTATGGCCGATTCAGGGACGTGGAGATGAGCGGCAAGCGACTAAACGTAGACCAACTTGCGGCCCAAATCGCGGACCTGGAGCGACTCCATAGTTTCGACTGCCGCATGGCAAACGACTGCTTCCGGACCGCAGTGTTCTTCTTTCTCGGGGGTGTGGAGAGCGCGACGGGCGCTATGAACCTTCAGGGGCTCCAAACGAAGTCGGCCAATCTCCAACTGATCGTCGTCATCGCGAAAGGAGTGAGTAAATATTTTACCCCCATTTTTGACGGCGGCGCAAAGCGCGACACAAACAAAATGAGCGCGATCGTCAAGGAGAGTCTTGACTCCTTGGCCTTCACCGAAAGCGAAGTGAAGGTTCTCCCCTCCGAATTCGGCGCGGTGCACATTCGCTTCTTGCTGGATCGTTGCGCCGAACTCAGCAAGATGTATTGGATATCATGTATAGCGACCCTGGGCGGCTTCCCAGCGTATTGGAAGAAAGCTTGCAGGCGAAAAAGGTTAGCGAACTGCAATCGGATCGGCAACGGGCGGAATCGCCCCTTATCCGGTTGCTTCAACGCTCGGCCGAACGGCACCTTAAGAGTATGCTCAAGGGCGCTGAAAACGCAGAGTAGGTTGAGAGTGACTACGTCGAGCTGCACAAGTCCCTCGTGGCCGACTTCCTCGTCCTCTATGGCGATATGATGCTCGGCGTGTGCGAAGTTCGATCGAATCGTTGCGAGCCCGAGATGGTCATCACCTCGAATCCGTCCAAGCGCGATGGCTTCGATACTGGTATGGCGGAAGCGATCGTCGTAGCGATGGAAATCAACTCGGAGACTATCTTCCGCCTCATGGAAGCATGATACAACGTGTGGTTTGACCGCGAGGCCTTGCGCCAGGGCAGGCGTTCCTATACCCAGCCCGCATCATTCGCTACGAAATCTGCTGAACGATGCGGGCTATCTCCGTCATGAAAAGTTTCGACCCTCCGACGCCGTCCCCGCGGTTCCTATCACTATCCCTATTGCTGCTGACCCTCGCTGTATTCGCGCAAACCGTAGGCTTTGACTTCATTTCGGTGGACGATCCATCCTATGTCGTCGATAACGAGCGCGTGTTAACCGGGCTGAGCCCAGATTCGATTCGTTGGGCCTGGACCTCCTCGACCCTGGGCCATTGGCATCCCGTCACCTTCATGTCGTACATGCTGGATGCGAGCCTATTCGGCGCTGGGCCCGTCGGTTTCCACTTGACGAACGTGGCGCTGCATACGGCGAACGTGTTGTTGCTTTTCGCGCTGCTGCTCACGGCGACCGGAGCGCCGTGGCGCAGCGCCTTCATCGCGGCGGCGTTCGCCATCCACCCAGCGCGCGCCGAGTCGGTAGCGTGGATTGCCGAGCGCAAGGATGTCCTCAGCGCCTTTTTCGCCCTGCTGGCCCTGTTGAGCTTCGTGCGGTGGGTAAAGACGAATCGCATCGCGTTCTACGGCCTCGCGCTTTTCTGCTTTCTTCTCGCCGGAGCTTCCAAGGCGATTGTAGTGACTCTGCCCTGCCTCCTGTTGCTGCTCGACCTCTGGCCACTCGAACGCGTTCAACTGAGGGAGGCGGCGCCATGGAAAGTAGCCGTGAATTGGCTTCGCCTCGTACCGGAGAAGCTTCCTTTTCTGGCCGTCTCCGCCGGGGTGTCGTATGCCGCCGTCTGGGCGTCCGCGGATGATTACGCGTTTCGGTCGCTCGACCAACTTTCCTTTGGCTACCGCATCGCAAATGCAGCGGTTGGATACGCCACCTATCTAAGAGCGCTCGCCTGGCCCGCAGGCTTCGGCGCCTTTTATCCGCACCTCGGCGATGCTTTGCCTTCGGTCACTATAGCCGCCTCCACCGCCCTCTTGCTGGCATGTACCTGCGTGGCGTGCGCGTGCGCGCGGACGCGCCCTCACTTGTTTGTCGGGTGGTTCTGGTTTCTTGGCCTGATCGTTCCCGTTTCCGGCCTGTTCCAAGTAGGGGAGCAAGCCATGGCGGACCGGTACACGTATCTTGCAACCGTCGGACTCTTCATCTGTATCGCCTGGACGCTGGCCGAACTGGTGGAGATACGACGCTCGACGCGCACGGCTATCGCTACGGGGTGCGCCGCGCTTATCGCCCTATACGCGGTGGCTGGGTGGCGTCAGACACGGCTGTGGCGAAGCACCATTCCGCTGTACGAGCACACACTGCGGGTGACGCCCGAGAATGCCTTTGTCCATCAGGTGCTTGGCAACGCCTACATGGCCGCCGACCGGTACGAAGATGGCGAGGCCCAATTTGCCCTGGCTCTGGGGCGCCACCCAGGACAAAGCGACTGGATGAACAAGTTGGGTTACTCGATATTCCTTCAAGGGCGGCACGAAGAAGCGGAACTGCAATTTCTTCGGCTATTGGAAACCGATCCCACCTTCCCAGACACCCACAACAATTTAGGGCTGGTCTACCTTGAGATGAAACGTTTTCGCAGGGCGGCAGGCCATTTTTCAGAAGCGGCAAAGCGATTGCCAACTCACGCGGAGCCTCAATTGAACTGGGGCGCCGCGTTGGCGGCGTTGGGGGACCGCGAGGGAGCGGGTGTCCACTTCCGGGCCGCAGCCGAATTGGACCCGGAAAGGCCCGAGCCGTATCTTAATCTCGGCGCATCCGCGCTGGACGACGGGCGCTACGAAGAGGCGGCAGAGCATTTCGGCCGCGCGGTCGAACTCGATCCTTCCAACGCGGCGGCCCATGCGAACCTGGCGCGTACCTACCGGGCGCTGGGTTTGACGCATGGCGCGGAGCGCCACGAAGCGGAGGCAACACGCGCGGCTGGTCCGGCTGCGCGCGAATCGAGATAGGGGTCCCGGAGGTCGCGCCAGCGCACCGTCGCAACCTGAATTAGAGAGCGGGTGGCATCGGCGGGAAGCAACACGCTTCCAGCCATGCCACCCGCGGAAGTCTCGAATAACAGGAGAGGCGCTTGCCTACCGGGCCTTTGCCACTGGAATATGGTCGGCATCCCGCACCACTTTGAAGCCGATGGCGCTCGCCTCGTCGCACGCGATTACGCAGACGCCGCAGCCCCAGCACTTTTCGGGGTCGATCGCGGCCTTGAGTTTCTTAGAACGCTTTGCCTTCCCGACTGCCTCGGGCTTGATCATATCGATGGCGTCAAATTCGCACCGTTCCACGCAGTCCTGGCAACCGTCGCACTTGTCCTGGACGATGAAGGCTTCGTAGCGCGACTTCTCCCAGACGTTTCCAATGGATTCGCCCACAATGTCCATCGGCACGTACGACATGCAGCAATCTCGGCAGCATTGACAGCTTGTATTCACGCCGGTCATGGCGTCGTTGTTCCTCCACATATGGAGCAACCCATCTTCGACGACCTTATCCAACAGTTCGAGGGCCTCGTCCGTGCTAAGCCGCTTGCCCGTATTGCGGGCGAGTACATATTGGGCACCACGGCCGAACTGTAGGCAGCTCCATATGTTTACCTCGTCGAAGTGCGCACAAGGCTCTTCCACGGCCGCTGTCCGAAAACGGCACGCGCACGGTACCACGGCAATCGTCTCCTGTGCCTTAAGCAACTCGCGCATATCCTCGTGGGGGAGGACACCGTCGAGGCCCTCGAGGGCCGGGTGCGCCGGAACGATTCGCTGATGTGGCCGCGCGTTCTCCGTGAAAACCTTCCCCATATCCGGATACCATTCTTCCATTACGAAATCATGCCACAGCGAGTAGAATTCGATATCGTCCTTATCCTCGACGTCGCGCGCCTTCGTCGCCTGGGTTGCATCGTGGAACTGCCCGACACTTCGGGGAAAACGGTAAAACATCCGATTCTCGAAATCGCCTTTCGGTATGACCACGCCCTTGAAGAACAGCTTCTCCAGGTTCTCCTTTATAACGGTCTCGTCGAAGCCCGTTTTGTCCGCTACGTCGGCCGGCGAACCGGGCAGCGCTGCCGCCATCTTCGCTTGATCGGGCGTCATTAGATTCTCTAGAAGGGCCCGAAAGCGTTTGGATTCCGCATAACCCAGTCTTCCTGCCAGAGTCGTGTAATCGTCACTAGGGGTACTCATCTTCGTCAACCTCCACTGTTCTCGAAACAGGATCTCCGCCACAAGGCCTTTCCCTGCAGGCGGTACGCCAATTCGCTGTCGTCATCTAGGCTTCCAGCGCTACAAAGGCTACACCGAAGAGGCGGATAGCCGTGCTGGCCGCGGCATAGGCATAGGTAAAGCGCTCCATCTTGCGTAACGGAAGCAGATTAGCGCCCTACACGTCCAAAGTACAACACCAAGCATCGCAAGGTCAAGAGACTCGCCACGAGCCGCCGCGCCGGGGGCAATTCGTGGAAGAATGGCTATGTCACGTCTGTACGCAGCTGAACCAGCTCTCCGCGCTCTTATCAGGAGGTCTTTTGGGGTAGGGGAAGGTAGCTCCGTAATGCTGGCGACCGCGTGACTCTTTGACGATGTAGAGAGTTGGCGCCCCAGAGTCGATTGCCGATTCGTGCTAGGCGAGTTTGGCGAGAGCCTCCAACGCCACGTCGTGGAGAATTCCGTTTGACGCGCAGATCCCCCGATTCTTCGCAAGCGTGCGGCCTTGGGTAAAGTCCAACTTCTTCCCGGAGAGGTCGGTGATTCTGCCGCCAGCCTCCTCGACTACGATTACGCCGGCTGCCTGGTCCCAGATCTTCTCCTCGTAATCGGGTTGGGAAGTGGACAGGAGCCGGAACAGGAGTTCGCCTTCTCCCGCTGCGAGAAACGCGTACTTGGCCTGGCTATCGAGGGAGACCGGCTCGGCCTCCAATCCCATGGTTTCGACGAGTGTATCGATTTGGCTAGTGTTGGTATGCGCCGACACCAGCGACCGAAGCATCCGCGCCTTTGCGATATCTTCGCAGGGCGAAACACGCAACGGCGCGAACTTCGCGCCATCGTTGAAGCCACGGTACCACGCGCCTTGGTCGCGCGCCGCGGCGACGATAATGCCCTCGCCTGCGGCATCCAGCGAACAGTCTGGTCCCAGGTTTGGGCAGCCGAGCACGCCCAATTCGATTTCCCCATCTTCGATGAGCGCCAGGGCGACCGCATACTGTCCCCCGCGCAAATAGCCTTTTGTGCCGTCAATAGGGTCGAGCGTCCAGTAACGGCCCCCCGGATCGGCCTGTCCGCGATCGATCCATTCGCACACCGATTTCTCCGTGGCGTCCGCTTCAATTTCCTTAACGTATCGCGCTACCGTCGCGAGGGCCTTTCCGCCTTGTTCGGACTTGAGGTCCTCCGAAGATTCCTCGCCTACCAGCGCCACACTGGGGAATTCGCGCATCAACAATCGGGAAACAACGGTTTGGCCAGCGAAATCCGCTACCGTCACCGGAGAGAGATCCACCTTCGTGATGCCTTCCACGCTCATTTCCATCTGGATCTTCTTCGCCAACCGGGCGGCCCTCTCAACCGCGTCCAGGGCGAATGTCAACTCCTTCGATGATCGGTCTAAAGCCATGTTTTTGGGGCCTTTCGTTCTTGACGCCGCGCAGGCGCATGAAGCCGCTTCGCAAACCTATAGAGCGCTCGCAATGGGGCGGGAATTCAGAGGGCATGCGGTATCACGAACGCATCCCGAATGCTAAGTGACTAGAAAAAATACTTACGGAGGGTCTTCCCGATCTTTTTCGCGCCGACGGCGATGGGGCCGCGCGGGTGAGGGCGTTTGTTGTGCGCCAAGGTACGGTAGCGTAGCCCATGGTGGGCGATGCCTACGACGCCGGTGAACTCGGGGAGCTGAACCGCGTGCGGGAGCCTTTCGACCGAATCGGGCAAGCCGACGCGGCACGGCGTGCCAAGAATCGTTTCGGCCAAGCGCGTAGCGTTCTTGAGCGAGGCCGTTCCCCCGGTTAGAACGACTCCGCGGACCAAGTGTTTGTTCAGGCCACGCGAGTGAAGGTACTGGCGTGTCTTCGTCAGCATTTCGCGCGCGCGTTCGAACACGACCATGTCGAATTCTTCGCGGGGGACGATCGAAGGAGCGCCGTGCACCGTGGTTTTAAGTTTGATCTGCGGGCTTTCCTCGCTGTTCACCGCCGTCTCGTCTTCGTCGGGGTCTTCCTTTTCCAACTCCGACGCGATGGATGCCCCCGAGATGCCATATTCCAGAATCAATTCGTCCGCCTCCTCGAAGGATATATGCAGTCCCGCCGCCACGTCCCGCGTCAGGTGGTAACCGCCCCATTCGAAACATTGCGATCCCATGATGCGGCGGTCGCGGAAGACGGCCAGGCCTGTCGTGGTCCGGCCCAAGTCGAGCACCCCTACGCCCAGTTCCATATCTTCCGGCGTCAGGCAGCCCAGCGACGCGGCCAAGGGGAGGAAAACCATGTCTTCCATGTCGCGGCGCTGCGATTCGATGCACTGGATGATATTGTCTTCGATAACGGCGGGAATGCGGGCAAAATGCACGCGGGCCTTCAAGACCTGCCCGCGAATTCCCATGGGATTAGTCACGCGCAGGTCGTCCACGTACCACTCCTGAGCCGACACCGAAGAGACGATGCGCTTGCCCGCCTCCAACACCTCGCGCGACGCGACATCCAGGGCCTCTTCCATGCTGTCAGCGTCCACCACTTCGCGCTCGAGCTTTACGTTGCCCTCGCGGATGAAGGTCTCCACGTTGCGGCCGTTGATCCCGCAGAACAGAGAGTTCACGTGAACGCCGGATTCACGTTCCGCATCGGCTATAGCGTGTTTCAAGGCGACTTGCGTCGCGCCAAGATCTTGGATGACTCCTTGAGAAATGCAGCCGCGGCCCTGCGCCTTGCCATGGCCGAGAAGCTGGATGGCGCCATCTTCCTCTTTGCGAACAATTATCACGCGTACGTCTCGCGAGCCGAAATCGACTGCGCCGACAACTTCCCCTTTGCTTCTCAACATTCGCTCCTTCGTGGGTCTCGCCGCAAGAGGCGCACGGTTCTAGAACAACAGAGTATCGGGGCTATCCGTCGGCTTTCCGGCGCCGGAAATGTGGGCGATGGTCCCTTCGATGTCCTCGAGAGAGTTCTTCTGCCGCGACAGATTCTCACGGGCGCCGCTCACTTCCGACTCAATCTCAGCGCTTCTACGCTGAAGTTCCTTTACGCCATGGCGCGCGGTTTCGAGTTGAACGCGCGCGCTCTTCTCCTCATCCGCGGCCTTTGCCAAAGCTTCGTCGGCTTCGGTTTCAGCCGATTCCGCCCCATCGAGCTTCTCCTTCGCTTCGCCCACGTTCCTTTCTTCCTCCTTGTGCCGCTCGACGAGCGCCTTCATCTGTTCCTCGAGATCGAGGACTTTCTCCGCGAGATCGCTGACCTCTTGCGCAGACTCGGCGCGAAGGTCGGAAGCCAGGCCCAAGCCGGACTCGGCCCCGGAAACCTTCGAGGCGGCATCCGTGACGGCTTGTTCGGAGTGCGTGACTTCCTCGCGGGCCGACGCGCTGGCGTCCCAGCTCTGTTTCAACTTCGCTTCAGTCGACTCCAAGTGCAGCTCGGCTCTTGCGGTCTCATCCGCGGCGATTTGCGCCGCCGCCTGGAGAGCAAAGTGCCGCGCTCCCATTCCGTCGCCTTTCGCGGCGGCCTTCTGGGCCGATTCCAACAGCGCGAAGGAATTGGACGGCGCCTCCTCTTTCTCAGGAACCGTGTCCGCTTCGTCCGTCGCTTCAACCGGATCGTCGGGGTTCTCGCCACTTAAGTCCACAGCATCGGATGGCAAATCGGGATCCGCTGTCACAGTAGGAAGTCCTTCCGAATCCTCGGTGGACTCGGGTTCCGGCGCGCCTGCGTCACTCCTGCCCTCCTCGGGGATCTCCAAAATCACAATGGCTTCGGGAACGCTGGTTGAATCCGTTCGCTCCTCGTCAAGAGGAGATTCGTCCGCAATCTCCGCCGTATCGGGAGCTACTTCAGCATCCGCTTCCTCTTCTTCCGCGAGAATGGTTGGGGCGGTGGCCTTTTCTTCATCGGACACGGGATCTTCCCATGTTTCGACAAGCGATAGAGCTTCTTTCTTCCACTGAGTTGCCGAATCAGCGCCTTCTTCCTTGATCGCGTCGATGTACACTCCACAAAACGCGTAGGCTACGTCCATGAAGTGCTTGTCGAGCTTCCCCATCGACGCGGCGGCGGGAATAAGTGCGTCTTCCATGAGAGCGCACGCTTCGATGGCCGCGGGGCTTTCCGCTAGTTCGGCCTCAAGTTTCAGCGCACCCACTCCTCCGGTAGCGCGCTCGATATGAAGAGAGAACTCCTCCCCTTCCGAGCGTTCGAGAAGGGAAAGCTGATCGCAAATGCGGTCGAGTATCTCGACCATCAACTTCGTCGGTTCTGGGGGAGCCGGTTCCGAATCCTTCGTTTCAAGATAGGTCACGTTGTCGAAGTCGGCGAACAATTCGAGAGCCTCATCCGTTTCAGTTCCGTTTTCGGCCGGCAGGGCATCGTCACCGCTCGGTTGCGCTTCGATTCCCGCTTCGATCATTTCATTGAGCCGGGGCATTTCGTCTAGGGCGGGCAGCGCGTCGTCCAGGGCCGCTGCCGAGCCTTCCCCTTCGTCGGGCATATCAAACGGCATGTCTTCGCCGTCGGGTAGCGATTCGCTGGGCCGAGGCTTATCGCCAGGAATGTCCGCGCTTTCGGGCTCGGGCGATATCGAGTCTGCGGCCGCCCTCGCCGTGCCATAGCACTGGTGCCATTTCTCGGTGACGCTTTCGCGCACGTCGCCAACGATCAAGTCGCCCACCATCAGACAGAGGATGTCGTAGGCTTCGCGCAAGAACGGAGCCGCGTTCTTAGACTGGCCCGCGTCCTCGTAAGCGTGAAGAATACGCCCCGCGTCGGTGAGCGCCTCGACGACCACATCCCACTCGTGTTGAATAGCGACCCCCAGCGCTTCGACGAGTTGGTCCATCACATCGTCGGTCCACTGGCCGCTATCGGCGCCGCGTTCGCCCACTTCGCCGACCAACGCTTGATACCGCCCTAAAGTGCTCAGCAATTCCTGCGTCGGATCCCCGGTCGATTCGACGGGCCCGTCGGGCTCGGCGACGACGGTGGTTGGTCCAGGAAAGGAAAGGAGCGCACTCCGCTCTTCCGTGGCGACTGAGCCGCCACTGTCGGCCGATTTCTCGGTCAACCGGTCGAGGTTTCGCTGTTTCGCTTTTCTACCGAATCGCACGATGTGTCCCTCCGATCTTGTCGAGTGCCATATCCAGAACACAATATATGGTAGTTGATGACCAAAAATCAAGTAAAAACTACCTTTAATTGTGCGATTCGAGGAAGACTCATCCCAGCCAGCCGACGCAATCAGCATCCCAGAGGCTCGCGCGAAGCATCTGGGACCACAGGAAACAACCCGATTCTTCCGATCACGGCACTCTTCCTCGGCATGATTAACAAGAGCGACAGGATTGTTCTCTCGGCAAACCCTAAGATCAGAATCTTGTCAATCTTGTCAGAATTTGGAGAGTATGTGATATGAATTCGAGCTCCAGAGTCCGCTCTCTTATTCCAGTTTCCCGCTTGGCGGGTTCTGACTTGCAGTGGCAATAGGGACAGTTTTCGACTTTTGCCGGCGGTGTCCTCCAAGGACGAGATATCCGAGCCGTAGCTCCATATTCCTTGAGCCTTCAAGATCTTCGCACTTGACACCGCCCCCAGAGAACCGTTTAGGATGAGAAAGCTGTCGGTTGGGGCAGTTGCCGGTTTTGGACGGCTGGAAGTCTGATGCTGGCGAATGGAGAACAATTGGCCCGGTCGTCTTGCCGGGTTAGGGGAGAGATATGAACATTGCATTTTCGGAGGAACAGCTTTTGCTCAAGAGCCAGGTGCGAAAACTCTTGGAAGGCGAGTGCGATTCTGAAACCGTGCGGGAGGTTTTGGACGGCTCCCAAGAATACGCCCAGGGGCTATGGAAGTCGCTTTGCGATATGGGATTGCCCGGCACGGCGATCGATGATGAATATGGGGGGGCTTCGGCCGGCTACTTGGAGTTGTGCGTAGTGGCCGAGGAGTTGGGGCGCGCGGTGGCGCCCGTTCCATTCCCGTCGTCGATATACCTGGCGGCGGAAGTGTTGAAAGCTGCCGGGTCGCAGGAGCAGAAGAAGAGCTATTTGCCGCGCATCGCCTCGGGCGAATCGATAGGCACAGTCGCCCTCGACGTTGCCGCGAACCTGAAGGATGGCGCGCTCTCGGGCACGTTGAACGATGTGCCCGACGGTGGCGTAGCCGACTTAGCTATCGTGCTCGCTTCGCCCGGCGGCGATGGTGAGGCGGTCCTGGCCATTGTCGAGCTGACCGATTCCTCGGTGACCCGCACGAGTATGAAGACGATCGACCCCACTCGCAACTTGGCCAATCTTGCTTTCGACGGTACGCCCGCGGAGGTGATCGAGTGTCCCGGCGGCGCCGCCGCCATCGTGGAACGCGTACGGAATCACGCCGCCATCCTGGTGGCCTTCGAACAGGTTGGCGGCGCTGAGAAAGCGCTCGAAATGGCCACGGGATACGCCAAAGAGCGCTACGCATTTGGACGCCCGATCGGGTCGTTCCAAGCCATCAAGCACATGCTGGCGAATATGTACGTCGAATTGGAGCTTGCCCGATCCAATTGTTTCTTTGGCGCGTGGGCCTTGTCCTCGGACGCGCCAGAACTCGCCGAGGCGGCCGCCACCGCGCGGGTGAGCGCCACGCAGGCCTATCAGCTTTGCTCGAAAAATAACATCCAAACCCACGGCGGCATGGGCTTCACGTGGGAGGTCGATTGCCATCTTTACTATCGCCGTTCGAACTGGCTGGCTCTCGTGTTGGGCAACCAGCACGAGTGGAAGGACAAACTGGCCGGACTGCTGGTTGCCTAGCCTACATCGCAAACCAAGGATACGATAATGAACTTTGACGATAATCCAGAAGAAGTTAAATTCCGAGCCGAAGCGCGCGCGTGGTTGGACGCGAATGTGCCTGAGGAGGTCCTTCCGTACCTCAATGGAACTGCCACAAATCGCGAAGGCTTTGATCTGTTTGCCGAATCCAAGAAGTGGCGGAAAAAGAAGTATGACGCTGGATGGTCCTGTCTGCGCTGGCCCAAAGAATTGGGCTGTCGGGATCTGGCACCCAACTTGCACGTCGTCTGGGGCCAGGAGGAGGGTGTCTATAAGGCGCTGGATGGCCCTTTCGGCATCGGCGAAGGGATGTGCGGCCCTACCATGATGGCCTACGCGACCGAAGAGCAGAAGCTCCGCTATCTTCCGAAACTTGCCAGTGGCGAAGAGATATGGTGTCAGATGTTCTCGGAGCCCGCGGGTGGCTCGGACGTGGCGGGACTCCGCACGCGGTCGGTGCGCGACGGCGATGACTGGGTAATCAATGGTCAGAAGATTTGGACTTCCGGTGCGCACTATTGCGACTGGGGCCTGCTCATCACGCGCTCGGACCCCGACGTTCCCAAGCACAAAGGCCTGACGATGTTCTTCCTGGACATGAAGAGTCCCGGCATCGAGATCCGCCCGATAAAGCAGGTCAATGGGGACAGTAATTTCAATGAGGTGTATTTCACCGATGTGCGGGTTCCCGATGCGCAGCGTTTGGGCGAGCCGGGCGAAGGCTGGCGCGTGGCCATCACGACTCTGATGAACGAACGGATGTCGATCGGCGGATCCTTTGGCACCGGTTTCTCCGACGTTCTGGCCCTCGTGAAATCGGCAACCGTCAACGGCCACCCGGCCGCGGAAGATCAAGCGATACGGGAGAAGGTAGCCGAATGGCATTGCCGGGACAATGGGTTGAAGTACACGACGGCGAGATTGCTCAGCACGGTCTCCATGGGAGGCACCCCCGGGCCGGAAGGCTCCATCGGCAAACTGGTGGGGGCCAGCCTGCAGCAGGAGTTGGCGATGGCTGCCGTGCAACTGCAGGGCATGGCGGGCTTGCGGCACGACTCGGAATTTTCGGAGGCGGCCGGCAGGTTTCAGGGCATGCTGTTGCGCTCGCCGGCAACTCGCATCGAGGGAGGGTCGGACGAAATTCTCCGCAATATCATCGCGGAGCGCGTCCTCGGATTGCCCCCCGACATTCGGGTAGATAAGAACGTCCCGTTCAAGGACATCCCCAGTGGCGTTTGACGCGTTAGTTAGGCCAAGACATGAAGATTACGAGAGCTGATACTTCCCACGCCGAGGAACTGGCTGAGCTGAACAAGCGTCTCATAGAGGACGAACGCCATCCCAATACTATGAACGTGCCGCAACTTGCGTTGTGAATGCGAGAATGGTTGAAGGGCGAGTATACCTGCTACCTGGTTACCGAAGATGGCGCTACGTTCGCCTATTGCCTTTTCCGAGATGATGGCAATTACTACTATATGAGACAGCTGTTCGTGGAAAGAGCCCATCGCCGAAAAGGTCTCGCCACGCAATTACTCGACTGGATGAATCGGAATGTTTGGACGGACAAGAAGGTAAGGTTGGATGTCTTGTCCCACAATGAGGAAGTTATTGCTTTCTACAAGGCCAGGGTTTTCGAATTGGCTGTCTGAGGATGGAGAAATAGTGGCATAACAAGCGCATGCAGCGGGCCGAAGCCGCTGATGCGCAGAACGTTAGGCCGACAGCCTGGAAGAGCGAAAACGAGGGGCCCGAAAGAGCCCCTCGCCGTTATCACCTTGAACTTGCGGGCGACTAGTCGCCGAGGAGTTCGAGTTTGATGATCGATCCGCGTCCGCGTTCGATATGACGCGCGGGCGAGTTCGAGTTACACGTCCAGATGCTGCCGTCATCGCCGAATTCAATTTCGCGCGTATAAGTCACACGCGAAGGCATGCGGAATACGGTCATCTCTTTCGTTGTCGGGTTGTACCTCGACAGCGTGTCGTTCCCGGTGCCGCAAATCCAGACATTGCCCTCTGGATCGATATTCAGCGCATAGGGGATTCGGTTCGACGAATTATCGAGCTCGACCAGCTCCCATTTTTCAGTCTTCGGATCGAAGGCGCCTATCACGCCGGTGCCGAAGCCGGGTGCCCAGACGACGCCGTTCGGCGCAACGTGAATGCGCCGTGGCCCATCGAAGGGCGGGATCCACTCTTTGATGTCCCCGCCTTCGACCTTCGGGTCGATGCGTCCGATACGGTTGCCGTTGAGCTTGCTGTACCAAATGCTGTCATCGACAGGCGAGAAGTCGAGGCCATACGGCGTGATGCCACTCGATTCGCCGCGTCCGGCGCCCACCGCCTGATCCGCACTCAGCAGCTGATACTTCGTCGCAACCATGGTGTCGGGATGCATAGAGAATACCGCGTTCGCGCCCGCGTCCGTGTACCAAACGAGGCCCTCCGGATCGGCGGGGTTGATACGCAACGTATGCGGGTACGAGCCGCGTGATTTCCCGGCCTCGGCACTGGATTCGATGTGCCATTCGTCGGTCTTCACATCGAACTTGGCCATCTGGCCCGAGCCACACAGGGTCATCCACATGTTGCCGTCGTTGCCGCGCTCGATGGAGTGCGCGCCCGCCCAGCCCTGTCCTGGGGTGATGAACTCCTCGCGCTCGCCCGTCTCCGGGTTCAGCGTCCGCATGCAATTCGTATCCATATCCACCACGTAGACCAGGCCATCCAAGCCCAGTTCTAAGTCATGGACGCAGGCATTCTCCAACTCGCCCATGTCCCATTCGGTGATCCTTACTTGGGCGGCGTCGCCCGTTGGGGCCGGTGGCGGAACATACGGAGGCCACTTCGCGACAGCTTCGTCCGAGAAAGTCGCAAGAAGGCGGTCGACGAGGCCCTCCTGCGTGTGCTTATACAGGCCGCCGAACCCGTCCATGCGCGTGATCATCGTTTCCCAGTCTACGGGTTCTTCTGGCGAACGAAAACCGACGGTTCCGGCCTGATGGCAATAGGTACACATCTGTTTGAAGTTCTCTTTGTCGGCCAGGCTATCCCACTTGAGCATGCCGAACGCGCTATCCGCGGTGCGCTGCATCTCAAGCATCTCGCCAGTCGCGGGTTCCATGGCGAACGACAGGCCAGTCGCGCCGGCGGCCACGCTATTTTGATACCGGTCGATTTGGCCCCACAGACGCGCGCGCACATTGTACGTCGTGTCTCGTAGCGTATCGATCGTGAACGAACCGTCGGGTCCAGTAAATACCGAAATATACTGAGCGCGTTCCTCGTCGCCAGCCGTGAGCATTACCCCCTCCATGGCCTTGCCCGAGGCATCCACTACCTTGCCGCTGATTGTTGCCGCGTTTGCGGGCGCCATTAACACACAGAGCGTCAATGCCATCGCGGCTACCCATGTCTTTGTACTCACAAGCTTTCCTCCTCAGTTGTTTGTTTCGCCAAGTCGCTTAGATTACATCATTCTTCGCCCCGATCCCAAACGCCTCATGGCTGACTCTAGTAGAATTCGTGATCGTATCACAGTTTGAGGCCGCCAGCACCCCTTTTATTGGTGGGAGTTTGCTGACCCGACGGCGTCCACCGAGAGCGGCCCGTGAAGCCGGGGCTGATTGCACACCGGATACACGGGAAAGTCCACGATAGCCACTGGAGGCGCACGTTCGTCCTTTGCCCCCCCCTTCTGGACATGCACTAGGCTAGAGTTTTGCGGTTTCTCTACCGTATTTTGTTGCAAATGGTGGGCCG
>CAYNZS010000047.1:0-18839 GCA_964401695.1 uncultured Nitrospirales bacterium
CCAAGGCCACACGACTAACAAACAGGAGATTTTCTCATTGCCGATGGCTCAAAGAGGCTTGGATGGGGCCCTACATGACGAACTTTCGTCAGCAGATGCTGAAAAGGCGCGCCCCCGAGCCTTGCGAGGCATGTCAGGGCGATTTCATTCGCCACAACGAAGGTGTGAGCGCGGCGCTCGACCGCCAGGACATGGATTGGTCGCTGACGCCGGGCAACTTGGTGGGCAAGGCGATGTAGAGCCTTCAGCGCCACGGAGTAGCGGACAGCGTTCGCCGCGGGAAAGAGTGGCTCCACCTGCGGCGCACGACTCGGCGAGGCCAGAGCTTTCGGTCATAGGAAGCGTGAATTCTCTCCCATTGGGACCTTGCGCAGGAATGGCCGTTGGCGAATATCCGGCACGTTACTTCGCTACGCGCTCGCCCGCTTCGTTCTCGTAGAGTTGCCCCGGTTTCAAATGGCTGAGACGCGCCTGGTAGAAAATGCGCTGGACCGCCGAGAGCGAGGCGGGCGGCAGGTTGTTCACCTTCAGCAGTTGCTCGTAGATAATCCAGCGGTTGTCGTTCTCACTCATGACCAACATGGCGTCCCGATCCCGCGAACGGCGCGTTCCGGATTTCTTGTACGCCGAACTGCGGATGACAGAAATCAAACTGTCCTTCTTTTCCCAGCCGAATCCGGTCGAGCGAAAGGCGTCGATCAGTTCATAGCGGGCAGCGCGGGTTCGGATGGCTTGGGCGATGGCGGGGTCGTCAAGTGTGAGCGGCCCATGTCCGTCGATATCGGGGGCGCGATTTCCCACGGCGATTTCCCGTTCCACATCCATGGCGAGGGTCCGCAAATCTTCGACGGGCAGGTCGGTGTAGTCGGGCTTTAAGGACGTGAAGGGCTGCACGACTCTTGTAAAGCTCTGGCATCCCGCGGCGAGGAACAGCAAAGCGCCATACACAACGAATTTTTGAGTCATAATTTCTTTCTTACGATTACCCGGTTCTTGCCCTCGGCTTCGGCTTGATATAAAGCGGCGTCGGAGACAGCCACCACCGCGCTGCTATCCTTCATGGTGCTTGCGTCGAGTATCGTCATTCCTATGCTGACGGTGACCTGCGCGCCCTCCGGCATTCCGTCGTAGGGCTCGCCGGATATGGCATGAAGCAGGCGGTTCGCCTGAAACGTCGCGCCCTCGAGAGGGGTTTGAGGCAACAAGACGACGAACTCCTCTCCGCCGTAGCGGGCCACGATGTCATTCGTGCGCACGGCCGCCAGTATGCGTGACGCGATTTCGATGAGCGCCTTGTCACCCTGTAAATGTCCGTACGTGTCGTTGACGTTCTTGAAGTCATCCACGTCCATGAGCATGCACGCGAGGGGAAGCGAGTAGCGTGCGGCGCGCTCGTACTCTTCTTGCAGCCGCTCGCGGAAATAGCGGTGATTGTAGACCCCGGTCAGGCCATCCGTAATGGCGAGTCGCTCAAGATGCTGGTTTGCCCGCTGAAAACTGTCCAACAGATGGGCGCGTTCCAGTGCGTTCGCGGCAGCTTCGCCAACGATTTCGCAGAATGCTACGTCCCGCTCCCTAAAATGCCGTCCGCGGAGCGCGGCGGTAGCTTTGTCTTGGGCGAGGAGCGCATTAAGGCGCTCCAATAACGAGCCACGCGTGGCGACAGTCAACTCCTAGACTCCCAACTGCGACGACAGGTCAGGCCATCCTGACGAGACTTCTTCCGGCTTTCGAATTCGACAACCACTGCCAAGCAGAGGCCTTCTAGCCTTCGGGCAGGCATCGGTATAGTATCCTTTTCCAGCCTCTTACTACGAAATCTCGCGAGCTGCGCAGATCAAGAAGGAGGTGTAGAAGGAAGATGCCCCGCCTTCCCCTGCCAAGACTCTTCTCGGCTGACGGCGTTCGAGCTCGACGCGACCCGCCAGCCGACCGTCCGCGGCACAGTGCCCCGCGTATGCCTGGCCTCGAATACGCCTCGCCGCGACGGCATTCCCCACCGCCATGCGACGCACGCCGGTGAGATATTCGGATTAGAGATCGATCGGCGAAATATTCTCAACCACGGTTACGGGCGTCGAGCGCACGACCAGATCGTAGAGTTCTTCCACATCCGCCTTGAGCATTCGAGGACAGCCGCTGGACGAGTATTTTCCGATGGAGTCTGGCTGAATAGTGCCGTGAATGCCAAGATCTTTGGGTAGTCCTTCTTCCTCGGGGACCATGGGCATCCAGCGCGTTCCCAGTTCGTTGCGCGGGTCAAGGGGGGGGATGGGTTCTGAGCCGGGCTTGAACCATGTGGGGTTCTTCTCTTTGTTTCCGACACGGTACCGGCCGAGGGCCGTTTCATGATTGTCTCGGCCCAGCCCTGTCGAATAGATCTTGAAAACGCCCTCCTCGTCCAACAGAAAGATGCGGCGCGACGACCGCTCGATCGTGATGCGGAAGTCTTTGGGCGTGTACTTGAGGTTCTGGCCCAAGTGGAGTTTGTTCGGGTCGGTCAATCCGTTGGCGCGCATGAGCAGGCCTTGAGTAGTATTCAGCTTGATTCCGATATTGGTGAGGGCGTCACCCTTCTGGACGGTATAGACTTTGCTTGCCGGGGTACGCTTCGAAGAGAAGATGAGATCGACATTCAGACGGCCCAAACCGTCCACAGCTTCCTGCCAGTCCGGCGAATCGAAGGGCGCGCACGATTCCGCCTGCGCGTACAGGTCGCGAGCCGCGAACAGGTCGCCTTCGCGCTCTTGCTGCTTGCCCAAGCCCGTGAGGGCGCCTGCGCGCAGTTCTGGCGGCGCATGGTCTCGCACATCTTCGTATACGGCTAGGGCTTCCTCGACCCTGCCCTCCGCTTCGAGCAAGCGGCCGTAGGCCATGGCCGCGACGGGCTGGCTGGGGCTGGCCGGGTAGTCCTGAGAGGCGGCGCGCAGGCTCTCGAGCGCCTTATCGGTGTTCCCTGCGCCGTTGTGGATATCGGCCTCCAGCATCAGAGCCCTGGGCGAGATGGTTAGGTCGTCTACCCTGGCCAGAACGTTACGAAGCAACTGCTCAGCCTTGTCCGTTTCGTTCGCTTCCAAAAGGCGTTCGACTTCGTCGAGGTTTTCGCCCGCCGAGGCTTCTGCTTCGCCGCCCACATAATCGCTGTTGAACCAGTCGGCGAACCGCATGACGCCATAGCCTGCAATTGCCACGACGAGAATGCCCAATATAATTTTGACCAGGCTGGGATCGCCAGGACGTGCCCTGGGATGCCGAGCCGGCGCTCGTCTGCTCATGGTTTTGCCCCTCACCACAAAGTTAGCCCGTTCCTATTAGGAATTTGGCCTGCCCCATCATGCCCGCGGCCGGTCAAGGGTTGCCTCATATCCGTCTGTGCGAGGTTCGCGACAGGTCCATCATGAGCTCGGTAATCGATTGATACCGGGCTTTGGGCTTCCTGCGCAGGCATTTGAGGATAGCCCGGTCAATCTCAGGAGTGACCTCGACGTTGTACTTCGATGGTGGTTCGAAGCGGTATTTGCTGCTGAGGATCTGCTTCTGGATCGCCTTAGCTCCAATGCCATTGCACGGATGGCGCCCGGCTAACAGTTCATACATGGTCAGACCAAAAGAGAAAATATCGGAGCGCTGGTCCAGTTTCGCATGCTTATTCGAGAGTTGCTCGGGAGGCATGTATGCCCGCGTACCCCCACCTTCCTTCATCCACCGTGTACGCCAGTTCGCTGTCGACTTCGAGAGTCCAAAGTCGAATATCTTTACGTGTTTATGGTCCCGGGTGAGCATGAAGTTCCCTGGCTTGATATCGCGGTGAACAATGCCTCTTTGATGAAGAAAATCGATCCCCGAGCAAAGCTCCTCCATCACGAACTTCATCTCCGCCAGGGTCAAATCTCGATTTTCGATGTGTTGGCGAAGGTCGAAACCATCGATATACTCCATCAGGAGGCAGCGGCGCATATGTCCGTTCTTGTCCTCCTGCTCGATGATTTCTCCGAAATAGCGCACAATGGTCTCGTGGTCGAGTTTCGCCGCAACGAGAAGTTCGCGACCGAGATGATCGCGTTTGCGGCGTTTCTTGTCGAGGTCATACCGGCGATCGAGGACTTTGATCGCTATATACACATCGCGCGACCGGTCTATCGCCTTGTACACCGTCCCCATGCCGCCCGTCCCGATGGGTTTGATGATTTCGTACCGATCCACCGTGGCGATCTCAAGCTGATTGCCCTCCTCTTCCCCGGGGGGGAGATCCAGTTCGTCTGTCTCGATGAGATTCTGATCGACCGGTTTCGCCTTTTTTCTTTTGGTAAACATGATCTGAGCGCCTATCGCCAAATAGTATGAGTTCCAAATGGGGTTAGCCTGTGCCGTAGCCCGGCCGCTGCCGTTTCCGGGCGGGGCCTAACCCGCTTTCCAGTTTATGTTGCTTGCGGGGACAGCCACCTCTTTGAGTATATCACGGAGAACCCCTTCCTGCGTTACCCGCCGCAAACGGCTCTCGGGGTTCAGAACGAGGCGGTGCTGTAAAACGGGCCAGGCAAGCTTCTTGATGTCGTCGGGGATGACGTATCCCCGGCCCAATACCGCGGCGTAGGCTTGCGATGCCCGAAATAGGGCAATCGAGGCCCTGGGGCTTGCGCCCAACGACAGATGCGTCGAGTCGCGGGTCCGATTTACGATTCGAACCATGTATTCACGTACGCTTTCGTGGACGAATATCTCCCGCACGGCGGCCTGCATACGGCTGATCGTCTCCGCGTCGGTCACCGCCTTCGTGGAGTCGATGGGATGAGATAATCTCGTCCTCTCGAGAATATCCATTTCGCTTACTACATTGGGATAGCCTACCGATAGCTTCATCATGAACCGGTCGAGCTGGGCCTCGGGCAAGCGAAAGGTGCCTTCGTGTTCCACCGGATTCTGGGTCGCGAAGACGAGAAAGGGCTGCGCCAACTTTCGGGTATTACCGTCTACACTCACCTGGCCCTCCGACATGGCCTCAAGGAAAGCCGACTGTGTTCGGGGAGTGGTCCGGTTTATTTCGTCTGCCACAACGACGTGGGCGAAGATGGGGCCCGGACGAAATTCGAATTCCTGGGTCTTCTGGTTGAAGATGGAGACTCCGCTTACATCGGAAGGAAGCAGGTCGGGTGTGCATTGGACGCGGTTGAATGAACAGCCGCTCGTGACGGCTAAGGCGCGCACGAGAATGGTTTTCGCAACGCCGGGCATGGCGGAGAGGGCCATCTTGACGATTTCGGTTTTGCCGAAGACCACCTGTTCGACTTCGCGTATGATTTCCTTGATAGTGGGTCTGAAGGCGCTCATATTTCCTGCCTTATTCCGTAGAAACGTAAATACGGTACCTTGATACCGGAGAAAAATCAACTGTCTCGTTCGGCGAAACTATGAATAGTACTAACGGCGCTTGCGGGATTTTCTGGGTCGTGATAGGCTGTGTGAGCGGGAGAGTGGCCACTCACCCAAGGAGAGCTTCTCATGAAATCTCTAGCTCGCATTTCTTCGACTTTGCTCTATCTCCCGGTTGCCATTCTGGCGGGTGCTTCGGTTTTCGCCGATGAGATCACGCTCGATGGGGAGGTTTTCTCCGACGTCTACATTCGCGAGACTTCGGGACTTTTCTATGTGCAGTTTCCCGAAGACGGTACAATACGCAGCGCGGTGAAGTCGGATGCGGGAACGGGCAACGTAACCTTTTCGGAAGAATCCGAGCGCGCGAAGTTGCTCGCCCGATGGCGGCAAGCGCGCGCGGCAAATAAGGCCCCACTCCCAGTCGTCGAGTCGGCTCATGAGACAGTAGACACGGGGCAGCGTGAGGCTGGGCGACTGATTTCCGCGCCTCGTGATTCGGCGAAATCGGAAGGGAATGACGGTGCGCGGACCCATCGCCGGGCAGCGCGGGCGAACACCGGGCCCTTTGCCCTAATCGAATCGAATGGCCGGCAGGTGTACGTTAACCTGAGAAGAGTTCCTCTGCGCGTCGCGCTGAAGACTATCCTGCGCTCGATGAATCTGGACTATGCGGTTAAGAACGGTATCGTGTGGATCAGTACGCCGAAGCGGATTCGTTCGGAATCCTTCGATAAGTTGGAGACCCGCTACTATCAATTGAGCGCCACGGCTGTGGAAACGCTTCCGAAGATAGTCATACGGAATCCCGGCGGAGCCGCCAACCTGGGCGCCGGCGGTTTTGGCGAACAGAGCGAATTCGGTGGCGGTCAAAGCAGTGGAGGCTTCGGCAGCCAGCAGGGCGGATTTGGCGGCGGTGGAGGCTTCGGCGGACAACAGGGCGGCTTCGGCGGAGGCGGAATAGGCCTCTCGAACATCTCCCAGCTTTTCTTCAATATCGATGACCGCATGGTGGGCGAACGACCCAACCTGATCTCCCAACTCTACGGCGGACCGTGACCCGGCTTGTCCTCAACGCATCTATAACCCGCCGGCAAGGGTCGTCATTGCGTGTCAGAATTTGCCACGCGGGAAATTGGGTTACCGAAGATAGCTTGCCTCGTCATATCTCAGCCACGAAAAAGCAAAAGGTGAGCGTTCAAGCCGTTCTTGCCCGTGATTCATAGGCTGGAAACCCATGCCACGTTCTTCTCCCAATTGGCCGTTCAGCGAGTTCCGTCTCGTAGAAAACACCTGTGTTTCCTACGAGGAGGCCGCGCCGACTACGATTCCTTGGTCCAGATTTGCCGTTGGATTAGATTCAAGTAATCCGACCATTCCTGGCGCTTGCCGCTGGTTTCTTTCACGACTCTAGTGAAGGCGTCGGCTTGGGCGTCGAGGTTGTCTATCATGTACAGGACGATGGCCTCGACGGTTTTGGGCACGACGGGCGACCCGAAGGTCATCTCGCCGTGATGGGAGAGAATGAGGTGGATCACTTGCATGCGGAGATCCTCCGGGAATCCGTCGATGTCCCGGATCTTGCCGTTGACCATGTCGCTTCCGATTTGCAGGTGCCCGATGAGGCGTCCGGCGGTGGTGTATTCGACGAAGAGGTTGTGTGTCATTTCGTAGAGTTTGCCGATGTCGTGGACGAAGACACCCGTCATGAGCACGTCGCGGTCGATATTGGGGAAAAGGCCGCACATCGTTTCGGCGATGGTCGCCATTTCGAAGCAATGTTGCGCGAGCCCGCCGCGGTGCGCATGGTGCCATTTCTTGCCCGCCGCGGCCACCTCGAACTTTTCCATGAATCGCGCGTCATCGAAAAACGCGTTGAGCAACTGTTTAAGCCATTCGTTCTCGACAGTACCCATAATCGCGAGGAATTTCTCTAGCGCTTCGCCCGAGTTTTCGCCGGATGCGACGAGGTCCTCTGGGTCGTATTCGCCGTCTTTGAGCGGAAGCACTTGGTCGACTCGCACCTGCAGACGGTTCTGATAGGTGTTGATCGTGCCGCGCACGTTAACCACATCGCCGACCTCAAACAGAGCCGCGACGGACGGGGCGTTGTTCCAAAGCACGCCCCCCACATCGCCGGTCTTGTCTTTGAAGACCATGCCCAGGAACTTGCCGCCGTTCTGCGTATCGCGGAGATCCTTTCGGGTCGCTACGAAATAGTCGTTAACCACATCGCCGTCTACCAAGGTGTCCACATACTGCGATTTCATTTAAATCTCCGGTGCTCTTGGTTCCACAACCGCCCAACGGTATCCCTTTTCCGGTAGACGGCGCAACCTCTTAACAAAAAGGCGTCTCATGAGATTCCATGCGCAAGGGCCATTCACCGCGGAGAAGCGGGAGACGCGAAGATGTTCTTGCGTTTGGCATGGGCACGCTTTGTTACCCGTTTGAAGTCGGAGGCCTACTCCGTCTCCACGCGCCGCGGTTGCGTGTCGTTGTCCAATTCTGGCTCTTCGATTGCTGGCTCCGTGAATTCCAGAGTGAGGGGTGGCGCTTCTACTTCTGGCGGCTCCACCGTGAACAGGAATACACGCGATTCGAGGGCTGTGAACCCTTCCAGCGCACCCCAATGAATGGCGTAGTGGCCGGCCTCGAGCGGCTGTGCGAATCGCACTGTCTGAAGCAGGCCTTCCAACGGATCCAGTGGGGTTAGATCGACTTTCACTGTACCCGCGCGCCGGAACACGGCGAACGTGGAGTCGGAACCGACGCCGAATCGCGCCTCTTCGACCTTGAGGCCTGTGACGCGCGTATCGAAGCGGGGCGTCTTGTAGCAGACGATCGTTGGAAGCTCAAGTCGGGTTATTCGCTCGGGGATGCGCTTCGCCGTATACGCGAGGCTGCCGTATTGCATGAGGGTCTGCTCGGGCACATCGCGGGTCAGCGGGTTGTATTCGGATTCTTCGAGCAGGTAGACCCCTTCACGCACAGGCAGCCGCCAGAGCTTCATCGTTCCGTTTACCGGCGCCGCACCCTCGCCGCCGGTCAACTCCAAAAGGGCGGGGGCATAGCCGGTTTTGTCGAATAACAGAGTTTCGGCACCTTGGGAAAAGCGAAATTGGTACTCGCCCAGAGCGTTGGTCAGCGCGGACAACTCCGATCCCTCGATGCGCACGGACACGCCAGGCAAGCGTTCGCCGCGCGTGTTGGCCACCGTGCCCCGAAGCGTCGACTGTTCGCAACCTTGCAGGCTCAATACGAGTACAAGCAACGCGAAGGTCGCCTGAAGCCGTGCGAAAGGGAAGGGCCGCTGAGCAGACAATCCGATGGCAATGGGAACGGGGGTCATGGCTCCAATACCACTGGTCCAGCGTCCGGGTCGAGGGGAATTTCCGTTGTTGCGCCGTCTTTCATCAAGAGAATCGTGTCGCGCCCTTGCTCCTTGAAACGTGAAATGCTCAGCACACGATGCCCGGGCTTGCCCACATGCATCTCCCTATATTGGTGAGCGGTGTTCATGTCATTAAAGACTTCGATGTTGATGTTGTCGTAATCATCGTACTTGAGCCGAAGTTCCCTGCCCAGCCCGATGATTTGGTCGTCACCGGCCCAGCCGGGAATCGCAACTATCATTCCTTTGAGTGACATGGCGTTTCCGCCGAGACGCGCCGCGGCCTCGGGAGTACGTCCAAACTCATCCACGACGGTGTATGTAGATTTTTGAGGCGGATGCTCTACGGCCGGTAGCGGTTCAACGTCGCGTTCTAAGACTTGTTCAAGCAACTCCCGGTCGGGCATGGGTACGGCAGGCAAACCGCCCCGCTCTTCGCCATAACGCAAATTCACCGTGCGCCGAAGTCGGCGGTTCTCCTCCCGCAGGTCGAAGGCTACGGTATCCATGAACCTTTCCAGGCTCTCGCGTAACTGCTGCACGGTCTCTTTCAGCTCTGCCAGTTCCTCGATCGTCCGAAGCAATAATTCCGAGTCGTCACGGGCAGCGGCAGGCTGGTCGGCGGCACCTTCATCCTGCGCGGCGGCGCCGGCGTTCGATAGGAGGTACCAACACACCGCGCAAACAAGAAGTCGCGCAATCGCTGCCTGGGTAAGATTCATAACCGCTCTCCCACTCGTAGACCGCTCCGGTCAGCAGAGCCCACAGCCATGCGAACCTTCGGATATCATACCAACCGCTGCCCGGCAATCCCATGGGACGGAACGGTGTGTGCTGGCGCAACAATAGAGAGGCGGCGATTCCCACCCACCAGATCGCCGAGTCCACTTTTCTCTCGCTCCCACGGTCCTCCGTGGGAATGCATACTCTCCTATCTTGCTTTCTTCCATTTCGCCATCTGCCTTTCTCCACACGAACTTCTCCGAAGGAGATGTGGCGACTCCCGCCCATAGGTCGCGGGCAGGATGCCCGTGCCACCAGGCTGACTCGAAACCCAACAAAGCATTCAGCAGCACGACCCCAATAGGGAGGACTCATCGGAAGTTGGAAGACGCGCGCTTAACAAGGAGCTTCGGCGATCGCGACACTCTTCTTGCAGAGCACGAGCGATGTACGCTAGTGGGCGGCGCGATTGTCCAGCGAGAAGGTCACCATGCGCGGGGAGCCTGCGCGGGACTTCCTGAGTGGGTCTTCGAGTTCGACTTTGACCGGAGTGAGGCGAACGACTTTGAAGCGCGATTCGATGACATCGCCCTGGCGCATGCCGTCGACGGTACGCCCATTTTGCAGAGTAAACGCAGCCGATTTGCCGTCCGCCGCGATTGATTTGAGGACCATGCTATAGAGGATGTTTTCTTCGCGGGTCATGTTCTTCAGACGAGCCGTCAGGGGGTGGATGTACGCGCGCGCGCAGGCCTCGCCCAGGGCCGCCGCCACGCGAATAGCCTCCATGCTCCAATCGGTTGTATTCACCTGAGCGAGGACCTCCGCCTCGACCGCCGCCAGCGCTCGCGAGCCGATAGCGCGATTCTCGTCGTTATTGTCCGCGGCGAGAGCCTCGGCCGCGGCGCGGAGGGCGTCAATAGCCGGCCCGCCTGCCTCGAGAATTGCGGGCGCGCGGTTGTGGAAGATCAACTCAGGAACGCGGTTCTTCTCTTCGATATAGACCATGACCGCGCTGACGACCTTCACGCTGGCGAAGATCACTACGAGGAGCCCCACGATTGCCAATCCGATCGGCAGCGCGCGTTCCGTCAAAGACTTGGGCGGCCTTTCCACCGCCGCGCGCCCGCTGAACGTGCTGTCAGAAAGCGAGTTCAACCCTCTGCTCGTCGCGTCCAGGACGGGCAATCCATGGGCATCAACTTGGCCTGGCTCCGGCGGCATCTCGCTCGGAGCTTCCTCCTTGGCGTCCGACCCGCTGTCCGGGTCTTCGGCCGCCAGTTCTTCGGCGCGAAAGGCTTTGATCGCGCCCATCACGGTACCGGAAGCCGGACGATGGTAGACTGACTCGCCGCCTAAATCTTGCACAGTCAGTTCCCGCTCCTCTTCCTTCGGCTTCCCGATTTCCTCGCCGCAGAATCTGCATTTTATGGCTAAAATGTTGATGGTCGAACGGCAAATTGGGCAAAGGCGCTCGCGATAGGGGAATTCTTCTTGTTTTTTGTCGGACATGACAACTGTCTCCCGCCCACAGTGCTACCCGGCCGCGCCCCGACTTGACTCTACAACACCGCCGCCATTCGACTCGTCACTGGGTTGACTATACATTACCAATGGCGAACAATTCATCGCCGTACCTGCCCCCAAGCCGCTCAAGGTTTCCTTGGCCGGTAGTGTTTACCCGTCGCTCCATAATCCGCGCCGAGCCGGTAAAGTTTCTCGATCTCCTTATTCGGCAAACGGATGGGCTCGCCCAGGGACCGCGCGGCGATAATCGTTTCCGCCGCATGTTCGACTTTCTCGAGGCGGTGATACGCGTCCATTAGGGTCGAACCCAGCGTTACCGCGCCGTGGCGGTCTAGCATCACGGCGTCGCAATCGCGAATCAGTTCGCGGATGACCTCCGAGCCTTCAGGAGTCCCTGGCGCCGCGTAGTCCGCCGTAGGAACGCCGCCCAGGGTTGCTATAATTTCGGGTAGCAGCGGCTCGGCCAAAGCAATTCCCGCGAGGGTGCATGCCACGGCGTTCGGGGGATGGGCGTGGACAACCGCGTGGGCGTCGGGACGTTCTTCGTAGACCGCGAGATGGGTGAATATCTCGGAAGTGACTCTTCCGTTACCCGCCACTTTCTCGCCTTTCACGTCGCAGACGACAAGGTCTTCGGGCGTCATAAGCCCCTTCGGCATGGCGCTCGGGGTACCTAAGACATTCCCATTGCGGAGGCGAACGCTAATATTTCCATCTGTCGCAGCGACGAGGTTTCGCGCGTACATTCGCCGGCCTACGTCGCAAATTACTTCGCGAGTTTCCTGTGAGTCCTCGTAGCCTTCAGTTTTCGGTAGTGTCATCCAAACTTCCGATTTCGCTGTCTTGCGCACGTCACGCTCATTTCTTCACCACGAAAGGCATGTGGTCCACAAAGAAGCGTCCTGCGATCAATATGATACTCTCGCGTCCTTCATGATTCCTTACGCCGCATAGTATGGACTAATCGAACCCGGTTCAAACAGGCGACCGCTCCATTGAGCGGAGGTAACAGTATACGCCGCGGCGATTATGTTGTGGGCGGTCGTCCATTCGCGTTATCCTACACGTGATATGCTTGCCCAATCTGGGAATGCCGTCGGCCATTCCCCTGTTTTCTCTATGCTCTGCCAGTTTGAATCCGTGGAAAGCGCCTGTCAATGAACGTTCGCGAAGTTCTGGATACCGAAATATTGCTGAGAGTCGAAAAACCCTCGCGCTATCTCGGTTCGGAGCTCAATAGCACACACAAATCCGCCGGAGAGATGGAACTTCGGATCGCGTTAGTGTTTCCCGATTTGTACGACCTCGGTCTGGGCAATGTGGGAATTCTCATCCTCTATTCCATCCTCAACGACCTCCCCTGGTGCTGGTGCGAACGCGCGTACGCCGCCGCGCCGGACATGGAGCGGGAATTGCGCGCGCGCGGCCTTCCTCTTTTTTGCAGCGAATCGAAGGACTCGTTGGCCGACATGGATATGGTCGGATTCACGCTCCAGTCGGAGTTGACCTACACGAATATCCTCAATTGCATCGACCTGGCCGGGTTGCCGATCCGCTCCGAGCAGCGTGGCGAAGACACTCCCCTAATCTTCGCGGGAGGACCGGCCGTATTCAATCCGGAGCCGCTCGCGCCCTTTATCGATTTCTTCGCCATCGGCGAGGGCGAAGAAATCGTACTTGAGGTTGCGGAGCTCGTCCGAAGCCATAAGGAGGCGCCGCGCGCGGCAAAGTTAGAAGCGCTGGCAAGAATTCCAGGGGTCTACGTCCCGGCGCTTTATCTCTTCGATACTTTGCCTGACGGCCAGATTCTCCCAAACGAGAATGTGCCAAAAATCGTTAAGCGCTTGGTGGACGGCTTGGACGCGGCCAAGTTTCCCACGAATTACGTGGTCCCCTACACGCAGCAGATCCACGATCGGCTCTCGCTGGAAGTCTTGCGTGGTTGCACACAGGGCTGCCGCTTCTGCCAAGCCGGTATGGTCACCCGTCCCGCCCGCGAGCGGAGTATCGACACTATCGACCGGCTCATGGAAGAAACCCTCGCAAACACGGGCTACGAAGAAGTCACGCTGGTCTCGCTTTCGACCTGCGACTTCTCGCGGCCCAAGGCGCTCGTCGATAGGGTCTCTGAAAGGGCGGCCACGGACCGCGTCTCCGTGTCGCTGCCGTCCTTGCGGCTCGACTCCTTCTCGGTGGAAATGGCCGATGCCGTGGCCGACGTGCGCCGGAGCGGGCTGACTTTTGCCCCCGAGGCGGCGACGCCGCGCCTGCGGTCGGTGATCAACAAGTGGATTCCTGACGAAGGCCTACTCGATATGGTGGCAGAGGCGTATCGGCGCGGCTGGTCTCATGTGAAGTGCTATTTCATGATCGGCCTCCCTACCGAACGCGACGAGGACATCGAGGCTATTGTCGATCTGTGTAAGCGGACGTTGAAGGTCGGGCGGGCTATTAGATCGAACGCCCGCGTCAATCTAGGCGTATCGACCTTCGCTCCGAAACCGTTTACACCCTTCCAATGGGCCGCGCAGATTGGTATGAAGGAGACGGAACGCCGTCAGGAGATCTTGCAGAACGGCTTTTCTAAGGGCGGCGGCATCAAGTTCGGACGCCACACGGCGGAGACGACCTTCATCGAGGGCCTCATCGCGCGTGCCGACCGGCGAGCGGGCGACCTGATTGAAGCGGCGTGGCGAAATGGCGCGCGATTCGAATCGTGGGACGAACACTGCGACTTGGCCGCATGGGAAAAGGCCATCGAGGACACGGCGTACGATGTCGAGTTTGCTTTCCGCGAGCGGGCCCCGAGCGAACGCCTCCCCTGGGACCACATTGACATTCTCATTCCCAAAAAATGGTTTCAGGAAGACTGGGCGCGCGCGATGGAGTTGCAGCATGCGCCGGACTGCCGCGCCGGGAAATGCCACCTTTGCGGTGTTATCTTCCGCGAACGAAAACTATGCCAGCATATGCTCAAGAACCAGCGGCTGGGACGCATCGAAGAGAAGGACTGGGAGCCGAGGGCGAAAGAGAAATACGCCGAGCCGCCCTCCCTCCAGCGTGTGCGCTTCCGAATAGGCCGCGCCGGCGAGCCGCGCTTCCTCTCGCATTTGGAATGGATGAGCGCGTGGGTACGCACTCTGCGGCGGGCCGAAACGCCCATCTCCTACTCGCAAGGCTTTCATGTCCACCCCAAACTGAATTTCGCGACCGCTCTGCCCGTTGGCGAGGAATCCCGCGGCGAATATATGGATGTCGTTCTGAAAGAACGGGTTGATCCGGGCGAACTGCTGGACCGAATCGTGGCGACATTGCCCAAGGGTTTCTTCGCCTACGAAGCGGAGGAGACGCCGCTGAAAGGTCCCTCGCTCATGAGTATTGTGGAAGGGTTCTCCTACTCGTTGCATGCGCCGGAAGCGGATGGCGAGGAATTGTCCACGCGTATTTCCGAGATTCTGACGGCGGACGAAATCCACGTCGAACGCAAGGGGAAAGCCAAAGGAAAAGGCCGCCAAAACCGGGGACGTCCGGTTGTCCGCGTCGATATCCGTCCCATGATCGCCGAACTGGAAGCGCGAACCGGCGCGGAAGGAGGCGCGGTCGTTCGATTCGCAACGAAGAGTGTTAACGAGAAAGTAGCCAAACCGAAGGAAATTTTGTCGCTTCTCGGCCTCGACCCGCTTCAGGCTCTTGTGTTTAAGGAAGAGACTTTCCTTGCGGAAATAACGGTGCCCCGGCACGTTGTTTGACGCGTAGGGGTAGCGCCTATCCTTGGCGACACTATTCCCGCTTCCGAATAGTCTAAAACAAAAGTTTCGTGGTTTCACGGCGAATATTTGCAGTTGCCGAGTGTACTATTGACAGTCAGAATATCTTATGGCCAGCGCGTGGCGAGAGCGCATTGCCCGCAATCGAACTGTGGGCTACAATAGAGGTGCCAGACGGCTGGGAGAATGCGCGTTCGCGACGGGCAAGGAGCAGGCACATGCGCGAGGAGAACAGGCGTTTTACTAGCGATGAAGTCAGCGCCATCGACGAGGAAGAAGAAGTCGGCGAAATCGAGCGGGCCAAGGAAGAGTGGAACGACGGCGGAAACAGAAATTTTTCGAGCACTTGCGCGCTTACGTTATCGTGAACAGCGTCCTCGCCCTCACGAACTTACTCATGTCAGGAGGAACCTCAGGCTATCCATGGGTGCTGTGGAGTGTTCTCGGTTGGGGAATCGGCCTTGCCCTCGACGCGCCCGACGCGTTCTATCCGAAGGAGGACGCCGTCGAACGGGGCGCGAAACGGTTGCTGCGAAGACGTGATCGTAAGCATAGGGCCGAGGAACTCTACGACTAGCCCGCTGTGCGCTAGCCCGGATATCTCACCGGGTTTCGTGGCGAGATATCCGGGCTAGGTGACAAACCACGCCAATTGCGCCTCCAATACCGAATCGATTTCGGCGTCCATGACGATGCTGTCGCCCTTGTAGGTCTCCGCGAAGACACGCCCGTCGCGGTGAACACGCGCCGCCATTCCCGCTTCGCTCTGAGGGATCCGGAGCATCACACGTTTCCTCTGGTCGGCGAGGGACGGGTCGATGGCGGCCAGTAAGCCGTCCAGTCCGTCTTCCGTTCGCGCCGAGATGACCGCCGCGTTGGGTCGCCGCGTCTGAAGCGCACGCATATGGCCGGCGCTGGCCGCATCCGATTTGTTGTACACGGTTAGCATGTCTTTTTCGGCCGCGCCAATCTCGTCGAGCACATCCGACACGGCGAGAATGTGATTCTCCAAACCGGGATGCGCGGCATCCGCCACCACGAGCAGCAAGTCGTCCTCGACAACCTCCTCCAACGTAGCGCGGAACGCGGCAACCAACGTGTGCGGCAATTCCCGAATGGGGGTTGTTCGATCTCGATCATGCGGTTCTTCTGCGACACAGCTTTCATTCTCCGTGGCGAACCGGTGCCGTCTGCTACGCCGGTGGTCTCTATGCGCCCCATCCAACGCGGCGTTATGCATACCGGAGAATGAGGGGCTACGGCACCGGCTCCTCATAATGTCCGAGCGGCTTGGCCTGGCTCGCGTGAGACAGCGCCCTTGCCCGCCACTCGGCGATAGCCGCGATGGCATCGGCTTCGATCGCGCGGCCCCCTTCGGCCAGTTGACGCGCCTGGGCTGTCAGGGCGTTTACCTCTTCGAAAAGCCAATCGGCCCGCGCGCGGGCATCTGAGGCAGCGCCCGTGCTCGTCAGATAAAGCGATTGATACTCGCCGCAACGCGCCAGCATCTCCTGCAAGGGCTCAAGGAACGGTTTGCCTGTTTCATGTTCCACCACCGCCAAACCTCGCGCCAGGCGCGATATGCCCGAGATCAACTGCATTGCGGTAGCTCTCGGGATCGTGCCGGAGTGCCACTTCTCCTCCAACTCGGGAAAGGCGCGTATAAGCGTCAAGAACCGAAACCGCTCGGATTTCCATTCGGGAGACTCCGACCACAGCTTCAACGCCTCGACGGTCTCGGGGCTGAGGATGGCCTCGTGATTTTCGACCGCAAGCAATCCGAGAGCTTCTCGCTGAATGGAAGAGCCGACTGCCCGTAGAAGGATCTTCCCTCCGTAGCCTTTTACGAAAAGAAGGCGGTTATCGGGTCCGGCGGAACCGCCCAGAAAAGACTCCCCTCGAAGCGGTTGCGGATCTCCCACCGAATCGACCGCGCCGATGACCGTGGCCCCCTCGAATACGGAGGAAGACTCCCCCTCGAGCCCTTGGCCTGAAATCGCCACCGTCCAACCGCCAGGCGAAGCGGCGTCGCGAAATACATGGACGCGCGGCCTGTCATCCCCGGTGATTTCCCCGAGGTACCGCGCGTCCCCGACCTCGTGGAGCATCGCTGTGAAGGCCATATAGCCGCTCGAGAAATTGCTCTCCGAGAACAACTTGCTCGAATTGATAACCGTTTTGGAAAACCCGGACGCCGTTCCGGCCAAGTAGTCCTCGACCGCATCCGTCACGTCGGGGCGCTCTCCCGAGGGCCGAATAGAACAGTAGGAAAGGCCCTCGTACCCGCAGGCTTCGGCAACGGCTCGGATTTCAACCAATTGGGCGGCGTTACCGCTACGCTGAATTAGCGCGACGCCGTTGCACAGGCCACCCATTTTGCCGCCAAAGAGCCGGGGCGCGTCGCCGGTGGTTTCGATAGACGCGATGACCGGAATGCGCGGCGCGGCGCGGCGCAATGTCAACACGTTTTGGGCGAACGCATCCGCATCCCGCCCCAACGCAATTTCCCACGACGACACCCCGCCTTCCGCTCTGGCCATCTCCTCGAGCGAATGGGAATCGGGCAACGGCGTTACTCCGTCGAACGCAATCGTAACGGAGAAGCCCACATCTTGCGCCTGCGCAATCCGCCGCGTCGCGTCCGGAGAATTTCCGCTGAGCCGTATATACCTAATCCCCGCGGATCTCAACGCGAACAACGCGTCCATGGAAGCGTCCTGCACGTTTACTTCGGCCGGTAAAGCCGCCGCATCCGAGGGGCGCTGGATGCGGCAGACCGTGCGCTCAAGCGTTTCCGCCTCCATTCCAAGGTTCAGTACTATGCTCAGTGAATAGACACCCATACCTCTCGGAAATTCGGCCCAAGTTAGCCAATGCGGCTCGTCGGGGGCCAGGATTAGCGCGCCCCAATCGACCTCGTGAATTTCCCCGCGTGGGCCGCGGGCCGTGGCCGACACCTCGACGCGCGCCGACGAAGATACCCGCAATTCGAGCACCAGGGGCTCATCCGCGTAGATGTACGGCGCTGGCTGATCCGGCGCGACGACTATCTCGATCGCTGTAGCCGCCGCTGCCGTGAGAAGCGATGCGAGAATGGAGAGCATGGCCTACGGGATTCCCTGCCGTAATCTAGGCCTTCTACTGGAGGAAAGGGTTCATTGCGTGCTCCCTGCCTATGGTCGTGGCGGGGCCATGGCCGGAGAGGACGACCGTGTCGTCATCGAGCGGAAGCAGCTTCGTCCTGATCGAGTCGAGCAGCACTTCATGGCTTCCGCCGGGCAGATCCGAGCGTCCAACACTCCCGGCGAACAGCACATCCCCGACCGCGACGAAGCCGTCTCCGATGAAAGCCAGATGACCGGGCGCGTGGCCTGGAACATATACTACCCTAAGGGTTATCTCGCCGACCGTCACCGTGTCCCCTTCATCAAGGAACTCATCCGGCGCTGGTAGCGGCGGAATGTCCATCCCCATCCGGGCTCCATCGTCTGCGGCGGCCTTGAGCATTGGGGCCGCGTCGCGGTGGCAAACGAGTTTCGCGCCCGTCTTCTCCTTCACGCCAGCAGCGCCGCCCACATGGTCCATATGGCTATGCGTCAAGAGAATCGTCGTGACATTGTAGTCATCAAGGGCCGTCAGGAGTTCCGGTGCCGCCTCTCCGGGATCGACAACGATCGCATCGCCACCATCCGCTATCACGTAGCAGTTCTCCTGAATTGGCCCTACTATGAAGGAAAGTATTTCCACGCTGAAGCTCCTCTGTAACCTATGGCTTACGGCCAACTTGCGAGATGTTATGGTATCATAACGCGCCAGACGGAGTCCTTATGCAGTCATTTGCCGAATGGGTGAATTTAGTCCCTTAGGGGTTGAGTTTGGTTCAAAGTGGCGTGAAAATCAATCTTCATAGAGGAGTCCTTGAAGCGATGGGATGATGAACATCTCGCGCAGCTTGAGTGCGGTGGCGGTGATGCGTCGTCCGGGAGCGGTGAGATAGTACTTGTCCCGGATTTCCCATTTGGAAGAGTCATCTTCAGATCCGCCGGCATCGTTTAACC
>CAYNZS010000048.1:0-18833 GCA_964401695.1 uncultured Nitrospirales bacterium
AGAGAACACATACGATAAAAGATAAATTCCCTCAACTATAAATCAAACCACTAGTGTATCGATTCGCACTATTTCCATCTTACCCGTCATGCTGAGCGAAGCGAAGTATCTCTCCATTCCATAGAGCTTCTGGCGTATCGAGATTCTTCACTTCGTTCAGGATGACGTGAAGGGAGTTGCCTTCCCGAACAGATAATGGCCACCAATTGCGAATCTGCCCACTAGCTCCCTCCACGCAGGAATTTACTTCTTCTTTTTCTTCGATGAAGAGCCGCCCGTCTTTCCGCCGTCGGTGTACTTAGAATGCTGCCGCGCTAACCACCACTCTTGGACGTTTTCGTAGACGAGCACCGCGGGGCTCGCCACGAAGATGGAGGAGTAGGTACCCACGATGATTCCAATAATGAGCGCAAAGGCGAAGTCGTTGATGTCGCCGCCACCGAAAATAAACAAGACCATAACCACAAATAATGTAGTGAGCGACGTTAGGATAGTACGGCTCAATGTATTGTTGATGGCGAGATCGAAGATGCCTTTCCGCCCCATCCCTTGACCGCGTTGAAGTTTCAAATCTTCGCGTATTCGGTCAAACACGACAATGGTGTCGTTGAGCGAATAGCCGATAATGGTGAGTAAGGCCGCCACGACCGGAATCGAAATCTCTCGTCCGAACACGGCGAATACGCCGACCGTCACGAGCACGTCATGCGTCAACGCGACCGCCGCGCCGATGGCATACTTCAACTCGAAACGGAACCAAAGGTAGAAGATGATGAACGCGAGCGCCCACGTGATCGCCTTGTAGGAATCGGCGCGCAGACGCTGTCCAACCGCGGGCCCGACGGTCTGTACGCTCAACAGGCGCACCTGTTCGTTGATCTCGCCCGAACCGCCTTCCGATGCGAGGTCGGCTAGCGCGAGTTGCACTCGGTTCGACACCGTATCCACGGTTCCATCGGGTAGCGCCTCCGCGGCATCGGACTCGCCCTCGGCGCCGCTCTCCGCGTTGCTGCCTTCTTCGCCAATGCGGATAAGGAATTGATTCGTTTCCTCCACGTCCCCGTCGGCCCTGGTATAGGCCTGCACGACGGCCGACGCGAATCCCGCATCGGCAAGCCGAGCGCGCACTCCGGATTCGACTACGTCCGACTCAGAGGCAATGGCGACGCGCATGTTCGTGCCGTTCTTGAAATCGACACCGAACATGTTGCCGCCCCGGAAGGCAAACATCCCCAGGCCGCCAACGATAACGGCCGCACTGATCAAGGCCGCTAACTTTCGTCTTCCTATGAACTTATACTCTGGCCTCGCCTTGAGAAAGCTCATCATGGTGAGTTGGCTGAGCGTTTTCCGATCGGCCAAGAAATCGAAAAGGGACCGCGTCACGATCAGCGCCGCGAACACACTAGCGCAGACGCCAATACTCAGCGTGACGGCAAACCCTTGAACCGGTCCCGTGCCAAATTGCGTCAACACCAGCGCCGCGATAAGCGTTGTTACGTTCGCGTCCAATATGGTGATCGTAGCGCGCGCGTATCCCCCTTCGATCGAGGAGATCAGCGACTTGCCGTTCCGAAGCTCCTCGCGAATGCGCTCGAAGATAAGCACATTCGCGTCCACCGCCATGCCGATAGTGAGAATCAAGCCGGCGATTCCGGGGAGAGTCAGCGTGGCGTTGAAATAAGCCAACGCGCCGATGACGAGCAGGGCATTCGCCGTGAGCGCAACATTCGCAATGAGGCCCGCCGCGCGGTAATAGATGATCATGAACACCATAACCAACAGGAGGCCGACGATAGAGGAGAACACGCCCTTTTGCACCGAATCCGCGCCCAAGCTGGCATCGACTACACCGGAGTAATCCTCATGAATGGGCACTGGCATGGAACCGGAATTGAGCGAGATGGCTAAGTCCTTCGCGTCGTTCCTGTCAAACGACCCGGTGATCTCTCCGTTACCCACAATCTGCTCGTTGATCGTGGGCGCGGATACTACGCGGCCATCGAGTACGATGGCCATCTCGCGGCCCCGGTTCTCCGCTGTCAGAACTGCGAATTGGTTCACGCCCTTGGCGCCGAACGCGAAGAGGATCTTCCACGAACCCGGACGCCGGTCGTCGGGCGTGGCGGAAGCGGTCGTGAGATCCTCGCCCGTCATACCTGGCTCGCGTTCGATCAAATACAACTGATAACTCGGGTTGTCGCCGGGTGGCGGAGGCGTGCTGAAGGCAAACATCATTGTTTCGGGGAGAAGGCCTTCGGCTTCGTTGGCCTCTTCGACCATGTCGTTCACGCGCTCGAAATTCTTCGCGGGCACTCTGTACACGCCACGGGTAACTTCCACAAGGTTTTGCGCGAACTTCTCACCCTTGGTCTCGAAGTATTTATGCACATCCCGTATCGTTTGTTCCTTTTCGTCGTAGGAACCGTCGACACCGCTCGCCAGATGAAAGGTCAGGAACGCCGTCTGCATAATCAGTTCTTGAGCCCGTTGAACGTCCTTCTCGCCCGGCAATTGAATCTGCACTTGGGTCGTGCCCAGAGCCTGAATGATAGGCTCCTTGGCCTCGAATTCGTTCACGCGATTCCGGATGCGCTGGAGAACCATCTCCTGAACGTCTTTCACGGTCATGTCGCGTTGCTCAAGCTCATCAAGGGCCTCGGAATCGAATCCGACGACCATGTGGACCCCGCCTTGCAGATCCAACCCAAGATTAATCACCCAGTCGCGGTCGAACTGCGCCCAGCGTTTCACGCCTCTGGCCATGCCCCCGAATATACTGGATTCCGAAACCGCCCGATCCTCTTCCTCCCAAGCTTCTATTCGTTGCTTACGGGCCTCCTCTGACAGCAGCATCCAACCGACCGTCGGGTATATGTATATGGCGGCGATCACAAGGGTGACGCAAATAAAGAGTGTGCGGTACGTATGCTTTTTCATGATTCACTCCACGGAAAAGGTGTGTTGAACACCTTGGGGTATCATTTTGGGCCGGTCAATCGTCCCCAAGGTCGGGAAGGAATTAGTTGGACTCTTCGGCGGCAATCTGCGAGACAGCCCCTCGGACGAATTCGATCTTCGTCACAGGGTTGTCGCTCACCTTTAAGACGATCGTCTTGTCGTTCAACCCCACGATCGTGCCCAACACGCCGCCGTTTGTGATCACCCGGTCGCCCTTAGACAACGCCGACAACATCGCGCGGCGCTTCTTGTCCTTCGTCTGCTGAGGCCGGATAAGCAGGAAATAGAAAACGCTCACCATAATGACTAAGATGAAGATCGGGTTCGGACCGCCGGATCCAGGTGTACTGGCCCCGTCCGTCTGGGCTTGCGCGGTCATAGTCTGCAAGAAAGCCCAGGGCCTCGTCCACACGTGTCACCCTCCTTGTTGAAATGGGGAGCGCCGCTAAGAATCGGAGCCGTCCCTATTGTAGGAATCGAGAAAACTTCGCTTGAAATCCGCGAAACGATTTTCGCAGATCGCCGAACGGCAATCTGCAGCCAAGTTTACCATAAAGGATAGGTTGTGTAAAGTATTGAGCCGCAACGAGAGGATCTCTTGGGCGCGAAACAGATGGCTTAAGTACGCCCTCGTATACGTCCGGCATACGGGGCATTCGCAGGCCGGATCCAGCGGTCCGAAATCCTCCTTGAAGCGGCTATTCTTGATATTGACCTTGCCGAACGAAGTGAACAGCGTCCCATTCCGCGCATTGCGCGTCGGCATCACGCAATCGAACATATCAATCCCCCGCTCGACCGCGTCCAACAGGTCCTCCGGAGGGCCCACTCCCATAAGATAGCGGGGCTTGTCTGCCGGCAGCCGGGGCGCGCACCATTCGACAGCGCGAAGCATATCCTCTTTGCCCTCTCCCACGCTTACCCCGCCGATCGCGTAGCCGGGAAACCCGATATCGACGGTGGCTTCTACGCTTCGGATGCGCAGATCCTCGTACACGCTGCCCTGCACAATCCCGAAAAGGGCATTCCGCGCCTTATCCCCATTCTCCCACCGAGCCTTGCAGCGCCGTGCCCAATCGAGCGTCATTTCCATAGACGATTCGGCGGTTCCACGTTCGACCGGAAAGGAAGTGCACTCATCGAAACACATGATAATGTCCGCGTCGATCTGAGTCTGGATGTCGATCGCCTTCTCGGGCGTCAGCGTATGGCGCGAACCGTCAAGATGGCTTTGGAACGTCACCCCCTCGAGAGTCACCTTGTTCAGGCCACTGAGGCTAAACACCTGAAATCCACCAGAATCGGTGAGGAGGCACCCACCCCATGCCATGAACTCGTGCAGCCCCCCTGCCGCCGCTATCACATCCGCCCCAGGCCGGAGGTAGAGGTGGTAGGCGTTACCCAGGACAATACTCGCGCCGATACTCTCTAAGTCTTCACGCGTCACGGCTTTAACCGTGCCTTGAGTCCCGACCGGCATGAACACGGGCGTTTCGATCTCGCCATGCGGAAGCCTAAGGCGGCCAGCCCGCGCGGATGACCCTGGAACCATTGACTCAACGGCAAAATCCATAGTGCTTTTCCTACTCCTATCGCAAAACCCTCTGGGATCCGCGAGAGCCTCACCATCCAGTGATAACTACACAAACCGTTTAAGAGGTGTGGCTTATGACTTATTAAAGGCGACCGATCCCGAGTCAAGCGTTCAATCCCCTCCCTGGTTTAGAGGGAGAAGGTCGAGCCCGCGGAAATGCCCCCAAATTCCATAGGTTAGAGGCAATATCTGCGGCAACTCGCTGAGACGAAAGAGCTTAGGTTTGATGAATTCCCTCGACGCGCGCAACTCCGATAGCCAAAATCAAAAAATTCTCGCAAAGTCTGAACGTACTATAACTCGTTGAAAATTGGTAGACTTACATTACAAAATAAGGGCTTTGACCAGTCAAACGGACTTTGCGATTTCAGAAATCCATGGTAGAATGAGGTTGGTCAACGTCACTATGTGGCGTTTCTCCTTCCGCGGAGGCCCTGGATTGACCCCAATCCTGGGCCTCTTTTTTGTGCTTTTCGCCTATTCACTTCCCGATACAGAAGGAAGAGAAAATCCGCTCCAGGATGTCGTCCGGCGTTGTCTCACCCGTTATCTCGCCCAACGCGCGAATCGCCTCGTCCAGATCGAGCGCGAGAAATTCTGGCGAGGCGTCGTAGTTTTCGAGAAGCCGGGTGACCGCTTGGTGACAATGCCGCAGACTATCTTCCTGATGAATGCGTGTAACGAGCCCCTGGCTGGGGGCCACGTTCGCGCCGCCTGTTAGCAGCCCGGCGACGGCCGACTCGAGGTCTTCGAGGCCGTACCCCAATGTCGAGGATACGCGGACGCTGGCCGCGAAGGCAACGCCGGGCTCTGCTGGATCCGCGGCTGCGGGCAGGTCGGATTTGTTGCGCACGAGTACCATCGGTACATGGAGGTCGGCCAGCTCCTCCGCAAGCGACCGATCCAGCGCATCCAAAGGCACCGAGGAATCGACCACGAACAGAATCAGAGCCGACTGCCGCAGCGCGTTTCGCGCGGCCTCGACGCCAAGCTGCTCGATTTCGTCGTCCGTCGGCCGGAGCCCCGCGGTATCCGTCAAGCGAACGGGAATCCCGGCGATGTTGATCACTTCTTGCAACACATCGCGGGTCGTGCCTGCATGATGGGTGACAATGGCGCGGGCGTCGCGGAGAAGCGCGTTGAACAGGCTGGACTTCCCGACGTTGGGGCGCCCCGCAATCGCAACGGTCGCGCCTTCGCGGTAGAGTTTCCCCGCGGTAGCCGTATCCAGAAGCCGCCCGATTTCCCGCCGCGCCTCCCCGAGTTGCTCCTTAAGCTCGGGCGTCACGAGTTGGGGCATGTCTTGCTCGACAAAGTCCACCTCCGCTTCCACGAGGCTCTTGGCATGAACCAGCGTTTTGGAAATGGCATGAGTGGCTTGGCTCAGCGCACCGTTGGCCGCAGCCGCAGCCGATTGGAGGGCCGCGCGCGTCTGGGCTTGGATGCGGTCGATAACGGCCTCGGCCTGAACCAAATCGATGCGGCCGTTGAGGAAGGCTCGTTTCGTGAACTCGCCCGCCTGCGCGAGGCGCGCGCCATGTTCTATGACAAGCTGAAGAACCGCGTTGAGGGGGCCAGGACCACCGTGACAGTTTATCTCGACAACGTCTTCGCGGGTGTAACTGTGCGGCGCGCGCATGACGACGAGGAGGACTTCGTCAACCGCGGCGCCGTTCGAGCAGATTTCGCCGTGGTACAGTTGCCGACCGCCCTTCCGCACGTCACGGCCGCTAGAAGATTGAAACACCGATGCGGCTATTGCGGTCGAGCGGGATCCGCTGAGGCGCACGATGCCAATGCCGCTCTCCCCGGGCGGCGTCGAAATCGCCGCTATCGTGTCATCTGGAATCGTCCTGTTCACTGGAGAGGCTTTCCGTCTCCTCTACGTCGAACTCCACTTCTTCCGCGTCTTCCCAGTTGTTGCTTTCCCCATCGTCTTCGGCATTGTTCGGGACGATGATCACCCGGCGATGCAAGGAACTGCCCAAGCTGAAGGTCTGAATATCGTCGTCCTTCTCGAGGGTCAGATGTATAATGCGCCGCTCCTGAGGGTTGAGCGGCTTGACGCGCATGCTCCGGCCGGTGTCCTTTGCCTTTTGCGCGAGGCCGATGGCCATTTCCTCGAGGCTGGTGCGGTGGCGGGCCAGGTATCCTTCAACATCCACGACAATCCGGTCGAAGTTCTCACCCTCTTCGGTATTGCCGATCATGCGGTTCAAGAGAAGCTGCATGGCGCTCAAGTTGCGGCCTTTGCGGCCAATGAGAATCGCCGAGTCTTCCGAGGCGACATTGAGCAGAATGTCGCCCTCCGTGCGCAACTCGCTCGTCACGGTAGATTCCATGCCCATCTTGGCGATGACCTCTTGCAGCAATGCGGCGGCCGCGTTGCCCATCGCCGCCGCGGCTTCCGGATCCATGGGCGGACGTTCCTGCTTGCGCTCCGGGCGATCCCGGCGAGGTTGACGCTTCGGACGGGGCGCGCGTTCGGAATGAGGCCCCCGATCCCGTTTCTCGTTACGGCCGCGCCGCGGAGAAGAACCACGCCCCGAACTTTCGGAACCTTTCCCCTTGGCTTCCTTTGCGACGTCTACCTTGTAGGGCGCGCGGGCTTTCCTCGGACGCTTGCCTTCGCGCTGCTCCGAACGGTTTCCACGCCCCCCGCCGCGGGCTTGGCGGTCTTTGCGTGGCCCTCGCCCATCCTTGCGATTCGCTTGCCGCTCTCGGCGGGCAGGGCGCTCACTCTTCTCCCCGCTCTTCGGGTCGTCTTCGTCTCGCGAGCCCTTCTCGTCGTGCCCCCGGCTTTCTCGACGCGGCCCGCGATTCGGCCGCCCGCCCCGGCGGGGCTGTTCCTCGGGCAAGTCATCGGCGTGGAGGCGAACACGCACATCGCGCGCGCCGAAACCCAGTAGCCCTCGACTGCCTTCATCCAGAATCTCGATCTTCTCGATGTCGGAGAGTTCCAGCGCCAGTTCGCGAAGAGCCTCTTGGATGGCTTCCTCCCTGGTCTTAGCTGCTCCATCGGCTGTTTTCATATTTTCAATCGCTCCTTCATATTCCATTGAGCGCCGGCCACTGCCGGCAGGTTAGGCGAAGCGGCGTCCCGCGTGCGATTTTGCGCTGAAACGGGACGGACCATGCGGCCCTACGATTTCGATCTCTTCTTGCCGTGTTTCGCGGATTGCTTGTTCTTGACCTTAACGTTCTTTCTACCCTTCGTGTCCCCGTTACCGGATTCTTTCTTGCTGGCCGACTGTTGTTTCTTGACGCGCTTGGCCTCTTTTTCCATTTCTTTCTTTTTTGCCATGGCGTTGTCGTAGAAATTGCCGCGCTTCTTCTTAGCGGGCTTCTTCTTGATGGACTCCGCCGTCACTTCGTGCGTCACGCCCCTTACCAAGGCTTGTTGTGCCATGCCGAGAATGGTGCTGGTCAAAACGTACAGGTTGAGCGAAGACGCCAACGGATAACAGAAAATGGAAAACATGATGGGCATGACATTCATGATCATCTTTTGTTGCGGATTCTGGACACCGGGCTGGGGCATGACCTTCATGTTGAGAACCATAGCAGCCCCCATGAGCAGGGGCAGGATGTTGAAGTAATCGAGATACTGCCCGACCAGCGGCACATTCGCCATGAACGGCATGTGAAACAGGCGGTCTGGCCTGGATAAATCCTCAACCCACAGGAAGGGCTGGCCCCGCATCTCGTAGGTGTTCCAAAGCATGCGGTACAACGCGATAAAAACGGGCATTTGAATTAACATGGGAAAACAGCCGCCCATGGGATTGGCGCCGCGCTCGCGGTACATCTCCATTGTCTTTCGACTGAGTTCCTGCTGATCGTCCTTGTACTTCTCCCGCAACGCCTCCACCTCCGGGGCGAGCGCTTGTATTTTCTTCATGCTGCGCGTGCTCTTAAGCGTCAAGGGAAGCATAACCATGCGCACGAGGACCGTCATCAGAATGATCGCGATTCCCCAGTTCGCGATGGTGTGATCGTGAAACCAGTGCATCAGGTTCAGCAGCATCTTCGCGAACGTATCTAACCATCCAAAGCCGGTCATGGTGAAGAACGTCAGCGCCGAGGAAAGCGTCGGCCATGCGGCGTCGAGGCTAGCCAGTTCCATGGGGCCAATGTAGAGGTCGAAGCCGTCTCGGCGCGACTGGCCTGGGGCGACTTCAAAACGAGGCGTGGCGAGGCCGAACTGGAAGCGCTCGTCGTTGCCTTCGAACCACGCGTCGGCGAGGGCGCGCTCCTCTCCCTCGGGTTTCATAGCCACCATGAAGTACTTGGTCTTGTAACCAGCCCACTCCGTCCGGAGGATAGGTGTCGCACCGGGGGACATGTCCACGGGCTGGATGAATTCGTTCTGAACCAAGCCGTCGATTTCCGTGCGCCAGATGAGGCGCGTCATCGGCTGGAACGAGTCTTCGTCGGTAACCAGGTTTGGAGCCCAGTTGAAAAGGTACGCAGGCGTTTCGTCCCATCCGAGCACGCGCATCTGCGAGGAATCGTTCGTGTATTCGACCTCCATGTGGACGACATGGGGATTGCCGGTCAGGGAGAAGATCTTGCGCAACGTGAACTTGTCGGGAACATCCAGAGTGAAGGTCACGCTTCTTCCGTCCGCATCGACTGCCGCGACAAACCGCCGAAAATTGAGCGCGTCACGAATCCCCTCGTCGCTAAAATCCAGCTCGAGCGGATACTCGGCCTCGGTGTCTAGAAGCTCGGGCCATTCGGGGACGACCTGGATCGAATTCTTGCCATTGTCCCCAAGCCGAAGCTCAGCCTCTTTGAGCCGCGCGCCGATCTTGGTAAAAGTCAGAACCATCAGGTCGTCGGAAATCGAGACGCTGTCTGACACCGGATCGGGATCCACAGGTATCGGAGGCAGCGATGCGGATTCGGAAGGAATCTGCTGGCCAGACGGAAGCTGCGCGGAAGGCGAAGGGGCGTTTTCGCTAAATGGATCGGATTCCGCCTGGCCGTAGGACGCGGAATCTTCGGTTGAATCAGCCGGGGGGGGGTGGACCGGTGGCGTCGTCGGATAGAAATAAAGCCACGCAAACACGAGCGCCGCCACCATGATGATGGCGCGCATCTGGTTGCGCCTCATGTCCTTATCTTGATCTTCATCCCACATCTTGGACTCCCAAGACGGCGGATGAGCCTACGCCGTAACGCGCCCGGCCCTCTACGGAACCGGGTCGTACCCTCCGCGATGGAAGGGTTGGCACCGCAACAAGCGGCGCACGGCCAACCAGGCGCCTGTGAGGCAGCCGCGTTTGCCGATAGCGTCGATGGCGTATTGTGAGCAGGATGGGCTGAACCGGCAATTAGCGCCGAGGAGTGGCGAAAGGCTGATCTGATACAAGCGTACGAACGCTATCAACACCTTACTCACTCAGCACACCTCCCCTTCGGAAGAGCTGGCCTATGGCTTTCTCGCACTCGTGGTAGTCAAGCGTCGCGGCTTTGGGCCGCGCGTTCATCACGATGGTCACATCGTCTACCAGGCGATTTCGGTGGGTTCGGTAAATTTCGCGAAGGTACCGCTTCACGCGGTTTCGCACCACGGCCCCGCCGACCTTCTTCGAGACGGCCATTCCAAACTTGCGCCCTAATCCTTGCCGCCGGAGCACGTAGCAGTTAAACGCTGGCCCAACCGTCTTCTCCCCGTTCCTGTACACGTACAGATACTCGCGACGTTGGGTAACGCGCTCCCGCTTGGGAAACGATTCCGTGCCCGGCAATTCAGGCTCACCACCTTATAACTGTGTAATGGGCCGCTCACGCGGACCTGTTTGAGAATTACGGACCATCTTCACAGGATGGCCCGCGAATGTTCGCGTTAGGCCGAAAGGCGTTTGCGGCCTTTAAGACGGCGGCGGCGGATTACGTTCCGGCCTCCCGCCGATGACATGCGCGCGCGGAAACCATGGTTCCGTTTACGTTTGATGTTCGAGGGCTGAAATGTCCTCTTCACAATACTCTCCTTCGATTTGGTAATATCATTGCCAACGGCAATGGAACGGTTGCTGCTTGTGAGGCGGGATTGGATAGCTCGAATCGAGCGCGATCCATCGTTCACGGGCAAATCATAGCGAAATCCGATGATTGAGTCAAACGGGTCTCCGGGAGGGGGGAACTTTATGGCGTCGGGCTTGTGCGCCCAAAGCTCGCCGGATATACTCCCTTAAGGGAAGCCGTGTGTTTCGGAGCGACGAGGTGTCCATAGTTACGCAAGCCCATCTAGACCGGATTCCGTTGGGGGCCTCAGAACAGGAGGTGGTGGGTATCATGGGAACGCCGCCGACCGCCCGCACCGAGGGTGTACATGGACCGGGCGCGGTTCCACGAGTACAAGCCCAATGGCTTAACAGCGACCTATCCGGCGCGCAATTCATATTCCTCAATCGCAAACTGTGGCAAGTAAAGCAAACCGATATCCCTTAGCCCGAGTCGACCCCTCCATCGCCAACCTGTCGACCCTCGCCGCCCGCCGCCTTCGTTTTTCCGCGCCTGCGCCGTCTGGATTTCTGACGGCGGATCTTTTCTTGCCGAAGGGATTCTGGGCTTTGTGCACCGAGTGTCCTTTGTTCGATTAACTCGCACATGCGGCGGCGCGCGTAGAAACGGTTAAGCGATTGAGACCGGGCCTTCTGCATCTTCACCTCGAGGCCCGTCGGGCCGTGCATGAGATAGACACAGGTGGCGGTCCGGTTGACCTTCTGCCCACCGGGGCCACCGGACCGGATGAACCGCTCTTCGATGTCTTTTTCGCGGAGCCCACATGAGCCCATCCGCTCAGCGAGCGCTTTCTCCTTCTGGGGCGTGACTCCGAATCGTGGCATGGGCGGGCTAGCTCATCGAGCCGATCATGCAATGGCCGCAGTTGCCGTAGCCTTGCCTGTAGGCCGTCGAGAGCATGAGGAATGGTGTATCGTGCCCGGCTGCGATGATCTTGTCGATCTGGCAAGCGGGTTGCTTGTGGTCGAAATCGTGGACCTCCTTGGAGCGGGTGTTGCCCAAAAACTGCTGCGTCTCCATATGTCCCGCTGTTTGCCAGGGCATGTTCAATCCTCTTCGGTTGGTGACTTTCCGCTCTACAGTAGCAAATACGCGCGCCCAATGCGACGGCGTCACGGAACGCAGCGGGATGCAGCTCTTTCCATTGCTAACGTTTGACCTCGTTTGCTACGCTGGCCAATATCTTTAAGGAGACTCTCAGATATGCTACTTCGCCTCGCTACATTTTCAACTACTCTCGCTTTTGCCATCACAGTCCACGGCGAGGGCCGCGTGGTCATTCTGGGCTTTGACGGGGTGGATCCGGCGATTGCCGATTCCATGATAGAGGCGGGCGAATTGCCAAACCTCGACGCGCTGCGCAAACAGGGAAGCTACGTCAAGTTAGGGTCGAGCAATCCGCCTCAGTCACCCACGGCTTGGTCGTCCTTTGCAACCGGCAAACACCCAGGCAATCACGGCGTCTACGACTTCCTGAGGCGGATCCCCTCGCGCTACATGCCGCGTGTGGGCTTCGGCAGCCCCACGGCGCTTGGCCTCGCAGCCGACGGCTCACTCGAAAAGGCCCCGGGATTTAATTCGGTTCGCAAAGGTGATAGTTTCTGGAAGGTTGCCAACGAACAGGGCGCGAAGGTCAAAGTCTTGGCCGTCCCCTTCTCGTTTCCGGTCGATGAGTTGGAGGACAGTTGCATGCTGAGCGGCCTGGGCGTTCCCGATCTGCGCGGGACTACGAGCACCTACTTCCTTATGTCCGACGAATTCGGCAAGCAGCAACAGCTCGCCGGTGGCGTGAAACTGCCGCTCAAGTTTGACGGGGCGAGGGCAACGGTAAACGTGGAGGGCCTGAAGAATCCGAAGACCAAGCAATACGTCTCGTTGCCCGTATCGGTCACCGCAGACCGCGCGGCAAGATCGGTGGAAGTGAAGATTCCATTCCAATCGGTTACGCTGAAAGAAGGCGAATGGTCCGAGTGGCTCGAATGGTGCTTCGACGTGACGCCGAAATACAAGGCCCACGCCGTCAGCCGCATCCATGTCCTCGAGGCGGGCAAGACGGTGCGGCTCTACATGACGTGCCTCCAATTCCATCCGGAGAAGCAGTACATTCCCTTCACGAACCCGGAATCGTACGGTAAGGACTTGCTTGATCGGTACGGCTTCTTCAAGACCATCGGCTGGATCTACGATACGAAGGCCCTCCAACAGGACGCGATAACGGAAGACCTCTTCTTGGAAGATGTGCGTAACACAATGGCTTGGCGCGAGGCCCTCACGCTCGACGAAATCGAACGGGGCGAATTCGACTTGCTCGTATCGGCGTGGACCGGCACGGACCGCGTCAGTCACCTCTTCTGGCATTACCGCGACAAGGAACACCCGATGTACAACGCCGAAGGCGCTGCCAAGTACGGTAAGGCCGTGGAAGATACCTATAAGCGAATGGACGAAACCGTGGGAAAAGCGATGGGAAAACTCAACGACGACGACCTGCTCCTGGTCATGTCCGACCACGGATTCCACGGTTTCCGCCGGGCCTTCAATGTCAACACCTGGCTCGTGCGCAACGGCTACCTCGCCGTGCGCGGCAAATCGAACGCGGAGACAGCGACCAATCCGAAGCGCTTCCTGCTAGGATACGACTGGTCAAAATCGCAAGCCTACGGCCTCGGCCTTGGCAGCATCTTCCTCAACCTGCGCGGCCGCGAGGGGAAGGGGATCGTAGAACGTAAGCAAGCGGATGGCCTCATCCAAGAGATCCGCGAAAAGCTGTTGCAGGTCACCGACCCCGAAAGCGGCGCGAAGGTGTTCAGCGAAATCTACACGCGCGACGAATACAAAGGCATCGCAGAAGGCGACGCCCCCGACCTGCAACTCGGTTTCGCCGAAGGCTACCAGGCCGACAAAGAGGGGGCCGTAGGCATGGCCGGCCCCAACCTGTTTTCCGACAACATGGACAAATGGAGCGGAGATCACGCCGCCTCGGATACCGCTACGACGCCGGGCATACTCTTCTCGAACAAGGCGCTGACAAAGAATGCGCCTCACCTGGTCGACATCAGCGCGACGGCGTTGAGTTATCTTGGGAAGATCGCGCCGGACGATCTTGAGGGCGAGCCGTTGCTGTAAACATCACGACCCTAGAATTTTGCGGAAATCATGGCAGGGGATACTTCCATGGACCAAGATGGAATTGAAGCGGATCGCGATGAGCGCCCTGAATGCTATTCCTGCGGCGACTGTTCGATGCCGCTAGAAGAATGGGACGTGAAGTGTCCGAGGTGCGGACACCGAAACATTTTCACTACAGTGGGTTGTCGCTCGATCCGCTCTCAAATCAAACAGAGCTTAACATTTGGTGGAAGCTATTCAAGCTTTCGCATCGAAACCTGACAATAGGCTTAGTTCCCGGCGTGATCGCCCTTTTATGGAAAGGCCGCGAGTTCAATAGCGACGACGGGTTTTCCTTTCTTCTCTTGCCATTCGCGATCGTCTATTTGACGGCGTTTCTTTACGCATTTGGTCACGTCGTACAGACCCGGACCGGTCGGGGGCTGCGCTACTTCTTCGTTTGTTCCGCAGTGGCAGTCTTGGTTTTGTTCGCCGGGTTGTCCTTGGTATTCAGTATAGGGAAATAGCGTTTCCGTTCTGGTTCCCACTTTTCTCCGTGGGGATGCGGATGAAAAGAGACGCGCGAGAAATGGCTATCCATGCAGGCTGTAGCCACACAATGGTCCTGGAGGGGGTATCACCGTGAACAGCAAACAGATTGGAAGCGAGTCGAATACAGATTGGCAACGCGTCTGCCATAAGTGCTCCACCGCCCTAGAACCAAACGAAGAAGAGTGCCCGAAGTGTGGCGCTAGGGTCATTGATATCGAATCGCGGATCCATTTTGTACACGGCAAGAAAAGTCCCGAAGAGAAACGGACGCTTCGAAAAAAATGACCTGGTATACGTTGGATTTTCTGTGCGGCATCTACGTAAGGTGCTTCCTCCTTAGTGTTCCCGGTGTCATCTACTTTATGCTCAGAAAAGTCGACCCTCAATGGTATAGGATCCATGATCTCAGTTTCTGGGTATTCGGCTACTCGAAGCTGGCCCTTATCGGGATGTTTGCATTGTTTCGAATCGAGAGCGTTGCGAGCGATTATCGTTTCGGCCGAATGAAGAAGTGATTCTATCCGGACTCGTGGCCATCCACGAACAAGTATTGCTCGCGCCACTCGGACTGAATGACCGGCTGCCGTAAGGGCGGCTCATTTGCCAGCGCAGGCATCGGTCAAAATCGATTCGAACTGCCGCGCACAGAGAGACGGCTCATGCTTGGCAATCGCAGTCGCCCGCGCCCGATCGCCCAGGTCTCGCCGAAATCCGGCATCTCTCATCAACCGGAGAATCGCCTTCGCGAAAGCCTCCGCGTCGTCGTCCTCGACGATCAAACCGTCGTGCCTATCGGTAAGCGGATGCGCGGCGCTCCGGCAAGACACAATAGCGCATCCCGCCGCCATCGCGTTCAGCAGCTTAATCGGATACCCCGACCACGATACGCGCGGACACACGAACACGCAATCCCGCCGGAGCGTCCACTTCAACGCGGCGAAATCGGGCGTAGGGGTAACCGTCGCCCAAGGCAAGTCCCGCAGAGTATCCGTCGCGATCTGCAGTTCGGCGTCGGGGAGCGCTTCGCGAACAATCGCCATCGCTCGGCGCAGCAAATCCAAGTTCTGGTAAGCGTCCAGGTTCCCCGTATAGAGTACCGGCGGAGTTTCCCCTCGATGCTCGCAAATCTCGAACTCGCTGACATCCACAGAGGGCGGAATGACCTCAATCGCATCCCGCGCGCATCCAGAATCCGCCAAGTACTGCGCCAGTCGCTCATGGGGGACAATGATCCGGCCGGCCTTCCGCGGAAACGTCCTATCCAGCCAACCGCCAAACCGCGCCGCCGCCGACTTCGCACGAAAGTAGTAGGGCAACTCGTCCGCCATGGCGTTGTGCGCGTGATAGACGATAGGCCGCGTTCCCGCCGCCAGCGCCACCAGGAGCCCTTCATAGTTGTGCGCATTGACGACATCCACGCCGTGCCGCCGTACAACTTTCCGGAGCGTCCGGACGAGCAGCGCATCGAGAACCGGCTTTCCAATGGAAGGCCCAGGCTTCATCCTCGCCGCTCCGGGAAGACGGGGACACCGATGGATCGTAAGCCCCCGCCGCTCCTCCCCCTCGCCGTGGCCATACACGACCAGCCGGACATCATGCCCCAACGCTGCCAAGTTCGCCGCCGTTTCCGAGAGATACACTTGCGAACCCTGCGGCACGGGAAATGGACACGCGCCCACGACGGCCATGTTCAACCGGCGTCCGCCCTTCACTCGAAATAGCCCAGGCCTCGCAATCGCTCCGCGACGACCGCCTCCTGTTCCGGCGTGTACGGTTCGGGCGTGGAGGAAAGCGCTTCGCCATCACGCCGCGCAGCGCCATCCAACAGACTTGCGCCTTCAACCGGTGGCGCAGCCACATTGAGCGCGGAGTACACCGTAGGCGCTACATCCAAGAGCGACATCCGCTCCCGGCTTGTGGCCTCGGAGAGAAAGAAGACGCCCGTCGGACGGTGGTTGCCGTTCATGCCCCGTTCCTTGCCGCCCAAATATTCATACGCCTCCGCTTGCCGCAACGGCGCGCCGCCCCGAGAACGCAAACACGAATACGAGTAGCCATCGTCCAGCGCAAGCTCCAAAACGATATCGGGCGCGCGTTCCACATGCGCTCCGGCATACAACTCCTCCCGCCGCCACGCCTTGCGCACGGGTTCCCACGCTTCGAGGCGCGCGCACAGGTCCCGGCAGAAGGATTCGTAATCCGCGGGCTCGACTTGGCCCGACGGTTCACGCCCCTTCAGGTTTACCCGAACCGACGGGAAGTAATTTAGTTCTTCCGACCAAGCCCGCGTCGCGGTCCAATCAATTCCGCCAAAACGCGAATGGCTCTCCGCGCGCACCGCCAACGGCTTCAAACGCCGAAAAATGGCCCCGCGCCACGACGCCGACGTGAACCGCATGGCCGTCTTCTTCGCCACACTATCCCCAGTTGAGTCTAATCGAAGATACCCTGTCTCAGCCAGCCAATTATTCAGATGGACGATACCCGTGCCCGCGCCCCCGAACCCGTGATCGGACACCACACCGACAACGACATTCTCTCCAGCCTCGTAGACTAACGTCCCCACCGCCGCGTCCAGCCGTTCGTACACTTTTTGAATCGCGTCTGCATGGCCCGGTCGGTGGCGAGGCGATTCCGGATCGTGAAACATCCAAAAATGATGAGACACGGTGTCGCTCTCGCCGAACACAACCATGAAAAAATCCCACGGCTCCCTGCGCAGAAAGTCAACCGCGATCCGTTCCTTCGCGGCCACGCCATCGAGCAACTTAGCCAGCGCCATGCCGTGCCATCCGGGGCCGATCTTCGACTCCTGAAAATCCGCAAACCGCCAGTCCTTCACGGAGTCGAATTCCGATTTCGGATACACAAACGACGTATCCACCGAAGTACAGACCGGCGAATCGAATCCCGAGACTATTACCCCGTTGACCGCCTGCGGCGGGTACGTTCCCGGCACGCCCAACACACAGACGCGCTTCCCCGCCGTCGACAACACCTCCCAAAGCGCCGGAGCCGCGCGGTACGTGCCATTCACAAACTCTAGCGCATACTCGCCCTGTTTCATAGCCGTAAAATCGAAAATCCCGTGTGCCCCCGGATTCACCCCTGTAACGCAACTAGTCCAAGCGGGAAAAGTCGCGTGAGGAACCGTACTGTCGCAAGGAAGATACGCTCCACGCTCACGAAGAGACGCCAGATTCGGCAGTCGGCCCACGTCTATCCAACGCGAGACGAGCGAAGGCTCGGCGCCATCGAGACCGATGAGAAGAAAACGAGGCATGACCAGATTGTACTTGTTCGAGCGTAGCGGAAAAAGGAAGCAGCGTACATACTTTCGCGGACCCCTGCGGCCGGCGAGCGCCGTCAGTCAGCTCTGAGTAACCAACGAATAGGCCAGCTTAGCCGCGATCGCGACCAGCATCACACCCATCACGATACGGCGGCGCTTCAGACTGAGCCGATGGTTGACACTCCGCCCGATTGGAGTGGCCGCCATTGCCCCCAGAAATACTAGCGGCGCCAACGACACGTTAACCATCCCATGCGTCCACGCCATCCCCACCGCGGATGGCTCGGCCAGCAAATGGCCCAACACGCCCGCCGCGCAAGTCGAGATCATCACCGTATTGGAAAGCGCGACCACCCGTTCGTTGGAAACGATCCCCGCCCATAACGCGAAGGGAACCAGAACAGCTCCCCCACCCGTGCCCGTTCCCCCCGCGGCCAACCCGGTCAGAAATCCGATGAGAATCGAAAGAGCGCGCTGTTTGTGCACTTCGCCCTCCGGCACGGCGCGTGGTTGCAGCAGAAACGACCGCGTAGCCGCGAAGGTCAACAACCCCACAAAGATCCAGGTCACCGCCTCTTTCGACATGTGGCTGGTCGCTACGCTGCCGAGAAGACTCCCCGTAACCGACCCCATCGACAGCAGAACGATCACATCGCCTGGGCTTTTCATCGCGCTGCGATTCATACGCCACGCGTTAAAGGAGGCCACCATCGTAATCACGAACAGGCTGGAACCCTTCGCCGTATTGATGTCCATCCCATCTACAAACCAAACGAAGGCCGGGACCATCAGTACGCCACCCCCAACTCCGAGCGCCGAGCTCATCACACCCACACCCGTCCCCACGAGCAACCACTGGGCAACTAAGAAGAAGACTTCCATAGCGAATCAACTATCCGTAAGGAGAACCCCCCTTCCAAGGGAGGAGTTTGGAAAGGGTCAAGCCTCCACAACAACCAAACACTTCAGGCCGACAGAACAGAACGGCAATCTACCTAACCGACATTTCCCATATGGGCGCCCGTGACCACCACGGGCACGTTATTGAGCTTTGTAGAGACACATACTGACGAGTTCAAGACGGGTTTTGCTGTCATGGCCGCTCCTTGAGGTCGTTCGCGGCCCCAAAGCAGCCATCGGAGGCCACGGTCAGTGCTGTTCGTGCTAATTTGAGCAGACCTCCCCATCGGGCCTTGAACCGTTTCCATTCCTGCGAACGCCGTCTTGATCATGTTGGCGCTGGTGCCAGTGGCCCGAGCCGTGAAATCCGGCGAAGGATGGTCTTGAACAGCT
>CAYNZS010000049.1:0-527 GCA_964401695.1 uncultured Nitrospirales bacterium
TTAAACGATGCCGGCGGATCTGAAGATGACTCTTCCAAATGGGAAATCCGGGTGTAAGACAACATAATGGTACGCAAAGCGCGCCGAGAACTGCAAGGTCCGACTTGCGCACACAAAACTCGGTTGCAACTGGCAACCAATCGCATGGAATGAGGATGAAGAAGGAACGGTCGTTTGACGCGAACAACAGGGAGCCTCGTTATGAGTAAATGGTTTTACCTATCAATCGGGGTTGTTGCCCTAGTAACTGCTGTCTCGTTCGCCATCTGCCCGCTGGAAGAGCGGCCAGATACGACACCGCTTCATGATGCGGCGGAGGGGGCCATTTGGCGCGAATCCAGGAATTGACCGCCTCTGGCGCGAACATCGACGAGGTCGACAAATTTGGCCGCGGCGGGGGGCCCCGCGCCCCCGCTCGGGGGGGGGGGGGGGGAGTGCTGTGCAGGATGCGTTTCCTCTGTACCGCAGCAGAAGGGAGACTACCCCCGGGAGCAGTTGCCGCAGTACCGCCGGCCCCTCTGTCTGGA
>CAYNZS010000049.1:537-18654 GCA_964401695.1 uncultured Nitrospirales bacterium
TTGGGGGGGCGGGGGCCATTTGGGGCTAACCCTGTAATGCCCCCCCTTTGGCGCTAAAATGCAGTGGGGGTCATATTTTGACCCCCCCCCCCCCCCCCCCGCCGAGCGGCATCGAATGGCCAACTGGCATCGCGAACATAGTCGCGATGAGGAAGCCCTAGACTATTGCCAATCGACAGTGGGCATTCGTCCCGCATGGCTTGCCGCCCATCGCCTTCTCGTGGATATCGCCTTGAAACTCAAACGGCACGACGTGGCCTACGCCTCACTCGCTACGCCCCACGAAGCGCGGCCCAAAAACGTCGGAATCCTGGAAAGCCTGCTCGCCTGCGCGCGCGCTCAACATGAACAAAGAGACAATTCGCTGGACACGCGAACTCGAGTCCATCGCGCCTCACCCGCGCGCCACTCGCCAGGTAAGTTTTCCCATTCGCCCTCCAATTCCACGGTGATTCCGGCCGGGCCCTGCCTTCCTCAATCTTGAAACTCGCCCACTCTGTTGATAGCATTCTGCCGTCCCCATCAAACGCGAAGGGTCCGCGAAAAAGCGGTCCGGAACGGAGTCCCCCTCAATGAGAACCCTCTCTAGCGACGAACGGGTAAAGTCCCTATTGACGCGGACGGATTACGGTGCCGCCGTAGCGGTCCACGGATGGATCCGCAGCCGACGCGATTCCAAGGGCGGCTTTTCGTTTCTCGAAATAAGCGACGGCTCGTGCATGGCCAACATCCAAGTCATCGCCGACGAATCGCTGCCGAACTATTCCTCCGAAATACGGCACTTGGCCACGGGCTGCTCGATTCGCGCCGAAGGTGAACTGCGCGAATCGCCAGGCAAAGGGCAATCCGTCGAGATCCTCGCGAAATCCATCGAAGTGGTCGGCCCCATCGCCGAACCCGAATCCTATCCACTCCAGAAGAAACGGCACTCGATGGAATTCCTGCGCGAGGTCGCCCATCTACGACCCCGCTCGAATACTTTCGGCGCCGTCGCCCGGCTACGAAACTGCCTCTCGATGGCCACCCACAACTTCTTTCAACCGCAGGGCTTCCTCTACCTCCACTCGCCCATCATCACAGCCAGCGACACGGAAGGCGCGGGCGAGACCTTCGGCGTTTCGACCTTTAACATCGAGGGCGACCTCCCGCACGACGCGGAAGGCAACGTCGATTACGAGGAGGATTTTTTCGGACGGCGCGCCTCGCTCACCGTAAGCGGACAGCTTTCGGCGGAAACGCACGCGTGCGCGCTGACGAACGTCTACACTTTCGGGCCGACATTTCGCGCCGAGAACTCGAATACCTCGCGGCACTTGGCGGAATTCTGGATGATCGAGCCGGAAATGGCCTTCTGCGATCTCGACGGCAATATTGACCTCGCGGAGGATTACATCAAACACCTGTTCCGCGCCGCGCTCGAGGAATGCGCGGAAGACATGGCCTTCTTTAACAAGTGGGTCGATAAGACCGCCATCGAAACGCTCGAACAGATCGTCGAGAGCGAGTTCGAGCGCATCTCCTATACCGAAGCGGTCGACATCCTGAAGAAGTCAAACGAACCCTTCGAGTTCGCCTTGGAATGGGGCCACGATCTGCAAAGCGAACACGAACGTTTTCTCACGGAAAAGCATTTCAAGAAGCCCGTGGTCGTGGCGGACTATCCCAAAGAAATCAAGGCCTTCTACATGCGCTTGAACGATGATAAAAGAACCGTCGCGGCCATGGACGTCCTAGTCCCCAAGATTGGCGAGATCATCGGCGGCAGCCAGCGCGAAGAACGGCTCGACGTCCTCGAACGCCGCATGGCCGAATGCGGCCTGACCCCCGAAGACTACTGGTGGTACCTCGACCTACGCCGCTACGGAACCGTCCCCCACGCCGGCTTCGGCCTCGGCTTCGAGCGCGTCGTACAATTCGTTAGCGGCCTCGCGAACATTCGGGATGCGATACCGTTTCCGCGAACACCGAAGTCGGCGGAATTCTAGTTACAGGAAGCGACGTTAGCTGAGGAGAGATTCATGGACATCAGTGCCCCGCGGACCCGCCGTGGACTATCCAGCCGAAGGGGCATCTGCCGTGAGTTCGCCTGACGCATCAGGAACCGGCACCTGCCGAATCGTCTAGCTTTGGCACTCCCGGATAGGCTTATCGCGTACGAGGGCCCGTCTCCTGGTCACGTTGATCGCGTCATCTCTCCTCACCCTCGCGCTAGCCGCAACACTACTGAGCTTCTTCGCGCGTTACTCCGTTCTCGCCGAAATCGCCACCCATTTCAAGGTCTATTATTTTGCGACATCGTGCGTCGCGGTGATTGGATTCGCTCTGGCGCGACCTCCCATCTTTCTCGGCGTGGTTTTGCTACTCTTCCTTTTCCACGCCTGTGGAATAATGCCGTTCTATCTATCGCACGAACCGATAGACCCAGACTCGAAATCCCTGCGCGTGACCGTGGCGAATGTTCTTAGCCCCGTACGGACGTCCGAAAACTCTCGGTTTCCCTTGCCCCGCCGGATTGGTGGCTTCTTGGATTTAGTCAAGTCCAGTGACCTCGACTTCGTCTTCATCCAAGAACTCCATCCACCATGAATTAAGGCATTGGAAGGGATTACGGACAAGTCATCCCTATCACCTCGAGCATCCCCGCGACGACAACTGGGGTGTCGGACTGTAAAGCCGCCATCCTCTCGAAACTGCCGAGGTCATCAATCTGAGTGATGGAGGCTTTCCTTCGATACAGGCTACAGTCCTCATCGACGGCAAAAGCATCACTCTCCTGAACGTTCATATCATGGGTCCGTTTCCTCCAAGCGCCACGCGGTTGCGTAATCGCCAGTTCGGGGGAATTGTGAGCCATGTCGCATCGGGCACGGGTCCATCTATCGCGGCCGGTGACCTCAACACAAGCATGTGGTCCTCATCCTACGTGTCGTTGTTAAGGGACTCCGGTCTGAAAGACTCCCGAAGGGGGTTCGGAATTCTGCCGACATGGCTGACGCGGCGCCCAATCGTGGCGCTCGTGCCGCAGGATTATTGCCTCGTGAGCCTCGAGTTCGTCGTCAACAACTGCATCATCGGAGCGGCATTCGGTTCAGATCATTTGGCGCTGATTGTCGATCTCTCCATGCCACGTACGAAATCTCGAACAACGCCCGAGTAAGTGCCCGGTCAACCCCCATTCCGGGCAGCCACCCCGCCGCCTACTCGTACCGCAACGCCTCGACCGGGTCCACCGACGAGGCCTTCAACGCCGGGTACACGCCGAAAAAAACTCCCACGGACAGGCTGAATCCGAAGGCAGTCGCGACCGACCACAGGGACAGCCCAACCGGGAAAGACGGATAGAAGAAACGGCAAAGCACCGTTCCGAACCACCCCAGGAAAATGCCGGCAAGCCCGCCGCTCACGCTCAAGGAGACCGACTCGATAAGGAACTGGAGTCCGATATCCCTTCGCTTCGCACCGACTGCTTTGCGTATGCCCACCTCACGCGTTCGCTCGCGCACGGACACGAGCATGATATTCATGATCCCAATGCCGCCGACGAGCAAGGATATGCAAGAGATTCCGATGAGCATGATCTTGAGGGCATCGAAGATCTTCGCGAATGAGCCCAACATGCCATCTTGATCCGTAATCGTGAAGTCTTCGGTATAGTCGTGCGCGGCGAGAAGAATGCGGTGCACGTCAGCCATCGCCCGCGGAATGTCCTCCTTCGTCGGCGTAGTCACAAGAATCTCAAAGAGTTGATCCTCGCCCCCATGAAACATCTGCTGTGCGCTGGGAAGCGGTATCATCACGATGTCGTCAAGATTCACGCCAAGCGACATGCCCTTCGTCTCGAGAATGCCGACGATCATATGTTTCGTCCGATTGATCGAAATACGCTCATACAGGGCCTGCTTGTTGCCGAAGAGCGACTCCTTGATCGCCGTGCCGATAACGCACACGCGGTTATTCCGGTCGATATCGGCCTGCGTGACAAACCGGCCGATCTGGGTAAAGATTTGGCGAACCGTCTCGAATTCGGGACTGACCCCCAGGATGGCCGTGTTGCGGCGGCGTTCCCCATGCCGGACGAACCCAGCGCCCAAAACGACCGGCGCGACCTCATCCACCCCAAGCCCATGCCGCGCGATCTGCCGGCTGTTTTCATAGGTGAGCTTGTTGAACGTGTCCGCCACCATGGGGACCATACTGCCCATCGTGTCCTGCTTGCCCGGCGTCACGATAAGCACATTACTGCCCATCCCGGCGAATTCCTGTTCCACGTAAGCCTGCGCGCCTTCGCCGAGCGATATCAACAAGATGACCGACATCACGCCGATAATCACACCGAGCGCCGTCAAAGTCGAGCGCACCTTGTTCTGGTGGATAGAGTCAAAGGCAGCGTAAAGGCACTCAACGAAATTCATGGGACTAGTCCCAATGGAACCGGACAGTGTTCAATCCAGGGATCAATCGACCGCGAGAAGGGTGGCACCCTCAAACTTGTTTGGGGGTGCCACCCGTTTAGGGACTCACTCCGAGAGTTCATCGACCACGGATACCCGCACACCGTCCGCCAGTTCTTTCACGGACACGGAAGTGATAAGTTCTTCCCCCAATTCGATGCCGCCCAGCACCTCCTTGCGATCCCAATTCCCCACACCCGTCTCGACTTCCCGCCGTTCCGCGCGGCCGCCTCTTACGATATAGGCAAACTGTTCGCGAATAAGCGATTCGCTCGGGACGAACAACACGTCCGACTTCTCGTCGGCAAGTATGGTCACATCGGCCGACATGCCCACAATGAACTTATCCTGTCCTTCAACGATTTGAAGCTTGACGTTGATCGTGCGGCTCAAATCGAGATTCAGCGTCACGATCGGGGATATGTAAACCACTTCGCCGGCAAAATCCACGTCCCGGTAGGCGTCGAGGTTGACCCTCGCTTTCTGTCCAATCGCGACTTCCGACGCATTGGCTTCGTCGAAAGGCGCTTCCACATAGGTATAGTCGTCCTGCACCAATTGCAGCAACGGAATGCCCACGCCCACCGCCTCGCCCACGCCGAGCATGATTCTCGCCACGATGCCAGCGAAGGGCGCGCGCACGAAGGCCTTTTCGCGCATCGCTTCGGCCGCGGCCACCGCCGCTTTCAGTTGCTTTACATTTGATTTCGCCGTGAGGATTTCGAGTGCCCGCACCCGATTTTCCTTTTGGCTCGCCGTAGCCAACGCGAGGTTCTCCCGCGCCACGTCCAAGGCAAGAGAAACCTTATCTAACTCCGCTTGAGAAAGGCCCCCTTCGCTGGACAGCCGTTTGATGCGTTTGAAATCCTGCTCCGCCGCGTCCAACTGAGCCTTCGCCAGGCCGACGCGCGTCGCCGCGATTTCCTCGAAAATCTTCGCGCCGATCTCCACGCTTTGGAGCCGCGATTGCCCCGCCTCAAGATTGGCGCGCGCGAGTTCGACCTGCGCATCCAAATCGACATGGTTCAACTCGACCAGCAGCGCCCCTTCTTCCACGCGGTCTCCCTCCGCTACGGGTACGGACACGAGCGTCCCCATGAACCCCGAGTGAATCATGGAATCCTGCCCGGCGATAACCGTGCCCGACGAGATGGCCGAGACGGTCTGTTCCACATGGCCCTTGTCCAGTGTCGCCGTGGTCACTTCAATCGGCGCTTCGTACAGGTACACATAACCCACAGGCCCAGCGATGGCCGCGGTGAGGATGAGCCAGACCATTACACGGGCTACCACGCTTTCTTCCCCCCTTCCTTTCGACGCTCGTCTTTAACCAGCTCGCCATCTCTGAAACTCATGATCCGCTGCGCGCGTTCGGCCACCTCGCGCTCGTGCGTCACCATGACGATGGTATTGCCCCGTTCGTGAATTTCATCGAAAAGCTGCAAGATTCCCGCGCCGCTCTTCGAATCCAGATTCCCCGTCGGCTCGTCCGCGAACACGATGCTGGGATTGTTCACTAGAGCGCGCGCAATGGCTACGCGCTGCCGTTGCCCCCCGGACAACTCGCTCGACCGGTGATTCATCCTGTCCTCCAGCCCGACCGCCGCGAGAGCCTCCGCGGCCTTTGCGGACCGCTCCTTCTTGGACGTCCCATTGTACAACAGCGGCAGCTCGACATTGGAAAGCGATGAAGTTCGGGCGAGCAAATTAAAGTTCTGGAACACGAATCCGATCTCCCGGTTGCGAACGGCGGCCAGTTGACCTTCGGTAAGATTGCTCACATCGGTGCCGTTCAAGACATAGGTGCCGGCCGTCGGGCTCGACAAGCAGCCCAGAATATCCAGCAGCGTCGTCTTCCCCGAACCGGAAGGCCCCATAATCGCCACGAACGACCCTTTCTCGATCGCGAAGGAAATGTCCTGCAACGCGTGAACGACCGAATCGCCCATCACGTAATTTTTCACAAGATTTTGGACTTTGATCAAAGGCATCGGAGCAATGGCTTTCGCTGGAAGGTCTCGATCATAGCATAGGAAAGATCGCGAGGCGTAGGAAAAAGGATGCTCCCTTTCTCGCGCCGCCTCGGCCCGCACAACAAATAAGCAAATCGAAGAGCCAACCCGAACCGCGCATCCATCGTGCCATTCCTGATATCCTGTCGCGAACAAACGCACCGAGGTTAGAGGAAACGCAGTTCCCCTTGGCCAAGAACAAATCAAAAAAGAAGCAACTCAAGGGGCGCAAACCAGCCTCTCAGACGTCCGAACAGCAGCCCCGGAAGCCCACGGTTGGCCGAGTGGCGATAGAATGGCTTCGCAGCATTCTCTTCGCCATCGCGTTGGCCATGGTCTTTCGCTGGCCCATCCTCGAACCGTTCAAGATTCCGTCCGGCTCAATGGAGCCCACCTTCTATGCGGGCGACCGCATTTTCGTCAACAAGTACCAATACGGTGTTCGCTATCCCTTCAACGGCTTCCGCATTCCCTTCACGAGAACGAACATATGGTACGCCGGAAGCCGGCTGCTGCCCGTCTCGAAACCGGAGCGCTTCGACATCGTGGTTTTCAAGGCGGCCGAAGAGGGAGTGGAAAAAGACACCCTCGTCAAGCGAATCGTCGGACTGCCGGGCGAACGCATTCACATCAAGGGCGGGAAAGTGCACGTGAACGGCGAGGTCCTCGAACTGGGGGAAGGCATGCCAGACGTCGCCTACACCTCGAATTCTCCGTCCATGCGGTATGGCGTGCGCCAAAGCGACCAATTCGCGCTCATCCCCGGCGGGCATTATCTGGTCATGGGCGACAACAGCGCCAACAGCCGCGACGGCCGTTTCTTCGGATGGCTGCCCGAACGGAACATACTCGGGCGCGTCTCCAGCATCTGGTGGCCCATTCCCCGCTGGCGAGATCTCACGGGATTTTCGGACACGCTATGGTGGAATTCGCTGCTAGGCGCGCTGTTCGCGCTAACGGTCGTGCGCATGTTCTTCGGACGCTCGATACGCATCCATCAATCGGCCCTCGCCAGCTCCCTGGCCGAAGGCGAACACATCTACGTGAACCGGCTCGCGTTCGGCTTGCCCCTCCCCTTCACCCGGCTGCGCCTGACCGGAGGGCGCGCACCCAAGCGGGGCGAATTGGCTTTCTATCTGCCGCCGGACGATTCCGAATACCATGGCCAGATCTTGATCGGCCGTGTCGCCGCGCTGCCGAACGAACAAGTGTACATCGACAAGGGCAGACTGACCGTGGACAACACGCCCGTGTCCGAACCGCCATCGCTTGCCGAGGCCTCCTTCGCGAGCGAGGAACGCTCGGGACCCTATGCGCGGTCAAAAGGCAAGGAATTCTCAAGCGTCCCCGAGGGACACTACTTCCTGCTCATCGACGATGCGGGGGCCGGTGTAGACAGCCGGGACCTCGGTTGGATCCCCAGGAAAAACCTTCTCGGCCGCGCTTCGTCAGTATGGTGGCCCCTCACCCGGATCCGTCGAATTCGGAGCTAACCCGCGCAATCCCGACCCAGAACAAGAGAGCGGAGACGCACGCCAAAAACTACGCCCCGTCCTCCATCGAAAGCGCCGCGTAACCCACCACCCTCCCCGTATCTCCCGAAGCGGCCGCGCTCGTGCGGTACTCGAGAAGCGTCCATACGTTCGCGCCGACGGCTTCGCAATAGGCCATGCCCGTGGCCACCGCAGTGACCCCACAGAAAGTGCATCCCATCTTCGCCGACTCACTTAGGACCGCCGCAACGTCCTGCGTCAGGAGGGTGTCAAGCGACTGCTTGTCCAGCGCATTCGCTTCGGTTTCCGTCAGATAGTGAGAGAGGTCCGTCGAGACCACAACGAGGTCGTCCTTCTCAACGGACGCGGCGAGATGCAGGGCAAAATTGTCATGCCACGGCGTGAAAGGCCCACCGAAAAGAATTGGGACAATAGGAACATCCCCCAGCGCCACCTGCAAGAAAGGAAGCTGAACCTCCAAAGAATGTTCCGCGTCATGAGGCTCGCCCGGAAAATCCTCCTTCCCCCGCGGCAGCTCACGAATGAAATCCCGGTCCACTCGAAGACTGCCCAAAGGCGTAGCGAACGCGTCCGCCAACGGCGCCGACATGCCATCGAACGAATACCGGTGCGAACACCCCAGCAAGATAACCCGGTCCACCCGCTTCCCCCGGACCCGCACATACGCATGCGCTGCCGTCAGCGCCGAGTAGACATAACCCGCATGAGGCACAAGGACACACCGAACACCACTAGGCGCAGCCACCACGCCAGAAGAACCGAGAAAACCCTCAATCGTCGAGCGAAGGGACGAGGCATCGCCCGGATAAAACCGCCCTGCCACCGCCGGTTTTCGTGTAATCGTAGAGATCATCGCCCTGCTAGACGCCTCTCATCAACTCTTGCTTCGCCGGGGACGCGGACGAGTAGGGGCAACTTCGGCAAGCGCTCTGAGCGCTCGGTCGACCGCATCGCCATCCCGGTACAGCCGCGCCACATCAGATTCGAACACCACGACATTGCTCCCCCAGGCGCAACGCTTGGCGTACTTGCCACGCTTCCCCTTAGAAGAATCGTACTCGTCTCTCATTTAGGCCTCCGTCGGCGAGCTACACATGCTCATACTGCTCGCGTTCGCGCTTCGTCGCGCGACGCACACTGATGATGCGTATATTATCGCCCCGCTCGGCATGAATCACAACCAAAATGCGATTCTTGAAGGACATACCCAAAGGAACGAAGCGCTCCTCCGCGAATTGCGAAGGGTCGATAATCGTCAGCGACAGGGAATCGGCAAACGCAGTCGCGGCTTCCTCGAAGGGCACTTTGTGTTTACGGAGGTTGCCCGCTGCTTTCCACCCGTCCCACCCGAATCGTAGCGCCACCCAGTCCTCCCTTGGCTCTCCATGCGCGTAACAACGAAGTTCAACCGCACCCATCCGCGTCTGGTCTTGAATGATATGGGTGAACTGAGCTCCCTAATCGTCAAGATCGTTAAGAAGTTGCGCGCTTTGTCGCATGGGAATCGCAAAATACCCACACCTGTCATTGCGAGGAAACGCAAGCGAGCGCGGCAATCCACTTCAGACATTCACCACGCCGCCCGCAAACACCAACCTCGCCCAATCTTCAATAACCAAGTACCCCTTTGAAGCGGGATCAAGGGGGATGTTGCACCCCGTTCGCTTCTACACTGGCCAAAGCCCGGAATTGGCGTCGGAATCGCCATGGCCCAGCCGGTCAGCAATAGCGCGAAGCGCGAGCGCCTCCGCCCTGGATACCGCCTCATCTCGGGTTCGGCCATAGACCATGCTACCAGAGAGATCTGGAACTTCCGCGGTCCAACGCCGTCTTCCGATGCGAACTACGCGCCATCAATCAAATTCCGTACGTCGTTCCAGGAAACATTCTCGATGACGCTTAGCCCGGTTATCTCACCGCTTTTCTACTGCGACGGCGGATAAGACCACTCTGACGAGACTCTTCTCAACTTTCGACCTCGACGTGACCCGCCACGCTGTCGTCCGAAAGGCTTCGAATAAGTCTCGACATAGCAACCTTCTTCACCGTCTCGCTACGAAATCGGTGAGATATCCGGGTTAGCTTGTGGGTGGAGCAGGGGAAAATGAGCACTTTAGCGGCGGACGGGGTGGACCAAGCGGGGATAAATCCGAAGAGTTCTTTCGCCGCGAAAAGACATACATGGAGGGTTGTCTTCTACGTATCCTTGAAAACCTCTCAGACATGAGTAGATTATGGTGATTGGAAGCCGACTCGCGATGGGCGCGGGCGGGTGCATATGGGAAATCTCGGCTTGGAGGAAATATGGAAATCAAACGCATTCGCCAGGTGTGCCTTATTGCCCATGATTTGGATCGCGTTCAGCAGCAGTTCTCATCGGTGTTCGGGGTTGAAGTGTGCCATCGTTGGCCCGAGAGTTCCCTCGGACTCCACAACTGCCTGATCCCCTATGGAAACCAGTTTATGGAGATCGTATCGCCTGTGCCCGGCGAGCACGGATCGGCGGGGGAACGATTTCTGCATCGGCGCGGCGGCGACGGCGGCTATATGGTGATGAGCCAAATTCCCGCGGCACGTTATCATGGGCTACGGGAGCGGCTAGAGGGCGAGGGCTATCGGGTGGTCGGCGAGTTCGGCGATGGCGTGAACGGAAACGGGTTTCAGTTGCATCCCAAAGACCTCCCGGGCGTGATCGCTGAGTTTCAGTGGCACGTCCAAGAAGAGGGTGACGATTCTCCGTGGTGGAATGTTGGCCCGAACTGGTGGCAGTACAAACGAACGGAAATTGTCGACGGATTTCGAGCCGCGGAAATTCAGACGCTGGATCCGGCCGCGCTCGCGGCGCACTGGGGCAAAGGGCTTGAGATGCCGGTGCAGTCCGATAGCCAGGGCAATCCGTGCCTGGTTTATCGTGAGTCAGAACTGCGCTTCGTGCCGATCCGGGACGGGCGCGGCGAAGGTTTGGGTGGCCTCGACATTTCAGTGACCGACAAGGATCGGGCTTGTGCGAACGCGGAAGCGGCGGGCTGCCTGGCCGGAGAGGACCTCGTGATGATCTGCGGGATGCGGCTCCGGCTGGTCTGAGCCTATGCGCGTCGTGTGACTTGTTTGTCCGGTCCCCGGAATGGTCATATACCCGCGGTTCATGTCTTCGCGTCCGCAAGAAGAACTTTTTGAGATAGAGTCCACCTAGTCCACCTCCTTTTGCCCCAAAGGAGCCCCAAAGAGAGAAACTGGGAAGAACGGCCCAATCGTTATCCCAAGGACACCAATCAGCTTACATCCGATTCATGGCGTTAGAGACGGAGGGCAAACGGCGCACCTCTTCGAAATCTCCGACGAGTCCCGAAAGGCCTTCAGTTAACGGTCAGTCACTGGAGATGGACCCGGGCTAGGAAACAGAACTTGCTTCATACATGACAGTTCTTCGGGATGGGTGCGCACGTAGACCGACTCAACTGGAGTAGAATAATTTCACGAGAGTCACCGCTTGGCGTGCTGGACGCACATAGTGTCCAGAGGAGGTCATTGATTTGCCATGAACGCCTACCTATCCGATACAAATGCCGTTCGTGCGGTGCTCTCGGATGAGCACGACGTGTTTGCGATCTTGGTCAACCGTCATCTATCCACGATGGTGGGGATTGCCTTTGCGCACACGGCCAATCGGACCAATGCGGAAAATGCCGTTCAGGATTCGTTCGTCTAGGCGTACCGATGCCTGGACACGCTCCGTGAGCCTGACAAGTTCGCCCAGTGGCTAGCCACGATTGTTCGCCGCATGGCGTCACGCATTGTGGCGTCGCGGCGCGGCGCACAAAGGTCGTGCGGGAAAGTGGGCCGCACGCCGAGTTCTCCCAACCCGACCCGGCACGGGAAGAACTGAATGCCATGGTCCGTGAGCGGATTAGCGGCCTGGATGAACAACACCGAGAGGCGGTGATTTTGCACTACTTCGTGGGAAGGAGCACACGGGGGGCGGCCGAATTGTTGGAGATTTCGCGAGATGCGCTCAAGAAACGCCTGCAACGCGGGCGGGAGGCGCTTGGCGAGGCCCTGTTAAAAGATGCGGGGGATGCCTTTCGGACTGAGGAAGATCCGAAAAAGGCTACGCGGCAGATCATGGGCGTTATCGGGTGGATTCCGGTGGCCTGGGACGGTGTTGCCGTTTCGAGTGCGGCGTCTATGCTGCCGGGGCTGAGCATCTCCGCAGCGAAGTTCGTAGCTGGCACCGTCGCGGCCTGCGTCCTGGGCCTGGCTGCATGGTTCTTGCGCCCGAAACGGACGGTAGAGGAAATCGCCACTCCTCTAGCTCCTGCGACTCCCTCGCAAGCCTTTGAGCAACAACCTGCCGATGCTGTACCTGAAGAACTCTTTTCGGAAGAGGCAATAGCAGACACAGGCAATTCCATAGAACAGGCCGCGGACGACGCGCTCCTGCAGTGTGAAGTGGTCGGAGCGAATGGCACCGCGGTTGTCGGCGCCGAGGCCTCTCTTGAGCGCAGGGTATCTTCGCGGGACCCGGCCGGTCGCAAGATGTTGGTCCAGAGACAAGGCCGAACCGATGATAATGGGGAAGCGCTATTCGAGGGACTTCCTGAAGGCGTTTACGTCGTTCGCGCCCAGACGAATGAAGGAATAGCCATATCGCACGCCAATGTTAGTCATTTCCTTCGAGAACGCCTGGTGTTGGAGCCGGTGAGCGTTGTGACGGGTCAGGTAGAGAATCCTCGAGGAGATGACCACGCTCAGGCCCGCTTTTCGCAAGGGCGGCACGGTGACGGCGGCCAACTCGTCGGGACTCAATGACGGCGCGGCGGCGATTCTCCTGGCGAACAAGAAGGTAATGGATGCGCAAAGGTTCAAGCCCATGGCCCGGATCGTGAGCATGGGCGTGGCGGGGGTGGACCCGCGCACGATGGGGATGGGCCCCGTGCCCGCTACGCAAAAGGCGCTCGAACACGCGGGGTTGACGGTCGATGACATCGGCCTCATCGAGCTGAACGAGGCCTTCGCCGTACAATCGCTCGCCTGCCTGGCCAAGTTGGGGATCAATCACGACATCGTGAATGTCAACGGTGGCGCTATTGCGTTGGGACACCCGCTGGGCTGTTCGGGCGCGCGGATTCTTACGACGCTCGTCCACGAGATGGTGAAACGGCCGGGGGTGCGCTATGGGCTCGCCAGCATGTGTATCGGCGTGGGCCAGGGCATCGCGACGGTGGTCGAGCGAGTTGAGAATTAGACCGAGACTTGGGGGAAACCGTTTTTGAAAAAACGGTTTCCCCCAAACCCCCTTCCCAAAAACTCTTGGGTTGCCCGTTACGCGGATTTGCGGGTGAGGAGTGCGTAGCCTGCGATGATGGATCCGAATAGGGCCAGGGAGATGGCGCTGTAGATATCGAAACTGGGGAGGGTTATTCCGGCGCTGATTACGATGGCGAGGCCGATACCCATGAGGGCTTCTCCGGCGATCAGGCCCGAACCTAGAAGAATTCCCGTGCTCGATGGGTTGTCGCCGGATTTCAAGTTCTTGGGTGTCGTCAACGCGCGGACCAGGCCGCCGATGAATATGGGCACGGCCAGCGCGAAGGGGAGGTAGATCCCTACCGCGATGGGCATTATATACGCACGCGCACCAGACCCCAATTTATCGAGAATGAAATCTACCACGAGGATGGCGAGGCCGATACCCGCACCGACAGCGATCATGTCATACGGGAGGTCCCCGTCGCCGAACATGCCTTTGGCTAGGCTGGCGAAGAGCTGGGCTTGAGGGGCTAGCAGTTCGGGACTCCCGATGATGTAGGCGTCGTGGAGCATGGTCAACACGGGCGCGAAGATAAACGCGGGGATAACGACCCCGGTCATTTCGGCCCACTGTTGTCGCGCGGGCGTCGCGCCTACGAGAATCCCGGTCTTGAGGTCCTGCGCGACGTCGCCCGACGTGCAGGCCGCGCAGCATACGACGCCCGCAACACCCAAACACGCCAGGATGGCGGAATCCCCTTCGATGCCCATGGCCAACAGAACGCCCGCCGCGATGAGCAACGCGCATATGGTCATGCCGGAAACGGGCGAGTTCGACCCGCCGACGAGGCCGGAGATGTAGGTGGCCACGGCCACGAAAATGAAGGCGCAAACCACCATGGCGGCGGTAGCGGCAAGGGATATGGTAAAGGCGCCGCCGATGAGATGGTTGTAGAGGAAGAGTGTCGCGATGACTGTCAGAAAGAAGATAGTCATGAGCGCGGTGTAGGGAATGTCGCGCTCGGTACGCGGTATTTCTTCGTCAACGGGCGATGAGTTCCCGCCGTCTGACCGGAGGCCCGAAAGCGCGCCCATGATTCCCGAGCGTACCGACCAGATCGAGTGAACGCCGCCGACGAGCATGGCGCCGACCCCGATGTAGCGCACTTGGGTGCTCCAGAGGTCCCATGCGGTTTCGAGCGGGACGCCACCCTCTTCGAAGCCGCCCAGGATTGGGATCGCGATTGCCCAGCCGAGCGCGCCGCCGATGAACACTTGGCTGGCGATTCGGAGGTTGACGATATAGCCGACGGCCAGCAGGGCGACGCTCATGTCCGAGCCGCAGTAAAACGCCGAGCGCCCTATCGCGAAGGCTCCTTCGACCGTGTGCTTGATAACGCCGATCCCGGACACCAGAAACTTGAACACGGCCCCGACGGCAAACCCTAGGCCGATGTAGCGGATGCCCGCGCCCCCCTCTTGTCCGGTGATGAGGACTTTGGAGCAAGCGACGCCTTCTGGGTAGATGAGGTCCGGGCGTTCGACGATCAGCGCACGGCGCAGCGGCACCATGAAGACGATTCCCAAGAGGCCGCCGAACATCACGATGAAGGTAGTCGGCCAGAATTCGAATTTGGTCCATGCGCCGACAAGTACGAGCGTAGGGATGGTGAAGATCGCTCCCGCGGCCAGGCTTTCGCCTGTCGAGGCGATGGTCTGCGCGATGTTGTTTTCGAGAATCGTGCCGCGCCGGAAAATGCCGCGAAGAATGGCCATGCTGACCACCGCCGCCGGGATTGACGCGCTCACCGTCATGCCCGCGTAGAGTCCGAGATAGATATTCGCGGCGCCCATAACAATCGCGAGGATCAGCCCCATGCCTATAGCCAGGGCGGTCGCCTCGGGCAATCGTTCGTGGGGCGGGACGTAGGGCGTGTTCGGATCTTGGTCCGTGGCCATGGTCCTCCGCGTTAGATGTTACGCCACGCTTCGACGAGCGTGCGCTTCGAACCGGCAAGGACGGCGCTTGGCTCTTCGCCGGACATGGGCCTCACTTCAAAACTTATCGTCTTTCGCTCGTTCTCGTTCAGGTAACCGGTATCCAGAAGAACGCGCAAGAATTCAGTCAATTCCGACACATCGTTCCGCGTGCCCGGCGCGCCGAAGCGGGGGTGGTTGTCGCCGTGGGCCGGATGATCGGCGTCGTCCATGGCGCAGTTTCCAATATGAAGGTGAACGAGGTGATCGCCCGCTTCGGCGATGGCGTCGCGGGAAGTTTCGCCGAGAAGCGGCAGATGGCTCAAATCCAATATGAGGCCGAAACCGGGGAATTCCCCACGGATCGTTTCGGATACTTGCACGGCCTCCTTCGTCGGGCCAATCAGGCAGTTCTTTCCGAAGGGTACCGTGTCGAAGGTTTCGAGAACGATGTTGATTCCGTGAGGTCGCGCGTGGGCGCAAAGCTCCTTGAGCGATGCAATGAGGCGCTGCTTACCCTCCTCGAAATCGTCGCAGACCGTCCCACTCAGTAAGGCGACATCTTGGATGCCCATCTCCTGAGCCTGATCGATTCCGCCCTTAACCGCGGCGACCGCGGCCGAACGTCTTTCCTCGTCCGCGCTATTGATGTCGAGTCCGCCTCCGAGCAGGATCGGCTGCGCGCCGAAGGTCAGCTCTACGCGGGCCTGCTCGCAGATATCGACGACCGCGCGCCGCGCCCCGGCATCGACGATTGTCGTTATCTCCAACACCTCGAGAAAGGGGTCTTCGGCGAGGGCACGGACGGTCTCGACGACCGGACCCTCGCCCCCCATGCATTCGGGATGAATCATGAAGTGGACAATGCCCGGCTTGATGAAGTCTTGCAACAGTTGATTCACGAGTTCTCTAGTGTCCTAATAGTTGCGGCTTCCAGGGACGGCATCACACAACGCGGCGCTTGAACGTATACGTGATCTGCCGGGAATGGCCGTAATGTTGCTCCGTATCCAGCGCCACGGTCAGCTCCCAGCCATCCGCCCCGAGCGCGTTCAATGCCTCGTCGAGTTCACCGGTATCGACGACCCCGCCACCCAGCCCTTTGGCGTCCAGTGTCAGCGTCTTATATTCCCACCTGTCCATCTGAGGTCCTCGCGTTTCGCACCGCGTAGACCGCATATTTGCACACTTGGCCTGTCGAGTTCCACGAAACCGCATTTTTTGTCACAGAGGGCACAGAGATCACGTAGGCGATGCGAGGATTGCGTCACAAGAATGAATCGGGCGTATCTGAATCCGGGCAGGCCCACTTGAATCCAAGGTTTTGACACGAGCCCGCCAGAGTGAGTATACTCCGCAGAGTGGGTATATTTCGGCATTCGTTTCGTCCATCCGGCCGTTTCGGCGGAAATCGAGATGGTGGGGGTGCGTCTGAAGGGCTCCCATGGACGGTGTCTGCCGGGGACCGTACCGATATGCGGGCTGCGCCGTAACGTTGATGGCCCCGAGTTGTACTGTTCACAGTGTGCGCGAATCGCCCGCCCAGCCTTCACTAAGCCGAATTCAGGAACATGTTGCAGGTTGCGGGCGACTCGCAGGCCAGAGGAAGTCGGCAAGAACCGTCCTAAAGTATTTGATACCTTTATGTTGCGAGTTGTTCTGGGTCCATGCGAGCGAACCATCCGACGGCCCCGAGGCCGTGTGCGACGATAAAAAACCTTATGTGCGAGCGGGGGCAATGCGGCCCGCTTGTATTCAGAACCCACTAAGCCGGAGGGCATAATGTCACATTTCTATCAGGACATTGGCGCGCGAATCGTTGGAACGGGATCGTTTCTTCCCGAAAAGGTCTTGACGAATCATGACCTTCCGGGCCTGGAAAAGTCGAACGGCGCCGTCGAACGACTTCTGGGGGCCGTCGAGCGCCGCGCCGCTTCCGAGCAAGATTCATGCTCGGATATGATCGTTGTCGCCGCGAACCGCATTCTCGAAGACGCGGGCATGACCGCGCTCGATATAGACCGGATTATCGTAAGCGCGACGCCTGGCGACTATGTAGAACCGAGCACGGCCAGTGTGGTTCAGCACAAACTGGGCGCGAAATGCCCAGCCGTCGACATCGGGATGTCTTGCGTGGGATGGCTTGCCGGGCTCGACTACGCCCTGCGGTGCGTCGCCACAGGCGAGCATCGGATTCTTGTTCTCGCTGGTACCATTGTGTCCCGCGGTACGCCGTTCCTTAATCCCATGCACCGCGCTATCTTCGGCGATGGCGCGGGCGGAGTGCTGATCGAAAAATCCGATGAGCATAATTTCCTGTCCGGGGCGATGTGGACCGATGGGAAGTATCACGAAATGATCACCATGCCGAACCACATTTCGGTACCCACGGAAAATATCCCCGAGGAATACCATGGCAGTTTCCACATGGGTGACGGACGGGTCATCCAACAGGCCCTGCGCGACAACCTTCCGATGGGCGTCGAAGGCGTGCTGGCCGACGCTGGCCTGACGCGCGACGATATCGACATCTGCTTCATCCACCAGCCCAGCATGCCGCTCTACAAAGTTGCCGTGAAGGCCGTCGGGGTGGCCGACGAGAAGTTGGTGGAAGACTACGCGAGTTACGGAAACACCATCTCGGCCGAGCTTCCCATCTCGCTGGACGAGAACGTTAAGTCGGGCCGCGTCAAGCGCGGTAGCACGATTCTGAAGGTAACCTACGGTGCCGGTTTCAGCGGCGGGCTGATGCTGTACAAGTACTAAGCGCTCGCGATATTCACGCCCACGGCAAAGTGGGCTATGACCTCTAGAACAACGGACTGCGGATCTCGATTCGCGGTCCGCTTTTTGTGCGGCCTGAATTCAAGCTCTAAGTGCAACACGGTGTTCCTCTCGTTGTTCTAGAAAGAC
>CAYNZS010000050.1:0-18573 GCA_964401695.1 uncultured Nitrospirales bacterium
TGCATCGGATACCTGAACTCTTTCAGTCTTTGCGTGGTCTGATTGACAAGGGTCGCCGAAGTGGCAGAGGCAAGGGGCGTTTTCTGCTCCTGGGTTCAGCGGCAATTGGTTTGCTACGCCAGTCAAGTGAGAGTCTGGCGGGTAGGATCGGATACGTTGATTTGGGCCCTTTTGATATTCTGGAAGTGGGAGATCGCGATGCCAAGGCCATCTCCCTATGGTGTCGCGGCGGTTACCCGGACAGCTATCTAGCCACCGAGGATGAAGAGAGCCTGCTGTCGGCCGCGCCACGCGGACACATGCGAGCTTCTTTCGCACCTCAGCGGACGCTGAGATCGACTTGCTTCTCGAGTTGCCAGGCGGAGCGCTCTGGGCGATCGAGATTAAGCTTGGGTCTTCGCCCAAATGCGAAAGGGGCTTTCACCACGCGCGAGAAGATGTTCGTCCCGATCGTTCATTCGTCGTGTATTCGGGGACGGAACGCTACTCTGTTTCTGAGGGAATTGGCCGAGGATCTTGCAGGGCTTGCAGAGCGCAAAAACAGTGGGCGCCATTGAGACAGTGCCAAATGATCTCGATCTCGCTGGTTATCGACAGCAAATTCGTACACAGCCAAATGTACAGTAGAAAATGGTAGGCATGGTACGCGAAACGCGATGGAGCTAACGCGCACCCGCATTGTGGGCCACCTTGGCGGTAGCTAATCAGCGCAACAGGTCCAGTTGGTCCAGTCTGCGATTTTCGTCCTCTTGTCAGCGGCTCACGATTCGGAGTTTCGTCGATGGTCTCCCGTGTCTGTCAAACTGCCGATACCTCCTCGGCGAAGCCGGGGGGTCTCCCATGTTAGGCTAGCCGTCGGGATACAGAAGACGGGTTTGGACAACATCCTCTTTAGCCCGGTTATCTCACCGGTTTTCGTAGCGAGACGGTGAAGAAGGTTGCTATGTCGAGGCTTATTCGAAGCCTTTCGGACGACAGCGTGGCGGGTCACGTCGAGATCGAAAGGCGAGAAAAGTCTCGTCAGAGCGACCTTATCCGCTGTCGCAGTAGAAGAGCGGTGAGATAACCGGGTTAGAACACTCTCAGAAAGGCCGTCACCATGACCGACACCCCGAAGCAAGCCGCCCTGGACCCCGAAGAACTCAAGGAGTATTCGATCAACGTCTGGAAGTTCAAGCAGGGCGAGGTAGTCTCCTTGATGATTCATATTGGGGACCGGCTGGGCTTGTACAAAGCGCTGGATGGGGCGGGCCCGATCACGGCGACGGAGTTGGCCGGGCGCACGGAGTTGCAGGAGCGTTGGCTGTTGGAGTGGCTGAAGAATCAGGCGGCGGCTGGGATTCTGGAGTATTCGGAGGGAGAGCGCTTCGAGCTTAGTCCGGTTGGCTCTGCCGTGCTGGCTCATGAGGATACGAGTTTGGCCTTCGCGGCGGGCGCGTTTTCATCGGCGGCGCAGCCGGAAACGGTGGACAAGCTGGTGGACGCGTTTCGGACGGGCATCGGGCTATCGTACCAGGATCTGGGGCCCTGCGCGGCGCATCGGACGGAACGGATGCTGGGTCCGTGGACGCGGTTGGCGTTGGTGCCTAAAATCATCCCGGCGCTGGATGGAGTCTCGGAGAAACTTGAAAGCGGCGCGTTGGCGGCCGATGTGGGGTGCGGCGCGGGTGTGGCGTTGCTGGCTATGGCGGAAGCCTATCCGGATTCGGAGTTCCACGGCTACGATTTGAGCGCCCACGCCATCGAGCGGGCGGCGGCAAACGCGGCGGCGCGAGAGATAACGAACGCGCGTTTTCATGTCGTGCGCGGTGAGAGCCTCCCCACGGAATCGGCCTACGATTTCATGATCACCTTCGATTGCATCCACGACATGACGCGGCCGGCGGAAGTCATCGCGGCGATTCGCAAGGCCCTGAAGCCGGACGGTGTCTGGCTCATAAAAGACATCCGCAGCAAGCCCCGCTTCGAGGACAACTTTCGCAATCCGCTCTTGGCGATGATGTATGGATTTTCCGTTTCGGCGTGCATGTCGTCAGCCCTGTCCGAGCCGGGCGGCGCAGGTTTGGGCACGTTGGGGTTTAATCCAGAAGTGGCGGAGAAGATGGTGCGCGAGGCAGGCTTTACGCGTTTCTCGATGCTCGACTTCGATGACCCAGGAAATCTGTATTACGATGTGCGCCAATAGGCTTATCTGGGATGGAATAACTCGATGCAGCTCCCGCGATTACGTTGACGACGGACTTCGGGTATCGCGATTCATACGCCGCCGCAAAGAAGGGGGTCATCCTGTCGCGGTGTCTGCAGGCGCGAATTTTGGACCTGAGACACGGCATCGAGCCGCGCGACATCACGGACGGTGCTCTTTTTCTCGCGGGCGCGGTCCCGCACTTTTCGCGGGGAACGATTCATGTCGCCGTGGTGGATCCTGGGGTAGGCACGAAACGCCTTCCTATCGTGGCGAAGGCGGCGGGACAGATTATTGTGTGTCCGGATAACGGTCTTCTTACGCTCCTCGCCCAACTCCACCCTCTGGAAGAGGCCCGCACGATAGAGAATCCCGAGTTCATGCTGAACAAGGTGAGCGCGACGTTTCACGGAAGGGACATCTTCGCGCCCGCGGCCGCCGCCATTGCTTCGGGGAGGGGCGTGGAGGACGCGGGCGAACGCCTGGACATGATCGAACTGCTGGACCCCCCGCGGCCGCGAGCTCATGGAGAAAGCCGGGTCGAAGGCCAGGTCATCCACGCCGACCGCTTCGGCAATCTCATCTCGAACGTCCACCGTTCGATGCTGAATGAGGAAGCCATCATCGCGACGCGCATCGGCAGCGTGAGCCTCCCGAGTCTGCTCCGCACCTATGGCGACGCGGCTCCGAATGAGGCTCTGGCGCTAATCGGCAGTTCGGGTTTTCTGGAGATCGCGGTCAACGGGGGAAACGCGCAGCGGACGCTCAAACTCGGCCGGGGCGATGCTGTTGAGGTGAACTGGTGAGACGTCCGCCCCGGCCAAGGACTCTAATTCACGTTCGGAAGTATGTTTAATCCTCATCCATGAGGCCGTTCAACCGTTCAGTTGCCGCCAGAAAATCTTCCAAGAATTCATAGACAACCGCGCGGCTGGATTGTCTTGAGTTCATCAATCCCACCCCCTGGCCGACGAATGAGGTCGCCAGCTCTTTTGCGCCTTCGTGGCCATCCTCCGCCCGCGTGGTTATCCGCGCCAAAGCCGGTTCGCTGACAAGCCCTTGCAGGGGCATGGGCAGAGTGGCAGGAGCCCCCTCCGATTCCCATGCATCGGTCCAGGGCGAGCGCAGTTGCCGTGAGTATTTCCCGGTGCGCGCCTGGGAGCGAACGGTTTGCCTGGAGGTTGCCTCCAAATACTTTTCGACGATAACCGGTGGCGTCTCCGCTTCATCGACCGTCAACCAGACCGAACCGCACCACACGCCTGCCGCGCCCATGGCCATGGCGGCCGCCATTTGACGTCCAGTAATGATACCGCCGGCGGCCAGTACGGGGATGTTGTAAGACTTCACGGCTTCGCAGACTTCCGGGATCAGAACCATGGTCGATACTTCGCCGCAGTGACCGCCGGCTTCGGTGCCCGAGGCGATCAGGATGTCGACGCCCGCTTTGGCCTGTTTGAGCGCGTGTTCCTTTGCGCCAACGAGGGCCCCCGTCGCCACGCCTTTTTCCTTCGCCATGTCGAGCATGTACTGGGGTGGAACTCCGAGCGCGTTAACGATCATTTTGATTGGATGGGAGAAGGAGACGTCGATAATATTGGCGGATTTGCCTTTGGTGAGGAAGCCGCCTGCGCTGCCGGTTTGACCATCATAGATGCCCGCGCTATCGATTTGATGTTGATCCAATATAGACGCGGCAAAGTCTCGATGCTCGCCCGGCACCATACGGAGAATTTCATCGGGGCTGTTATTGTCATCGGTGACCGCCATCTTGGTCGGGGCGATGAGATCTACCCCATAGGGTTTGCCGTCGATGTTCTCGTCTATCCACTTGAGCTCGGTTTCGAGGGTCTCAGCGCTGAAACTGGCCGCTCCAAGAACGCCAAAGCCGCCCGCCTTCGACACTTCCGCGACGACATCCCGGCAATGGGTGAAAGCAAGAAGCGGAAAATCGATGCCCAACAGGTCACAGATTGGTGATTTCATGTTTATACCTCCCAAATAGGTTGTTCGGAGCGCATAACGGTTCGCAGCGTAAGCGCGGAACTGGTCCGCGACGTCAGTATCGCCAGTCCGTTAGGAAGATTCAAATGTTCACCCAGGATATCTCGACCTGCACGAGCAGACGCGTCATGAAAACGGCGATTCTGGTATTCTTGGGCCACGAACACAGCCGAACAGGCCGATAAAGCCGTGAGGACACCTGTACCACGTCTATGAAAGTCTTTCGTGAATTGCGAGTAATCGAGATATCCGGTTCGCCGGCGGGCGGCTACGCAGGCAAATTGTTCGCCGACTGGGGCGCCGATGTCCTGCTCGTCGAGCCAACCGGAGGCGCGCCAGGGCGTGCCGAAGGGCCGGCGTGGGAAGGGATGGGGATCCGGTTCGCATACCTGAACACGGGCAAGCAATCGCTCGCGCTCGATCTCGATATGGAATCGGGAAAAGAAGGGCTCGCGCGATTGCTCGAACACGCCGACGTCGTCATCGAGAGTTCGGCGCCGGGTCCCTTGAAACCCGTTTCGGCGGCCCCGTCGAATCCAGGACTGATCCGCGCGCTCATTTCGCCGTTTGGCCCCCTCGGACCCTATGCGAACTATCGTTCGAACGAGTTCACCGATCAGGCGATCGGATGGCATCTATATCTCAACGGCGAGCCGAATCGCGAGCCCATCCAACGGCCGGGCCTGCACTCGCTGTACCAGGCCGGCGCCCACACGTTCATTGGGGCGATGGCGGCGCTTGTCGCTCGGGAACGGGTCGGCATGGGGCAAGAGATCCGAGTCTCGCACCAGGACGGGTTTGCTGCGCTGCATCAGCATACGACCGTCATGTTGGATCAAGGCGGCCACGTCATCAACCGCGTCGGAAATGGCCAGCCGGGCCCTTGGCATCCGGTTGGCGTGTACCCGTGCAAAGGCGGGTTCGTCGCGCTCGCTGTTCCAACTACCGTCATGCTCGAGCCTATGCTGAAGGCCGCGGGCTTGGAGGAACTACTCGCCGATCCGCGGTTCTACGACGACTTCGAGCGAGGGGAACACAAACGCGAATTCGATCTCGCCATCGCGCCTTGGCTCCAGTCTCACTCAGCGGAGCAAATCATCGCGATGGGCCAAGAGGTTTCGGCCCCCGTCGGTCCCGTGCTGGCGATGACGGAGATGGTCGCGGATCGTCACCTCGAGACGCGCGACGCTTGGCAGGTGTCCGGCCGCGAAAGGCCACTGCACTTTCCGCGAGGGGGAATTCGGTTCGAAGGCCGGCAGCAGGAGATCCGAATGGCGCCTCCCCTGGCCTCGGCGCAGGGCTGGCGCTTAAGCGTCGAATCGGTTGCGCACGAAGAACGGGCAAGTCGGCAGGGCGATCAATCTCCACTAGCCGAAGCTCCCCTGGTCGGCGTGAGAATTCTCGATCTCACGCGGGTGTGGGCGGGGCCGCTTGCGACGCGTATGCTCGGCGACTTGGGCGCCGATGTGATCAAGGTCGAAGCATCTTGGGGGCGTGGGCTCAGGAACCTTCCTCCCGGTGCGGCTGAACGAAGCCATTTGTATCCGGACAACGAACTGGGCACACGGCACTGGAACCGTAACGCTGGCTTCAACAAACTCAACCGGAACAAACGTGGACTGACCCTCGAATTGAACCTGTCGCGAGGCCGCGAAGTCTTCAAGGCCCTCGTGAGCCACTCCGATGTTGTGATCGAGAATTTCAGCCCGCGCGTGATGCCCAAACTCGGCCTGGACTATGCAAGCCTATCGCGAATCAATCCCCACCTCATCTACGTTGGCATGCCTGGCTTCGGATCCACGGGGCCGAATCGCGATTGGCTAGCGTATGGCCCGCTCATCGAAGCCGCGTGTGGCTTGACGTCGACCATGGGCTATGCCGATTCGGGCCCCTATCGTTCCGGTGTGGCTTGGCCCGATCCGGTCACGGCGCTGCAGGCCGTCTCGGGCGTGTTGCTCGCTTACTACGAGCGCGAGTCCGACCCCGAACGCAAAGGCCGCTGGGTCGAGACGCCCATGATCGAATCCATGCTTTCGTTTGTTGGAGAGGAGCTACTGGCCGCGGAGCTTCGTGGCCGAGACGAGCCCAGGCGTGGCAACCGCCACGCGGTTCGAGCGCCACAGGGCGTTTATCCATGCGCGGGCCGGGACCGATGGATCGCCATAAGCGTGACGAGTGAACAAGAGTGGTCTGCGCTCTGTGGCGAAGCTGGCTTGGATGAGCCCCTGCGGACGATGGGCGCGGCGGCGCGGCTGGAGCATCATGACGATATCGATGAAGCTCTATCCGCCTGGACACGCAAATCAGAGCCGGGCGACTTGATGGCCAGACTGCAATCAATCGGCGTCATCGCGTGCACCGTCGCGGACGCGCGCGACATCGTAAACGATACGCAATTGGAGGCTAACGGGTTCTGGGCGGAAGTCGAGCACGCCGATGTCGGCCGTCGCCGCTATCCCGGCCTTCCGATCCGCCTCGAACGCACACCGGCAACGTTTCGACGCGCCGCCCCACTACTCGGCGAACACAACACCGAAGTGTTAACGCAGATCCTCGGCCTGAGCCCCGGCGAAATCGAGTCGCTGAAAAAGGAAGGCGTTATCGCCGATCTTCCGCCGGAAAAACCGCGGCTGCGTCGAGCATAGGCGAATAAGTAAGGTGCCGTGCTATACTAGACATCAGGATTTGCCCCTAGTGATATCGCGTTCGCCATCCTTCCCGAGTCCCCATCCATTTGCCCTGGCGTCGTGCCCGAACTCTTATAATCCGGAGAAACATCTCCTATTAGACAAGATATTCCATATAACTATCATTTTTGTGGAGCAAGTCTTGTTGGAATCAGAGCTGGTGGCACGGGCATCCTGCCCGTGATCCATGGGCTGGAAGCCCATGCCACCTTGCCCCAGCATTATTCTCCCGTGAGCGTTCAGGCCATTCTTGCCCAGAAAAAACGCAAGAGACTGAGCAAGAAAAGGACTTTTGGGCACTTTCACAAGTAGACGCAAGCGCAGCGAGGCACGAGCGGAGGCGTGTCTGTCCCTTTTTTTGCGCAACGGCGGACCAAGGTCGGCGTCGATGTTGCCGCTCACGTCCTCAGGGCAGGGGGGGTTCTCGCTTCAGGAGACTTCCCATTCCTCTTTCTCAGCCGACTCCTCGAGCGACTCCTCGACGGGTTCCTCAGTCGGCGCCTCGGCTGGTTCCTCCGCCGCTTCCTCGATCAGCCCCGCGACCGGTTCGTCCACCGATTCCGTTGGTTGCTCGGGAATAAGCAGGGCGGAAATCGCCTCCCAGTTCTTCTGAATGAGGAATTCAGAGTCCGCTTGTTCTCGCATATATTGGAAGTAATCGGCTTGCCGCTCGAATTGGAGTGTCGCCAGTTCGCGTTCTTTCAAGGTCTCCTTTTCGGTTTCCCAGGCCTTCGCGCCCTCCTCCTCCGTGGGAAGGATAGCCTCCACAAGCTCGACGAAATGGTACACATTCGAGAAATCCCGAATGGGCCCGCCCATCGTGCCGGGTTGGCTTCGACCGACCGCGTTGAAGGCGTCCTGGCAGTTCCAGAAGATTCCGTCTGTAAAAAGATAGTCCTTCGGGAGAAAAGCCTTGGTCTGTTTTACTTCCATCTCAAGTTCGGGGAAGAGGCGATTCGCCTCCTCGAGGTTATCGGCCTTCGACTGAATGTCTACGAAGTATTGCTGAAGCGCGCCCAGATACTCCTCACCGTTCTTGCGCAACGCGATGGCGTCCCTCTCGACATCGTCGCGCACGTCCTCAAGCGCCTTCTGTTGCGGCTCGATATAGCCGACAACCTTGGCGACGTACAAGAATTCGCTCGCCTCAACCACGCCGGAGAGGGCGCCCAGCTCCACCTTGGCAAGTTGTTGGCGGAAGGTAGACGCGTCTTGGGCGAAGACGTTTTTAATTTCCGCCGAACCCACCGAGAACGAATCGGTCGTCTGAACTTCCAGCCCTTTCTCCTCCGCGGCCCCCGCCAATCCGCCGTCGCCTTGCGCCAGCTCCAAAAATTTCTTGGCGTTCGCCATGCGAGCCTCGCGCTCCCCCGCGTCCAGGGCTAGGCGGATAACGATTTCGCGTACGCAGACATCCTGCTGTCCTTCCACGTTTTCGTTGTCGCGCTTCTCCTCTATCTTGTAGATGTGGATGCCCCCGGGGCCCTTCACCGGGTCGCTGATTGCGCCGGCCTCCATGTCGAACAGGGCCTTGCGGTGCGCGGGGGTATTCTCTCCATCGACAAGCCACCTCATGTCGCCGACTTGACTCTTGTCTGGCGCTTGCGAAAACGTTTTCGCCAACTCGGCAAAGTCTTCGCCCGCGCCCGCGCGCATCAGGATATCTTCCACTACGGGCGGCTCCGGCGCTTCGAGCGAGAAGGCCACGAACTCCGCCGTGCGTTCCTCGTCCGTCAGGTACGACTCCTTGCTTTCCTCCCAGAACTCGAGGATTTCCTCTTCCGTCAATTCCACTTTCAGCTCGATAGCCGCGTGCTTCACCACAATCTTCGTGTTCGCATCCACATACTGCCTGCGCACATCGGCATCCAGTGCGCGGGCCGAGGCCGAAGTGAGTTTTATCACCATGCGGTGGTTCATCTTATTCCGCATCTGGTCATAGACCTCATTCCAGTCGATTCCCTGCGCCGACTGCACCCATTGGTTGTAATACATCGCGTCCAATTGGCCGTTCTCGTCAAGGAACAACACTTCCTTCCTCAGCAACTCGGCCAGGTAATCCTGTGGCGCGTCATAGCCGCGCTCGCCCATCTTGCGGCGCAACAGCGCTTGATCCACCATCTGTTGGAGAAGACGTTCGACCGTGCCGTCCTGCATGAGTTCTTGGGGAGAAGGCGGCACACCCCCGCCCGCTCGCGCGCGCGCGTCCAAATAGTCGTTGTAGCGTTCCAAAAAATCCTGGGCCGAAATGGGCACGTCGCCCACTTGCGCCACATACTGCGGGCCACCGGCCGGCGCTCCCCCCATGATCTCCGACCACCTCACCCCCGGGATAAATAAGACAAAGGGCAGGCCAACACAGGTGATGGTGGCAATCAAGATGCCCTTTTTATGCTTGCGCATATAGTGAGACACAGTCCCCGAACCTCCAACAAGTTAAACGAACGCCGCAGTGAGCGCACGCGGCGGCAACCTCCAAACGACACAAAGATAAGACACTGAGAAGCGGGCGGATTCCGCCTGGGCAATAGGCGGATCGATCCCCTTCTCAACCCGCAGAGGGTAGCACACGACCGAATTCCGTTACAAAGAGCGCACACGCCCGGGAAGCAGGGCTGGCGTCTCGTCCACTGCAAATGGAGGGCAAGATGCCACCCTCCCATAGCCGGTCTCTTCTTCCCGCTCAGCGATCGACGGCACCGCGAGAACGGGAGCGACTCCTTGGACGCTTCGAGTACCGCGACGCCGCACTATGGTATGATCCTGGCTGGCATTGGCGGACACGGGAATCGGTTTATGCCAGTCCGCAACAAAGGGCTCTGAACAATGAGCGACTCCAGAGATGAACCAGGCCGCACTGCCGTTCTCGAGCCGCACGCAAAGACGAAACGGCCTCGGCTCTACAGGGTTCTGCTGCATAACGACCATTACACCACGATGGAGTTCGTGGTCGAAGTGTTGCAGGATATCTTTAGGAAGTCCTTGGACGACGCCTTTACCATCATGATGAACGTCCACCGCAGCGGCGTGGGCGTGGCGGGAACGTATCCCTCGGCGGTCGCCGAAAGCAAAGTTTCCGCTGTCCAATCGTTGGCGAAAAAGAATGGTTATCCCCTGAAATCCTCCATGGAACCGGAGTAACCGGACAAAAGGCATCTAGATTGAAACGGGTTCGCCCGTAGAAAGTGAGAAAATATGCCCGATCCAGTGATTGCGAGTAAGCAACCTTGCGTATTGGATTTGGAACCGGACACCTATTTCTGGTGCGCTTGCGGACGCTCGACGATGCAGCCCTGGTGCGACGGCTCTCACAAGGGGACCACCTTCACGCCCGTCGAGTACATCGTCAAAGAGAAGAAGCGCGTGGCCGTGTGCACCTGCAAATATACAGCTGATCCGCCCTATTGCGATGGCGCGCACAAGGATCTGCCGTGATAGATTGAGGCTGCGGGTGTGACGAGCCCGGCTGCGTCACCGGGCTAGAAATTTTTCAATACAACTGATGGGGCTTGTATTTCTGTGAGCATGATAAGCAAAGAGATGGAAATAGTCATCGGCGTTGCGGTAAACGAAGCGCGTCAGCGCCGGCACGAACACCTGTGCCCGGAGCATGTGCTTTTCGCTCTTCTCGAGGACGCCAACGGCAAGGCCATCCTCACGAACTGCGGCGCGGATTTAGGCCGGTTGCGCGAGGAGCTGAACACGTACTTTACAGATGAGATGCAGCGCCTTCCCGCCGACGCCGACTTGGTTGTGCAACAGACCCCCGCGTTTCGGCGGCTTATGGAACGGGCGTTGAGCCACGTCCAGTTCTCTGGCAAGAAGGAGGTCGATGCGGGCGATGTATTGGCCGCCATGTTCGAAGAGGAGAACTCGCACGCGTCTTACTTCCTCGAGACCCAAGGCGTCACCCGCCTTGATGTCCTCAACTTCGTCTCCCACGGCGTGTCGAAAGTTGGCTCAAGCGGCCTCGATACGGACAAGCCGTCTCCAGATCCGGTGTTAGGCGCCGGCGAGGGCCAGAAGGGCGCTCAACCCAATCCCCTGGATGTCTACACCGTGAATCTCTCGGAGCGGGCGGCAATGGACAAGATCGATCCGCTCATCGGCCGCGAAGTCGAACTGCGCCGCGCCGTGCGCATTCTCTGCCGGCGCCGAAAGAACAACCCCATCTTTGTCGGCGAGCCCGGCGTTGGCAAGACAGCGATTGTCGAGGGGATGGCCTGGAAGGTCTATCGCGGCGAAGTGCCCGACGCCATCAAGAATGTCGAGATCCTCGCGCTCGACATGCCGGCTTTGCTCGCGGGAACCAAATACCGCGGAGACTTCGAGGCGCGCCTCAAGAGTGTGCTGAAGGAGCTGGACAACAAACCCGATGCCATACTGTTCATCGACGAGGTCCACGCAGTCGTCGGCGCGGGTGCCACGTCGGATTCGTCCATGGACGCATCGACCATCCTCAAGCCCGCGCTGGCTTCTGGGGAAATGCGGTGCATCGGCGCGACGACGTTCGAGCATTTTAAGCGTTCGTTGGATAAGGACCGCGCGCTCTCGCGCCGCTTCCAGAAAATCGATGTTCCCGAGCCAACGATCGAGGAAACCGTCCGCATCCTTGACGGCCTCAAGAAGCGATACGAGGAGCACCACGGCATTCGCTATGCCGATTCGGCCCTGCACGTGGCCGCCGAACTCTCGGCGAAGCACATCAACGACCACTTCTTGCCGGACAAGGCCATCGACGTGATCGACGAGGCCGGAGCGAACGCAAGGCTCATGCCCCCGCCCATTCAAGAGACAATCAAGCCGATTGATATCGAAAAGATCGTCGCCGAGATGGCTCAAATCCCCGCGCGAACGGTTTCCAGCACCGACAAGGCCCAGCTGGGCACTCTGAAAGCGGAGTTGAAACGGGCCGTCTTTGGTCAAGACGAAGCCATCGAAGTGATCGCCACGTCCATCAAACGTTCCCGCGCTGGTCTCGGTCAGCCCGACAAACCCGTGGGAAACTTCCTCTTCACCGGTCCGACGGGCGTGGGCAAGACCGAACTCGCCAAGCAACTCGCTTCTATCCTTGGCGTCGAGTTCATCCGTTTCGATATGAGCGAGTATATGGAGAAACATGCCGTAGCCCGACTCATCGGAGCGCCGCCCGGATACGTCGGTTTCGACCAGGGAGGACTGCTCACGGACGAAATCCGTAAACACCCCTACAGCGTCCTGCTGCTGGATGAAGTAGAAAAGGCGCACCCGGATGTCTTCAATATCCTGCTTCAGGTCATGGACCATGCGACCCTGACGGATAACGTGGGCCAGAAGGCCAACTTCCGCAACGTCGTCCTCATCATGACTTCAAATGCCGGCGCCCGCGATCTTGAGGCGAACTCGATCGGCTTTGCGGCGGGAGCGGACGACGGCAAGAGGAGGGGCCTCAAGGCGGTCGAGAAAGCATTCAGCCCGGAATTCAGGAACCGCCTCGACGCGGTTGTCGCGTTCGACGGCTTGCCGGTGCCCGTTATCTTGCGGGTCGTAGACAAGTTCGTGCACCAACTGGCAGCGCGACTCGCCGTCCGCAAAGTATCCCTCGTCGTTACCGACGCCGCGCGGAACTGGCTTGCCGAACGAGGCTATGACTCGAAACTGGGCGCTCGCCCGCTCGGCCGGCTCATCCAGCGGGGAATTGAAAACAAGCTCAGCGACGAGATCCTCTTCGGCGCGCTGGAGAAGGGCGGCCAAGTCAGTGTGGATGTGGTGGATTCGACGTTGGGGTTTACCTTTGAGGAGAAGGTCGAAGCGCAGGCCTAGCCCGGTCATCTCGCCGATTGCCTCAGCCCTCAATACGGAAGCGCCAGCAATCCGAAATAACCCGAGGGCGCGTAGGCGCGCTCCGCGCCGAAGCGGATGGTTGTCGGCGTGCCCATGGCATCCTCAAGGCTAACGAGTTCGCCTTCGTCGTCAAATTCGTAGACGGCCACCGCCCCCGACCCAACCGAAACATAGGCGCGGTTGCCTTGCGCTCCGAGCAAGGAAATCCACGAGGCGCTAACACTCACCGGGTCTAACGCGTCAAAGGTTCCGTCATCCGGATCGATTGACGCAGCCGCCAGCGCGTACCCGTTCCCATAGGCCGTCGCGTAGACGTGGCTGCCCGCGGCCGTAACGCCCCCTAACTGGCTAGGCAAGTCGAGGCTGTCCAGCAGCGTGACATCACCCGACCCGTCCCAGCGCACCGTCCGAAGCATGCGGCTCCTAGAGCTGTCCAGAAAGAACTCGTACTGATAGTCTTCCAAGGTCAGGATATCCGTGGCGGGATCGTATTGGAGAAATATCCCCGGCACGTTCGCGGCCGCTCCTTCTTCCCCGGCGATGACATCGAGTTCCACGACGTGATAGGCCGTGCGCGCAAGGAAGTCATCGAGGAGCACGTCTTCCTGCGTCGTGATGTAGAGCTTGCCGCCCGCTTCGTTCACCGACACGACAGGTTCGTATGCGAGGCCCACCGTCGAAGTCCATTCGAGCGCGTCGAGGTCGACGAGCGCGACCCCTTCGTAGGCGTCGCGGCCTCCGTAGACGATATCGTACGTGTCGCTGTATCCGCGCAAAGCCAGAGTCAAACCTAAGACGAAACCTCTGTCTTCGAAACCCCCAAAGTAATGGGGGTCATACGCGATGTCCTTCGCGGCAACGCCATCCTCCGCGATCCCGTAGTCATAGGGTCCGTAATACCAATAGCTGGGCGAGATTCCCACATCCACCGTTCCGCGGAACGTCGGTATGGCCGCGTCGCTCAGATCGAATGCCGCGACTACGTATCCTTGTTCGTTCTCCCAGACCGTCCCGACCACGGCGACGGTCGACCCGGCGAGATAGGCTCCCGTAAATGCGCCAATTTCCAAGTCGAATTCTTCAACAGTGTTCAGGCCGCCGTCCACCACGCGGACCACCGTCACCGCTTCGTCAATTCGGGAAACAATCTCGACGCCAAGGGTCGGCGTCACCTCGATGAAATCGGCCACGTACTCGGCCAGCGTGATCGAACCGGTCACCTCCGGGTTATCCAGATCCGAACCGTCGATGACCGCGAGTTGTTCGGTCGTCACGCCATAAAAGCGCCCGTCGTAATCGAACGACCGGAGGATGGATCCCTGCAAATCGACATGGCCCCGCGCCGTCAGGTCGTCGCCGGCGTACGATACAAACTGCAAGCGGTCGAAGCCGCCATAACCGCTCCAACCGCTGAACGGCACGATGATCAGATCGTCGAGAACCGTAAACGCCTTCACGTCGTCAAAGGCCCCCGACCAACTCCAGTTCTCTCCGAACGACACGCGGTCCGCCAGCGTCGGCGCTCCCGATACGTCGAAGATGCTGACACTTACCTTGCGGCCATCCGTGTCGTCGACCCCGAGCGCGATCAGGCGGTCGCCTTGCGGCACGATGTGCGTCGAATAGCCCGGCACTTCCAATTCGCCGAGCACCGTGGGGTTCGCCGGATTGGAAAGGTCGAGGACAAACAACGGATCGACGACCAGGAAGGTGACGATATACGCGCGGTCGCCGTCGAAACGCGTCGCGAACAGCGTTTCGCCCGAGGCTGCCTCTATCTCTTTTTCCGCGAGGCGCTCAAGCGTCGCCAGATCGAAGGTGGTCACGAGCGTGCGCCGCGTCCCTTGCCAATCGATCGAAACCACGCGCAGCACGCCCTGCCACGCGTCCATCTTGAATCGATCGGGCACCTGGCCTTGCACGTTCATCGTGCCGGCGACCGACAGGCTGCCATCGGGGTCCGTGATGTCTAGATACGTGATTTCCGTGTCGCCATCGAAGCCGGCCGGAGCGGCCACGAACAGGGACGTCGAGTTCACATGAATCTGTTGACCGCTGCCATCAAAAGAAATCTGCGCCGCCTCGAAAATATTCGCGGGGTCCGACACATTGACACTGGTCACCCACGTTTCCGATTCCTGCTGCTTGAAGAGCACGCCCCCCTCCCAATACCAGAAGAACTGCGCGCTCACCGTGTACAGAATGTCGCCCACCAGGCGGCTGTCCACCAGGTCCCCGTCCATATTGAACGAGGAAAGAATCTCCGCGTCCTCCGGCACCGTCACATCCACCACATACAACCGCGAATCCACCGGCGATCCCACGATCCCCGATTCAGCCACGGCAAATTCCCGCGCCTGGCCCACGAGTACGTACGCGCGATCGCCGTCGAGATACATATCGCGGGGCAATCCGTTCGTAGGCAGTTGGACCAGGATTTCCTCCGTTTCCAAGTCCACGATCGTGAGGCCCCGGTACTGGTTCAGGATATAGAGGAGATTCCCGTCGCGCCGGATGACATCGGGTTCGACGACATCTCTCTGAACCACGCCGCCTCCCTCCCCTTCGCCCTCGCCCTCGCCGCCGTCATCGGCCTCCGGCGCGCCCCCGCCGAAGGCGACCCCATCGGCGAAAAACCCGCCGCCAAATCCACCGGTGGCGCTGGTGAACTCGTAGATTCGGTCCTCGAAGAAGGGGCAGCCAATGAGCGCAGCCAAAACGAGAACAGCCAAGATGTTCCGAGAATTGCGAGCCATGTTTCCGTCTCCCTAATGTGCCGCCACACGCGTCAACGAGAAACGTAATGGCCTCCCCCACACTACCGCTGAAAAAATCTCCACCCCTATTCTACCACCCGTTCGCCGATTTCGTTTCATTCTTTTTGCCCGGGCGGTTTCTACCGACTTTTGAACATCAGGCGAGCCGATGATATACTGCGCGGTTCGTCGTTTAGGCGTGTTCGATCCACGAGGACTTTGGCCCGTATTGAGAGTGTTCGATTGTGTCTGACCTTCATTGCGGTATCGATTTTGGGACTTCCAATTCTAGCGCCGCGCTGGCCCGGGACGGCAACGCGCGGGTGTTGGTCTTGGATCCGGACAATGCGATTCCCACGTCGCTTCCTTCCCTCCTCTATATTAGGGATGACGGCGAGCGGATTATTGGCCGGGCGGCGGCCGATTGGTTCATCGAGCGAAATGTGGACCGCGAAGTGATCGTCAAGCAAGTGGATTTGGGCGTCGCCATAGACGGGTACGTGGGCGCCGAAGGGGACAACAGCTACGGCGCGGTCCCGCGCAAAGATGGGGCGGATCTCAGCGAAGCCGTCCACGCGCGGGCCTTGATGGAGGTGAATTCGCCGGGGCGCTTGTTTCAATCGCTAAAGACGTCGCTACGGCTCAGGGCCTTCACTGGAACCGAAGTCTTCGGGCGCGAGTATCAGATCGAAGAACTCACGTCCATCATATTGACGAAGATCAAGGAACGGGTGGACGCCGAAGCGAACGAGTCGGTCGAGACTGCCGTTTTCGGGCGACCGGTCCATTTCTCTACGAAGGAAGCCGAGGACAAGACGGCCGAGCGCCGGCTCAAGACGGCGGCGAAACTGGCCGGATTCAAAGAGGTCGTGTTCTTCTATGAGCCGGTGGCGGCGTGCGTGGAGTACGCGATCAAGGGGGACTGCAAACAGCGCTTGATGGTTGTCGACATCGGCGGTGGCACCTTCGATGTGTGTATCATGGAATTCGGAGGCGCACAGGGGGCGGCGGCCCGCTTGGCCGAGAGCGAAATCCTCGGCGTGTCGGGCTTGCCTGTAGCCGGCGACGCCATCGACCGAGAGATTACCAGGGCGAAAGTCTTTCCCAGTTTCGGCAGCGAATCGCGCTACGGACCCTCCATGTTGCCCGTTCCGCAGTTCCTCTACAACACGATTCTGGATTGGCAGAATCTGTATAGGCTGAACACGGAAGAAAACATCAATTGGCTTATCGCCATGGAGATGAGTTCGGATCAGCCCGAGCGAATCCGCGCCTTGCGCTCGTTGGTGCAGCGAAATTTCGGATACCCTCTCTCGCGCGAAGTCGAAGCGGCGAAGCGCCGCCTGTCAACCATCGCCGAGACCAGCATCGACATCGAGTTTGAGGCCATTCATCTTCACGAGCGAATCGAGCGGAGCGAGTTCGCCCATATTATCGAGGACATGCTCGAGGACATGCTCGAGACCATGAAGGAAGCCGAGAGATCGGCGGGGCTCAGGCCGGATCAGATTGACGGCGTTCTAACAACGGGGGGGACGAGCCTCATCCCAGCGGTGCGCCAGATGCTCGTCGAGCGCTACGACGAGGAGCGGCTTCACCAACGTGACACCTTCACCAGCGTGGCAGCGGGATTGGCGATTGTCTCAAGTTTCCTGACCGAGATCGCGTAGTATACGAGGGCGATGCGGGCTAGACGCGCCCGGCTCGACCTCTCGCCTCTTCCATCAATTTCGTGAACTTTCCGAAGAGGTAGCGGCTGTCGTGCGGGCCTGGCGAGGATTCCGGGTGGTATTGCACGCTGAAGACGGGATACTTCTTGTGGCGCAGGCCTTCGACGGAGCCGTCGTTGAGATTGGTGTACGTGATTTCCACTTCGTTGGAATCGAGCGAATCAGGGTCGACGGCGAAGCCGTGGTTTTGCGAACTGATCTCGACGGACTCGGCGTCTTCGTTTAGAACAGGCTGGTTTCCGCCCCGGTGCCCGAATTTCAATTTGAACGTGTTGCCCCCCAACGCGTGAGCCAAGACCTGATGGCCGAGGCAAATCCCGAACACCGGCAGTTTGGGAACGAGCGTCTGCAACGTCGGATAGAGGTAGCTTAGCGCGGCCGGGTCGCCGGGGCCGTTGGACAGGAAAAGGCCATCGGGCCGTAGCGCCTCGATTTCTTCCGCGGTCGCGATCGATGGCGCGACGGTTACCGCGCAACCCGCTTCTTCGAGCAGGCGCAATATGTTGAGTTTGATTCCATAATCGAGCGCGACGACTTTGAATCTGCCGGTCGAGCCAGGGTTCCATTCGTAGGCTTCGCGAACGGAAACTTCTCGAACGTAGTCGCTCCCAGCCATATCGGAAGAGGCCTTGGCCTTCGCCACGAGAGCGCCGTGGTCGAATTCCCGGGTGCTGATAACCGACTTCATCGCGCCGCGCTCGCGCAGGTGTTTAGTTATCTTGCGTGTATCGACTCCATCGATGGCTACGATGTCATTCGCGCAGAGGTATTCGGGGAGGGTTTGCGTCGCGCGCCAGTTGCTCGGCTCAAAGCAACATTCCCGCATCACGAAGCCCCGGCAGAAGATCTGGCGGGATTCCACATCGTCTTGGTTTACGCCGTAATTCCCGATCAAGGGGTAGGTCATCGTGATGATCTGGCCGGCGTAGGAAGGATCGGTGAGGATTTCCTGATACCCCGTCATCGACGTGTTGAACACGAGTTCGCCGGTGGCTTCCCCTTCGGCGCCGACGGACCGGCCCTCGAAAATCAAGCCATCTTCTAAGGCCAAGACTGCTTTCACACACTTCTCCCCAGTAACGGAACTCGCGGGTATACAGCGGCAGTTCGCCGGACGCGGACTGGCCCATTGTACCAAATTCGGGGGCCGAGTCTGAATTGGTTGCGCGTTGCGTTTCGTTTGCGAAAAGCGACGCAGCGCGGCGCCCCCGGTGTGCGCGGTATTTCCGCGCGTTTGACCCTCCCCTAACACGAATATTTCACCATCCCTATTGAGAAAAGCCGATTCCTTTCGCATAAAGGCCTTGCGAGAAGCACTTTAAGCACACGATAAGGAGTCGGCTTTATGAAGACAGAGTGTGCACCGGTTCAGATCGAATTTACAGGGC
>CAYNZS010000051.1:0-18529 GCA_964401695.1 uncultured Nitrospirales bacterium
TGTTTCGTGGCCAGCGAATTCGCTTCCGTTGTCGAAGGTGATGGTCTTTACCCAGAAAATGGGCATCTGTTCGAGCGCGTGGATACTCTTGGCAAACAACGGATTACGGTTGAACTAAACGGAGTGACGTTGGAAACGTTCGAGGAGCAGGACCAATCGAAGGAAGTCGAGATTCAGTTCAATCCGGATATTCTCTAGCCTGGAGCGAAGAACGTCATGCGCTTCGAGTTGCCGGACGCGCACAATAACGGGTGGAGTCAATCCATGTTGTTAGCAATCGACCTTCAGGACTTCGCATTCTACTAATATCTGCGCTAGTCAGCGTGGAGTTCAGAAGGGCCAGCGTCTCCGACGGTTCGTTCGTAGTGGCCTTTGCCGTTCTTCTGGTATTTGGTGAAGCCGTTCTTAGCGAGGTTCTTTTCGCTCAGTAGTTGCTTCGAATGGCGTTCGTTGGTGATTCCCGCGATGTGCACGGGTTGGTAGATGCGTTTGACCTTTTCGCCCGTGTCCGGATGTTTGGTCAACGGCGGGTCCGACATCCTGCGAATGACGTCGAAGGTTTCGCCTTCGCTGCCGTCGTCGTGAACGACTTGGTAGGTGTAGACCGGCATGGTATTGCTTGGCTCCTCGTCATGACTTAGGCGCGATAAGGCGCGTGAACCCGATACACTAGCATTATACAGCATGGAGGCCGCAGTATCGATGGATTTCAATCCGACGGTAGCTCTATTTTTATGGTGTATCTATATTATATTTGTTACATATCTTTATATTATCTATATGTTCACTCGTAAACTGGCTCATACCGTTTTCTGCCTATCCTTCATGCTGGGCGAAGCGAAGTATTTCCATTTCAGTGGGCTTCCGGCGTACCGAAATCCTTCAGATAATTTTGTGGCCGCAGCTGATCCGTCGAGGACAAGGCTGACAGGAAGCAAGACCGCAGTGGTAGTGGTGCTACAGCAAGGTCTTGCGCTGCACTCAGCCGATGCCGCGGCAGACGGATGTGGCTACAGGATTACTTAAAGTTCTCCAGCTTCATGGAGGTTAGAAGTTCCCGCGCGCCGGGGCGCTACTCGTGGCGCAGGGCTTCTACGGGATCCATGTCCGCTGCGCGCAGGGCCGGATAGATGCCGAATACGATTCCGACGAGGGCGGAAATGGAAAAGGCGAGGATGGGCGACCAGAAGGTAATAATCGTGACCATAGGGGAAAAGAGCGAGATGCAGACGGGGATGAGTATCCCGAAAACGACGCCGATGAGGCCGCCGGAGCCGGAGAGGATTACGGTTTCGATGAGGAATTGAATGATGATGTCCCGCCTCTTGGCTCCGAGGGCCCGGCGTATCCCGATTTCGCGGGTGCGTTCTGTGACGCTAGCGAGCATGATGTTCATGATGCCGATGCCCCCAACGATGAGGGAGATGGCGGCGATGGCGCCAAGCACGAGATTCATCATAGCCTGGGTCCGCTTGGCCTCCTGGAGCAGTTTCAGCGGCACGACCACTTCGTAATCTACTTTCTTATGGGTTCGCGCGAGAATACCTTTGATGATCTCGCCCGTCTCCATCACGTCGTCCTGATTGTGGACCTTGACAGTCACCTCGTGAAGCTCGACTGTTTCGGCGGAAAAACTGCCGCTGCCCCGATCGATGATCGTCTCGCCAAAACGGTGCCTGGCGGCGGAGAGAGGAACGTACATGCGGTATTCGGAGGCGGCCTCCCCGTCTCCGTCCTGGCTTGAAGATTCGCTGGCCGGGCCACCGGCCTCCATCACGCCAACAACGCGGTAATATTCTCCTCCCACGCGAACCTTCTTCCCGATTGGGTTGTCGATGGGGAACAGGTGATCGGCCATTTCGCGATTGATGGCGCAAACGTTTATTACGGCGTCGACTTCGGTATCGGTGAAGAAGCGGCCCGAGTACACTTTGTGTTGGCGCATTTCAGGGTACCAAGTCACAGTTCCCAATACATCGGCGTTCACTTTTCGGCCCAGGTTCGATACGGATTTGGGGATCCGGCGGGCAGGCACGACCACCGTCACGCCGGGAATGGTTTCGCGAATGGCCCTCATGTCGTCGTACTTCAATCCGTATTCCAGGGCAGTTGGCCGGCCTCCGCGGCGGCTGGCCCCCTCCTCCTCCGGAGGCTTCACGGCGCGCAAGATGATGTTGCTGCTGCCCATGCGGCGCAGTTGCTCCTGGACCTCGTAGCTGGTTCCTTCGCCGATGGCGAGCATGGCGATCACCGAACATACGCCGAACACGATGCCGAGCACGGTGAGAAGGGAGCGCAGGCGGTGAAGCCACAGGCTCTTGATGCCCAAGCCGACGGAACGCTTGAACTTGGCGGCCGTAAAGCCGGAGGAGGTGGGGTGAGCGCCGATCCCGAATCTAGTTTCGTTTTCGCTCATCACTCTCAATTACTCCGTCACGCAGCCGAATAATGCGCCAGGAGCGCTCGGCCAATTCGTCGGAGTGCGTAACCATGATTAAAGTCTTGCCCTCGTCATGAAGGCTGATGAAGAAATTCATGATCTCTTCGCCGGATTTCGAGTCGAGGTTCCCGGTCGGCTCGTCGGCCAGGATGATCAAGGGGTCGTTGGCCAGCGACCGCGCGATGCCCACACGCTGTTGCTGTCCGCCGGACAACTCAAAAGGCTTGTGATGAATGCGATCTCCCAGTCCGACCCGCTCGGCCAGCTCGATGGCCCTCTCCCGGCTTTCGGCTTCGTGACGGCCCTGATAATAAAGCGGAACTTCGATATTCTCGACTACAGAGAGCTGCTGGATGAGATTGTACGATTGGAACACAAAGCCCAAGCGCGCGCCGCGGATGGCCGACAACTCATCGTCCTCCATTTTCGAGACATCCTGTCCCCCGAGCAGATAGCGCCCTTGCGTTGGCCGGTCCAGACATCCAAGCAGATTCATCAGAGTAGACTTTCCACAACCCGAGGGGCCCATGATGCTCACGAAGTCGCCGTCTATGAAATCGATATCTATGTCCTTGAGGGCATCCACCACCACCTCGCCCATCTGATACCGCTTAGAGACGTCTTCGACCTGAGCGATAAGTGCGCTTTTCGACATGCGTTACATTCCTTCCCTCAGCCGCAACCGCTAGAGGGCCGTGGACATTAGGTTCTCGTCGGTGCGCATGCTGTCGGGAACGCTAAGGTACACCAGCTCTCCCTCGCTCAACCCTTCGAGAATCTCGATAAAATCAACACTGAAACTGCCCGTCTCAACGATACGACGCTCCGGGCCGCCGGCCCCGGCGACATAGATAGCGCGTTCAGAATCACCAAAATAGGTTACGGCATATATAGGTACGTAGAGCACCTCTTCCAACTGCTCGACGATAATCTCGACGGCGGCGCTCATCCCAGGACGAAGCCATTGATATTCGCCATCGATTATCACGGTAGCCGGATATTCCTTGAGGTCAGGCTGCATCCACATGTTGCCCGAATCCGCCACAGCCGAAACCCTCTCCACGTAGCCTGTGATAAGCACGTCCGGTTGCGCTTCAACGCGCATCCTCACCAGTTGATCCGGCACGACCTTCTGAACCGCGGACTCATGGATCTGTACCTTGACGGCCATCGAAGTCATATCGGGGATATTCATGATGGTTTGACGCTCGCGAACGCTCGATCCTTCCTCGATCTGATCGTTCTGTCCGCCCCAGCGCGTGCTCTTGTTCCCGCCGCCATAAACGATGAGGCCCGGGCGTTCAGCGTACATCTTGCAGGCCACTATCTGTTCGCTGATCTCCTCCAGCTCCCGCTCCTCCTTCTGCCAACTCTTTTCCTTATACAGCAGCCTCGTCTTGGCCTTCGTAAGCTCGGCGAAATTCTCGGTATGCATACGCTGAAGATCCATGAGGCGTTCTTCATATTCAGACAAGAACTGTTCGGCCTGCTTGACGAACTCATACTTCTTGTAGAGCTCGTTCTCCGTGATATTCGCCTCGTGCTGCAATTTCAACGAATTGAAAGATGCTTGGTCGCGATCGAGCTCGCTTCGATTCGCGAAGTTTTGCTCGAACAGGTCCTTGGTGCCCTTCAGCGTCGTCCGCGCCAATTCCAGATGCTCTTTAGTGGTGAGGATCTGGTTTTCCTTATTCCGGAGCTCCTGCTTGCCCTGCCCATCTTGAAGCGTGGCCAAGTCGGCATATTTCGAGAAATCAATCGAGTTGCGCAACGCCTCGTATTGGCTGTCCAGTTTCACGGTGAGACTCTCCGTAGACACGGAGGCCAACTCTTCTTCGGTCGGCGCCTTTTCTTGTTCTTCCTCTTTCTTCTCTACCGCCTGCCCGCTGCCTTTTCCGAACAGGCTTACGTCGATTCCCCGCTCCTTCATGCGTTTGAGCACATCTGCTGGGATATTCCCGCTCTCAATCATCTTACGCAGGTCGAAATTCCGGCCGTCTGGGCCACCTGGACGCCTTGAACGGCCTTGTGCTCCGGGCGCCGCTCCCCCTCTCCCCTGCCAGCCTCCCTGGCGCGCGGCGGCTTCACCCCGGGCCGCGGCAGCTGGATCGCCTTTGAGCAATCGGGCATCCGTTGCCATACCCCCGATCCGTCCTCCGGTGTTTCCCTTTTCCCGTTCTCTGACCGCTCCGAGCGCTCCATCTACAGAAGCGTCGGACCTTTCGCGGATAAGCGTTTCAATTTCCTCACGCTTGGTATCAAGGGCGAGGATGGTTAAGATCTCCTTCGTAGGCGCCTCGCCGAGGAATTTCTCCAAATCCATGAGGGCGAACCGCAGAGCCAACTGGGCTTTACGAATATTCGCTTCGTTCATGCTGATTTGGAGCGTGACCTGATGCTCCCCTTCGATTTTGTCCGATGTCGTAGTCTGATGGTCGAGCTCTTCCTGATCGAGTCGGTCCTGCAATGGGGCAGAGTCCAACTCCACAAGAAGCTTACTGGCTTCCACATCTTCCTTCGTGATGCGGGTACCCTCCTCCTCAATAAAAAGGATCGTCGTCGAGCCCTCGACTTTGGACTTAATTTCCTGCGTCTCTTGGGCGACGACGTTGCCATCCACCATCACGAGAACCTCGAGCGGGCCCTGCGTTGCGGCAAAGGTGGTGCCCAGACTCACGGTCGCGCCATCTCGCGGCATCAGGGAGTAAATCGCCCCAGCGCCAATTACGACGGCGCCCACGATGAACAGCTTGACCATGCCCGGCGCTTTTCCATTGGCCGCGGTCGTGTTTGCTTCAGCGCTGTGCGACATAGTTCGATTGCCTCCAGTCACCGTTCGAGCGCATGGCTCGATTTCCGATTATCAATTTCCCGTCTGGATATTAGAACGACTGCTCGGGATCCAAAGAGTTCACGGCAGCGGAGGGCTCTTGCGCCGCCGCCACCTGCTTTTCATAGTTATGGCCGGGCGTGGACCACTGGCCATCTTCTCTTATGTATAGAATGCCGAGATCCGCCCAGAAATCAAGAACCGTTGTCGTATGGCTCACGAGCGCGCCGATCACGCTGTTCTCCGCAATCGAACGGTTGATGATCGCGTCCTCTAGGTTTATCGGATTTCCCTGGCCGATATCTTGCCGAAGCTCTTGCTCCTCCACATCGGATATACTGTTTTCAAGGCTGGCCGTTTGGATATCGTAGTTTCGGCGGTCAAGCTCCAATTGCCGCCACCGGTTGCGCACGTCAAACTTGAGGTTGTCGCGAGCCAAGTCAAGATCCCGCGACGCCTGTTGAAAGGCTATCTGGGCGCTCACAAAACTGTTGCGCTCGCTCTTCCGCTCGAGTCCAAGATCCGCGTCAATCCCCACACTCCAGCGGATGCGCTGCCAATCGAAATCGAGCGGCTGATTGCGGCCTGGCTCCGTGCTGACACTCGCAGTGGCCACCAAATCGAGGTCAGGAAGCAGATTCCTCGCCGCGATATAGAGCCGGCGATCCGCGTCCTCCACTTGGTCCGCCGTGGTCAGCAAGTCCAGCCGGGTCACCATGGCCACTTCAATAGCCTCCTCAGTCGTGATCCCAGTGGGATGGCGAAGCCCTCGCTCGCGCAGGCGGTCCATCTCGCCGTTATCCAAGACCAAAGGCGCGTCGGTGGACAAGCCGAGCGAGATCTTGAATTGATCCAACTGGTTGCTGTAGCTGGTTATGGATCGGATCCAGGCTGACTCGCTGTTCAGCACGTTCGAAGTGAACCGGCGCACGTCGGCCGAGGTGCCTTGATCGACATCGGCGAAAGCTTGCAGCCGGTCCAAACTGCGCCTCGTGGTCTTTAGGCTGCGGTAGCCGATGTCCACGGAAAACCGGCTTTGCAGTACCGTGTAGTATTGCGTGGCGATGCTCACCGCGAACTGCTGGCGAAACCGGGTGAATTGCCGCAGCGAGTACAACATGTCGCGTTCGGCCTGCGTCAAGTTTTCCACGTTAACTCGCTTGGTCGCGCCAGGGAGCAGCGGCTGCACGAAAGACCCAGCGAGCGAGGATGCGGTGCTCTCGCGCGAATTGCCCGTCAGAAAACGAAGGAAGTTGGACGTCAGATTGAGCCCAAGCCGCGCCCCGCTCTTCATCAACCAATTGACGCCGACATTGGTATTCGCGCTCACGTTCCGCTCGTTCATGATCTCGACGGAGGTCGTATCTGCGCCGCTGACAGCGGCTGCCGCCGCGACAACTTCCGCATAATCCCTGAAGATCGTCTCCGATGTTCCGGTCAACTGCTGAAGAGCCGCGTCCCACGCCGGAGGCCGATTGATGTTCGCGCCAATCGCATTGTCCTTAACGACGTCGGTCGTCGAACGCGAATAGTTGCCGCTCACCGTGCCCGAGAAAATAGAGCTGTAACGGTCGCGCTCGAGCGTGAGGCGCAAGGCGGCGCTATACAACTGCTCCCTTTGAGTCTTATACGTCCGGCTATAACTGAACGCTATCTCCAGCGCGTCGTCCAGCGTGAGAATATGGGAACCCCGCTCTGCCTTCGCGGCTTCTTTGCCCAAGAATGCCAGCGCGTCCACCTCTTCAACTTCCTCGCCAAGCACGAGATTGCCAACCTCGTCCAGCTTGGGATTACCGTCTTCGTCGAGCACAGTCTTAGGGACGGCGATTGAGACGGGTGCGGGGTCCAGAACAGGAAGGCGTTCGAGTTCAGGCGGCAGAACGGGGCCGATGTCGAAGTCATCGACGGTGCCAAGCACCAGCGGCGCTTTTGCCTTGAGAATCCCGTAGGCCTCACGGTCGGCGGATTCACGATAGTGGGTGGTCGAACAGCCTGCGATCAAGGCGATGCACACGATGGCGGTAGCGCGGCGTCTGAACGTAGTAGCCGAAGAATGCTTGGGCTCGAAGAATCGATAGAAACGCATAAACTCTTTACTCAGCCGATCCGGCCTGAGCTGTCATCCTTTCTTTTGAAATCGCGGACCCCGACACCCGGTAAGTGTAGCGGAACCGCGATCCGATTACACCCTAACTTGTTTTACGACACGAGCTTCGGCCCGAATATGCACGGGTGCGTTGGCAAAAGGCTAGTCAATCCAGTGAACCCCCAATTCCAGAAAAAAGTTCCGCGTTTCCGGAGAAGCGAAAGCGAGCAGAAAACCACCGGCAACGGACTCGCCGAACCGGTATAAGTATAGCGATAACCGTTATTTATCGTCAAAATGCTCCCGGACCGTCTGCACATCCCTGCCAATCTGCGCCACGAGCTCCTCGACGGACGCAAATTTCTTCTCGGGGCGAACTCTGTCGTGGAACACAATCTCGATTTCTTTTCCGCGAAGATCTTCGTCGAAATCCAGTATGTGGGCTTCGATAGCCAGATCTTCTTGGCGGATGGTCGGCGCGATGCCGATGTTGACGGCCGCGGGGAGGGAACGTCCAGTCACAAGCGCCTCGGCGATGTAGACGCCCTGGGCCGGTATGGCGCTATGGTGGGGTTGAACGTTAGCGGTGGGGAATCCGAATTTCTGGCCCAGGCCCCTGCCGGAGACTACTTCGCCGACGATCGAGTATTTTCGGCCCAGCAGACGCTCGACACCCGAGAGATCGCCTTGAAGCACTCGCTCTCGGATGAGGGTGCTGCTGACGCGTGCGCCATCGACAACGAAGGGGGGTACTTCCTCCGCCGTGAATCCGTATTCGGGGCCCAGGCGCACGAGCAGAGTGTAGTCGCCCTCGGCTCCGCGTCCGAAGCGGCAATCGTGACCCACGACGATCGCCTTGGCGCGGCATCTTTCATGGAGGATGGCGCGCACGAATTCCGGAGCGCTGATGGCGGCGGTGGTGGCGTTGAATTCGAGGACACAGATCGCCTCTATCCCCGTCGATTCCAGGATGGCAAACTTTCGGGCCTCGGTTGTGAGGAGATTGGGAGCGTTCTCGGGCGAGAAGAACTCCCTGGGATGAGGCCGCATGGTTAGAACCGTCGGCGTTCCATTGAGGTTGCGCGCCATTTCCACTACGGTATCGAGAATGAGGCGGTGGCCGAGGTGAATGCCGTCGAAACTTCCTAGGGTCAGGACGACTCCGTCTAGACTGAGAGTTTCTTCTAAGCCATCTTCATATATTTTCATAGACACCTTCAGCCGATTCCCCTTACTTGGACTTGACAAACACCCGTTTTGGTTGCAGCATCGGCTCGGGTACCCGCTGTACTTGGGCAAGCGCCAACAGTTCGCCCTCGACGGATTTGAGCTGTACCCATCCTTCGAGGACAGGGCAACCCGACTTGAGATCGCGCCCGCGAAGAGCCCCGCCCGTGGCGAGGACGCGTTCGCCAGCCGGGCGCACGATAACTTCGGGCAGTTCCAGAACGTTGCCAAGAGCGAGGAGCCGCGCCTCGACATCGCGCGGGGTTCGAAAATCGTCCAGGGGCAAGGCGTCCTCAATCCGATGTTTTCCAACGGCGGTGCGGCGAAGGCTGTCGAGCGCGCCGCCGCAACCGATCCGTTCGCCGACGTCATGGCAGAGGGCGCGCACGTAGGTGCCGCTAGTACACTGCACTCGGAACGTGGCCAAGGGCGGCTCGTAAGCGAGGAGAGAGAATTCGCTGACGATAACCTCCCGGGAAGGCCGCTCGACGACTTCGCCCTGGCGGGCCTTCTTGTAGAGGCGTTCGCCATTGATCTTCACCGCGCTCACCATGGGCGGCACCTGGAGGATGTCGCCGGTAAACTCGTCGAAAAGCGACTGGATATCTTCCGCTGCAAGCTCGGGCACGTCGTGCTCCGCGAGCACATCCCCGTCCATGTCGTAGGAGTCGGTTGCGACGCCGAGGCGCATGTCGCCTTCATAGATTTTGTCGAGGCCGGTGAGGTGTTCGGATAGCCGGGTAGCCGCTCCAAGGCAGATCAGCAGCAGCCCCGTCGCGCCCGGATCGAGCGTTCCGGTATGCCCCACTTTGCGCATGCCTGAAGCCTTTCTGATGTGGTCGACTACGTCGTGGGAGGTTATCCCGGCGGGTTTGTCGACGAGCAAAACGCCCTTCATTCTTCTTCGTTCTCCAGGTTCGCCAGCCGGGCCGCTCGTCCATGCAGAGCGCATCGTCCGAACTGGCCGCAGTTTGCGTTCATGGCCGGTCGGTTCAGGTGGTGGCCCGGCCCACGCGCAGCGCTTTGTTCACTTCGGCAAGGACAGCGCCGCGCGCGCCGCCGAGAGTCATTCTTACCGTCGCTCCGGCCGCGCCGGCGTGCCCCCCACCTCCAAAGACTTTTAGAACTTCCGCCGAGTTCACCTCGCCATGTGAGCGCATGCTGATCTTAACGGTCTCGGAATCCACTTCGCGAAAAAGAATTCCGACACGGACTCCTTCGATGTTCCGCGCGTAGTTTACGAGGCCGTTTACGTCTTCAGGGGCGGCGTCTACCGACTCGATGTCCGCTCTGGAAAGCGATGTGTGGGCCACCAATCCGCTTTCTTCGATGACCATTTCGTCGAGTATGCGGCGCAACAACAGGAACTTGCCCACTGACATGGAATCGAAACAAAGACTGGATATCTCGAAGACATCTATCCCGGTAGCCAGCATTTTAGCGGCGCGCAGATGGGAGGCCGAGTTAGTGTTCGCGAAGCGGAATCCACCGGTATCCGTGGTGAGTCCCACGTAGACGCATTCGGCCGCTTCCCTGGAGAGCGGAACATCCGCGGCGTCGAACAAATCGGCGATAATCTCGCTGGCCGAAGCATAAGATGGATCGACAAAATGAAGCGTCCCACAAGGGTCTTCTTCGAGATGATGGTCTAACACCAAGACCTCGCGGCTCGACTGAACCGGCGCCGCCGCGTCCCCGATCCGCTCGTACTGCGCCACGTCGGTGATGACAGATAGATCGGCCGATGGAGCGCCTTCCAGTTCCCCCGGCCGGCAGACGAGTTCGGCGCCGGGAAGCCACGCGTGGCTCTTGGGCGCGGGATCGTGGCACACGCAGGCAATCTGTGTCTTGCCAAGCGCTTGGAGGAAAAGGCGTAGTCCGAGCATGCTGCCCAAGGCGTCGCCATCGGGGTCGGCATGGGTCGTAAGAAGAAAACTATCGGCGGCCTTCAGCGTCGCGAGCGCGGCGGAAAGATCAATCCTCGTCATGGCTGGATTCCTCTTCGGATTGATGTATCTTCTTGATCACCGTGTCCAGGTGATACACGTCGTCAAGGGTCGTATCTTCAAAGAAGCGCACTTCCGGTGTCAGGCGGAGGCGAAGTCGCTTGCCCAATTCGCGCCGAATCCAACCGGCAGACTGCTTGAGGCCAACGAGCGAATCCCGTTTTTCCTTGTCGCTACCGTAAAGGCTGACGTATACGTTCGCGTAGTGGAGGTCGGGTGACATTTTCGCGTGGATGACGGAAACGAAACCGACCCTCGGATCCTTGACCCCTTTGGAGAGCAGGCGCGCCACTTCTTCGCGCACAAGTTCGCCCACCCGGATCGCTCGTTGTTCACTGGCCATGTCTAACGTTCTCTATCCTTCGCCCAAAGGCGTTGTTCCTAGCCTGGTTATGCGCATGTTTCGCAAAGCGCGGGTACACCAACATTCCCAAATCCCACAACATTTCCGGGGCCTACAACATTTCCATGTGGTAATCGACCAAAAACGCGGCATGATGGTTGGAAGCGAATCGCGCGATCTCGTTCAACTGCGAACTGACATGGCCGCTGTCGTCTGAGACGGCACAAACGGCCAACTTCGATCGCCCCCACTTGTCCTTGAAGCCCACCTCCGCCACGGAACAGTTGTACCGGTTGCACAAACGGGTCTTGATGCTATTCATGGCCCGACGCTTATCTTTGAGCGACCGTGAACCCGGAATAGTGAATTCCATATACAGAAGACCGACGGTCACGGCCGAGCGCGCAAGTTTGTTTGAGCGGCAGAAAACCTCCCGGCCCTAGGCCAAGGTCTTCGCCACGCTTTCGACCCGGTAGGCTTCGACAATATCGCCTTCGGCGATCGCATTGAAATCGTCCAGCTTGATCCCGCATTCGAAGCCGCTTTGAACAGCCTGGGCATCGTCTTTCTCTCTCTTCAGCGACAGGATCTTGCCCTCGTACACCGTTTCCTTTCCGCGCCACACACGGGCAAGAGCGTCCCTGCGCATTTCGCCGTCGGTCACGTAGCACCCGGCAATTTGGCCAAGAGCCGAGGACTTGAATATGGCGCGAATCTCGGCGTGTCCGGTTACTACTTCGACCTGTTCGGGCGCCAAGAGCCCCTCGAGCGAATTAGTGACGTCGTTGATAGCTTCGTAAATTACCGAGTAGGTTCGTATCGCGACGCCTTCGAGTTCCGCGAGCTTCTCGACTTTAGGCGACGCGTCGATATGGAATCCGATGATAACGGCGCCGCTCGCGCTGGCAAGAAGGATGTCGGATTCGTTGATGGCTCCCACGCCGGAGTGGACAATACGGGTCTGCACTTCCTCGTTTCCGAGCCCCGCGAGGCTCGATTTCAGCACGTCGGTCGAGCCTTGCACGTCGGCTTTGATGAGTAAGTTCAACTCGCGAACTTCGCCGGCAAGCAACTGTGCGTGGAAGTCTTCGAGAGTCACATGACGCGCGGCGGGGCCTTGGCGCTTCTTGGAGCGCTCGGAGCGGTGCGCGGCGATGGATCGGGCTACGCGCTCTTCGGCAACCGTCACGAAGAGGTCGCCAGCGGCCGCCGGCTTGTCGAAGCCCATGACCACGACGGGGGTGGAGGAGCTGGCTTCTTCAACACTTTCGCCGCGTGTATTTTGCATGGCGCGCACTCGTCCATACGTTTCGCCCGCTAAGAACGAGTCGCCAACGCGCAAGGTGCCGCTCTGAACGAGCACCCATGCGACGGGACCTTGGCCACGGGTGATCTCGGATTCGACTACGGTTCCCCGGGCTTTCTTGTCCGGGTTGGCTTTCAGTTCGAGCAATTCCGTCTCAAGGACGAGCAGCTCCATAAGTTCGGATACGCCGTCGCCCGTCAGAGCGGAGATCTCCTTCATGATCGTCTTTCCACCCCACTGCTCATCTATGAGATCGAAGCGGGCCAGTTCTTGGCGAATGCGCTCTGGCTGGGCATTCGCTTTGTCGACTTTGTTGATAGCGACAACGACCGGCACTTCGGCCTCTTTGGCGTGGTCGATGGCCTCGATCGTTTGAGGCATAACGCCGTCATCGGCCGCGACGACGAGCACGACCACATCGGTAACCTGAGCGCCTCGCGCACGCATCGCGGTGAAGGCCTCGTGCCCGGGCGTGTCCAAGAAGACAACCCGCCCTTGTGGAAGTTCGACTTCGTAGGCCGCTATATGCTGCGTAATGCCGCCCGCTTCGCCTTCAGCGACACTCGCCGTGCGCACCCGGTCGAGCAACGAGGTCTTCCCGTGGTCCACATGTCCCATAACGGTAACGACGGGCGCTCGCGGGAGCAATTTCTCTTCGTCGTCTTCCTCTTCGGCCAGCACTTCCTGCTCCATGGGAATGATCGATTGAACTTCAAAACCTCTTGGCTCGGCAATTTCGCGAATGAGGTCGATCGAAACCGTCTGGTTCTTGTTGGCCATGATGTTGAGCTCCATGAGCTCAAGAATGATATCGGTCGTATCGACATCCATCGCCTGCGCAAGTTCCTCCACGGTCATCACATCTTCCACTTCAATGACCAACACCTCTACCACGTCCACATCTCCGTCGCCATCCTCTCCGCGGCGTTTCTTGCGTTTCTTCTTCGTGCTGCCGACCGCTTGATACTCGCGAACGGCCGCTGCCGCTTCCCGCCGAAGGTTTTCTTCGACCCGCAGCCGCTCCATCTTTTTCTGGCGCTTGCGCGCGGTCTTGCCGGTTTTCCGGGTGCCGGACTGAGCGGGCCTCGGCTTCGGCCGGGGCTTCGCTTTGTTCATGTTGGCCTTCCGAATCACTTCGGCGACCACGGCCGGATCGGGCTTAACATCGGCCATAGGTTGGGTCGTCCGGGCCTTTCGAAGCTCCTCCTCCTCGTGGCGCCGTTCTGCCTCGGCCAGCAGACCTACTTCATACTCGACATCGGTCCGGTCTTCGGCATCTGGGGTGTCGGTGATTTCGACTTCGACAACGTCGACATGCGTACCATCGGCCCGGACTATCTCGGCGACGTGCTCCTCGTGCTCGATCGCGCTTCCGATGCTGAACGAAGGCTCCGCGGGCTCCTTCTTCTTGCGTTCCTTCTTTTTCTTCGGTGCTTTCGCCACGGGCGCTGTGCCGACTGCGCCCTCTTGAGAGGTCTCCGCTTCGGCGGCCACCACGTCGTCGGTCAACACAACATCCGGCGACAATATCTCCGCGGCAGGCGCGACCGATTCGAGAATTTCGCTCACGGGCTCCAAGATTTCGGCGTCGTCAGCCGCCACGGGGGAAACACTCTCCTCCGCAACTATCTCAGCTTCCTCCTTCGCCTCCTCCTTAAGATCGTCTCCAATCGCGTCTTTCGCCTCTTCCTTCGCTTTCTCGTTGGCCTTCCTCTTCTCGATGGCGGCCTTCTTCTTCTCGGCAGCCGCTTTGGCCTCAGCGGCCTCCGCCTTCTTCTTGGCATCGGCCTTCTTCTTAGCCGTAGCCTTTCGTTTGGCAACAGCTTTTCGCTTGGCTTTTTGAGCCCGTTCCTTTTCCTTAAGCTTCTTGTCGCGCACTTCTTCGGCCACGGCCGGATCGTCATCGACATCGATCAAGAGGTCGCACATCTCGTCGGATATCTTGTCATCGATCCCGTTTACATCGAAGAGCATGTAAAGTAGCTTCTCGACGGCGTCTTCGGCGCTCATATCGAGGCGTTCTGACATGCTAGTGACGGTCTGCATTCACACCACTCCTTCATTGCAAGATAATAGCTATTCGGCTGAGCCCTCTCCGGGCTCCGCTACTGCATTTTCCGCGGCCCCTGAGTCGAGATCGAGCTCGCCCTCCGCCGCTACGGGATCCGGGTCCGGCACATCGCCTGGCTGTTCTTCGGCGCCACCAGCTTCATCCTCGGCGGATTTCTCGCCTTCGGGCTCGCCATCGCCAAGAATGTCGATGTTCCATCCGACCAACTTAGACGCCAACCGCGCGTTTTGCCCCTTCTTGCCAATGGCTAGGGACAATTGGTCGTGCGGCACCACTACTATGATAGTCTCATTCTCCTCGTCAAAGGAGAGTTCGAGTATGTCGGCGGGATTCAGGGCGTTTCGGCACAACTCAATGGGGTCTTCGCTCCACCGAACGATATCTATCTTCTCGCCCGAGAGTTCTTCAACAACCGCGCGCACACGGGCGCCTTTCATGCCGACGCACGCGCCCACCGCATCCACGTTCGGGTCCGTCGAATTGACAGCTACCTTCGTGCGGCTGCCTGGTTCGCGAGCGATGCCCCTTATTTCAATGGTCCCGTCGTAAATCTCGGGCACTTCATTGTCGAATAGCCCGCGCACCAAATCGGTCGTGGTGCGCGAGAGAATAATCTCCGTGCCCCTCGGCGTCTTGTCCACGAGAACGATAAACGCGCGAATCCGGTCTCCTGGCTTGAAGTTTTCGCGTGGCGACTGTTCGCGCGGAGGAACCTTCGCCTCGGCCTTGTCCACCATAACCATGATGTTTCCGTGGGTCATGCTCTTGACGATGCCGGTGACGAGTTGGCCTTCGCGGCCTTTGAACTCCTCGAAGATATTGTCTCGCTGCGCGTCTTTGATCTTCTGGATGATGACTTGCTTGGCAGTCTGCGCGGCGATCCGGCCGAAATCCTTAAGCTCAGTAGGAACCTTGAGCCGATTCCCCACGATGGCGCTAGGGTTCAATTCCAGCGCGGCCTCAAGGGTCATTTCGGCGGTCTCATCCTCGATCGCTTCGACGACAGTCCGCACTTCGAATACTTTGAATTCCAGAGTGTCCGGGTTCACATCGACCATCACGTGGGCGGCGTTAGTTATGCTTTTGCGGGCGGCGCTTTCGATGGCGCTCCGGATAGCCTCGATCAGAGTGTCCCTATCGATACTCTTCTCGACTTCCAGCTGTTGCAGGATGACCCGCAAATTCGTATCCAACGTGTGCTCCTTGACCAGGTTTCTGGCCGATCAGCGATCCAGTCGCGCCCGCTTCACATTCTCGATGTGCACGTTCACAGTCTCTGATCCCACATCGACCGATACTAAACCATCTTCACAGCCTACCAACTCGCCCGTGAACTTTCTCCGCCCCTCGATAGGCGAAACAGTATGTATCTTTATCCGCTCGCCAGCGAAGCGGACGAAATCGGCCACTTTGCGCACCGGGCGTTCGATCCCCGGCGACGAGACCTCAAGGTTGTACTGGCGACCGATGAAATCGTCTTTATCGAGCAACGCGCTCACATACCGAGACATGGACGCACAGTCGTCAATAGTAATCCCGCCTTCCTTATCGAGAAACAATCGCAAGAACAACGATGAGCCCTGTAGCCCGGATTCGACCTCCACGAGTTCGCATCCCTGTTCCTCGATTTCTGGACCCAGAACCTCCCAGGCCTGCCGCACTATCTCCGTTTTTTCCAATGTCTTATCCTGGCCGGATAGCTCTGGAGCCGGCCGTGGGCCACTTCTCCGTCAGCCAGCCAACAACTAAAAAGAGTGGGTATGCACCCACTCTTCAAAGAGACGCACTATCTCGCACGTCAGTGTAGCACAGCGCCCCCATTTCGCGCAATACACCATGCGGATTCCCATTCATTTCTTACATGATAACGATAGCCAGGTTTCTGCGTGAGGTCCCATCGCGCCGGTAGGAATGAAAGCCCGTGCCGCAAATGGTGCAGCGCTCCTCGATACTAACAGCATCGGGGCGCAAACCGGCCTCAGTGAGTTGGAGCACATTTGCCCCCCAGAGGTCGATGTAGCGACCGCTCGCGGGCAAGCCTTTCCGCCGAAACGCCTCGGCCATTTCGACGCTGACTTGGTAACAGCACGGACCGGCGGATGGACCAATATGGGCGACGATTCGACTGGCATCTGCTTGAAGATCGCGTGTTAGTACTCGAACGGCTTCTCGTGCGATGCCGTGGACGCTTCCTTCCCGGCCCGCGTGGACTATCGCGCAGACGCGGCGCTCTGGCTCGTAGAGGAATAGGGGCACACAGTCTGCAACGCGTATCGCGAGAGGAATGGCGGGACGCGTCGTAGCGATCCCATCGGCTTCGGTTCGGGAGACAGCGCCTCGCTCGTCCACAATCGCGATATCGACGCCATGGACTTGGGTGACCATCGCGGGAATAGCTACTTCCGCTCCAAACTGCGTAGCTGCTTCTGGAGGGATCACAACTTCGCCTGGCTCTGAGAAGTCACCGTCCGAAGCCTGCGTCATCGCGGCCAGCGTTAGTCCATGCGATTCCAACGCGGAGAACCGAATCATTTGTGAGTGGATTCCATTTCTACTAGAGAAATCCTTCGTACGGGCCTCGAGGGTAGGAGTGCCGCGGAGGATCGAGCCGACGGACACTGCACACATCCCCGCGTTCCATCAACAACTGGAGGCTTTCACGTCGAAAATCTCACATCAAAGCACGTATTTCCCGAGGTCACGGTCCTCTTGAATTTCGGCAAGCCGCGCGTGTACCGATTCCGCGTCGAATACGACCGTCTCGCCGACTCGCTCCGAAGCATTGAACGAGATCTCTTCGACGAGAAATTCCATGATGGTGTGCAGGCGGCGCGCGCCGATATTCTCCGTTCCTTCGTTCACTTCTTGGCAAATGCGGGCCATCTCCTCGATGGCCTCGTCTTCGAATTTCAGCGTGACGCCTTCGGTGCTCATCATGGCCTCGTATTGGCGCATAAGGGAGTTCTTCGGTTCGCGAAGGATACGGGCGAAATCTTTCGAACCCAGGCTTTCGAGTTGGACGCGAATCGGAAAGCGCCCCTGCATCTCGGGGATAAGATCGGATACCTTGGAAATATGGAACGCGCCCGCGGCGATAAACAGAATGTGATCGGTTCGCACCACACCGTATTTCGTGGTCACGGTGCTGCCTTCCACGATGGGCAGAATGTCTCGCTGAACCCCTTCGCGCGAGACGTCGGGGCCGCTACCCCCGCCTCCTCCTCCGCCGCTACGTGACGCGATCTTATCGATCTCGTCGAGGAATACGATACCGGCGTTCTCCGCCCTCTCGATAGCGAGTTTGACGACTTCGTCCATGTCGAGGAGGTTTTCTGTTTCCTCTTGTTCGAGGAGATGTCTCGCTTCTCCTATGGTAGCACGGCGCCGCTTGGTCTTCGTCGGCATGAGCTTGCCGAACATCTCCTGCATGTTCACGCCCATTTCTTCCATGCCCGAATTTGTAAACATCTGCATCATCGAGTTGCTGCCGGTGTCCTTAATATCGAAATCAACCTCCTTCTCATCCAGCTCACCGGCATCCAACTTCTTCGCCAGCACCTCCCGTGTGCGTTTCTCCGCGGATTCCTCGGGCGTAACGCGCGCAGGGCCTTCGTCTCCGCTACGGGGGTCGCTGGGATTGAAGATCTTCTGAGCGCGGACGGGCTGGGGCGGCAGGAGGATGTCCAGCAGGCGCGACCTCGCGACCTTCTTTGCCTTTCCCGCCACGGATTCCTTCATTTCTTCGCGCACCAAAATGACGGAGACCTCCGTTAGATCCCGGATCATCGATTCGCAGTCGCGGCCGACATAGCCCACCTCGGTAAACTTCGACGCCTCGACTTTGTCGAAGGGCGCGTCGACCAGCTTCGAGAGGCGCCGGGCGATTTCGGTCTTTCCGACCCCCGTCGGGCCGATCATGATGATATTCTTCGGGGCGACCTCGTCGCGCAAGTCTTCTGACAGTTGCTGACGCCGCCACCGGTTCCGCAACGCGATGGCGACTTTGCGCTTCGCGTCGCTCTGGCCGACGATGTACTTGTCAAGTTCTTCTACGATTTGCTTCGGTGTCAGTTTTTCCACGTTGATGCACTCCATTGAAACCAGCCGGGCGAAAGAATAAAGCGCGCGCCGGGGCTAACCCGGATATTTCACCATCCCTATTGACAAAAGCCGATTCCTTTCGCATAAAGGCCTTGCGAGAAGCACTTTAAGCACACGAT
>CAYNZS010000052.1:0-15590 GCA_964401695.1 uncultured Nitrospirales bacterium
CGTTTTCATGGCTCGTAGTATACGCCAACCCGTCAACGAATGCAAGATAAATTATATCCGAATTAGTAATCTATAGCTATGAAAGTCAGGGTTGACGCAGGAGCTCAAACGTGGTATATTTGAAAATTGGTGTTCACACAAACAACACGAAAAGTGTAGCGTCGCCGATGCTTCTTGTCCTCTCGCTACGAGGTGGGCGGGAGCAGATGGGGATGAGGGCAGGTGCTCTTTCGTCCGCTCCCTTGCACGCGATCTCTGCGGCCTTGGACGGAGTGAGATGCCGTCGGAAGCGGTGCGTGTAGGGTGTTTGGATGGGGTATCGTATGCAGATTAGATAGTCTGGTCTTTACACGACTCGCAAGATTGTAGGGAAAGTGGCAGGCAGGGGAATCCCAAATGGTTGCAAGGCACGAGGAGTCCGCATGGGCCGCTCGTCGAAGGTTTTTGAGACAGGTGGTGTTTAGCGGGTGAAAGCACTTGATACTGTGCCACATTTCGCACGTTTGCTGCGTCCTTCACGGTGGATTCGGATGCCAATGAGGTCGGAATTCGTCATATTCTCCATCATAGCGCTGCTCGCGATTGCGCCAAGTACGGCTCTAGCCCACGGTGACATCGGCGGACAGATCGCAGCGCTGGGCGAACAGATCGCCAAAGATCCCACGAACCCGGCCCATTATTTGCGCCGCGGCGGACTCCATCGCATACACGAGGACTTCGACCTCGCGCTGGCCGACTATGAGCGAGCCGCCCAATTGGATCCGTCCTTAGACGCCACCCAACTGGCAAAAGGGCAACTGCTGTTCGAGGCTGGGTGGTCCGCATCGGCCCGGGCCGTGCTCGACGCCTACATCGCCCGCAACACACAAGACGCCACCGCCCGCCTGATCCGTGCCCGCGTATTGTCGAGCCTTGGCCACTACCTGGCCGCCGCCGAAGACTATACCCACGCCATCCACGTCATGAAGACCCCAACGCCGGATTACTACCTTGAGTGCGCCAACGCGCTAGCCGCCCTTGGCGGCAACTATATCGGTGAAGCGATCGCTTGCCTCGACGAGGGCATCGGCGTGCTCGGCCCCCTTATCACGCTTCAGGTGGCCGCCCTCGACCTTGAAATCAAACACGAGCGCCACGCCCAGTCCCTCGCCCGCTTGGACACCCTTGTCGCTAGTTCCCCCCGTAAAGACAAGTGGCTCGCAAAGCGCGGCGCCGTACTCGAAGAGGGCGGATGGACTCAAGACGCGCACGAGGCATATAAGCAAGCCCTTCATGCGATCACAGCCCTAACCTCGCGCCAGCAGAACACCAAGGCCACCCGGGAACTGAAAACCAACCTGTTGAGCGCCATCGAGCGCTCGGCAGCCAAAGAAGCAATCAGCAGTAAGACCGCACCCACTATCCAAACGGCAGTACAACCTGCTGGTACTAAGGAGACCAAGTATGAGCAACCATAGACTTTTCGGCGTTTTTCTATTGATTGTCGCTACTTTCGTGACACCACGCGCCGCCGAGGCCGCCACATTCGTCGTTGTCGATGTAGGTAGCGCTACACTATTCATAGAGGCCCTCGAGGATCTCCCCAACAGCGGCGACCCCACGGGCTGGACAGCCAATGGTTACGATACTAGCCAGGACAATGGCAAGGGCGACATCCACGCCGGCCTCCAAGACGGCAATTGGCAATCGGGCACTCACGGCGTAGGCTACAGCGATAACGACGACAACACCCTCGTCGAAGACGACAACAGTATCTACTCCATCTACACCCGCAGCGAGTTCAACGTCGATGACGCCGGCGTCATCCAATCCATGACCTTCGAAGTCGACTTCGACGATGGCTACATCGCATGGTTGAACGGCACCGAAATCTCTCGCAGCAGTAGCGCTCCCGCCACGGCTACGTGGAATGCCAACAGCGCACTCCACAATTCTTCGGAGACGGGCACCTTAGGCCCGCCCATCGACGTCAGCGCCTTTACAGGCGAGTTGGTGACTGGGACCAACGTACTCGCCATCGGCGTGTGGAATATTAGTCCTGGTAGCAGCGACATAACCCTCCTTCCACGCCTCACCCTCTCCGATCAGGACGCACCTGAAATATCTCTATCCGTCACACGTGGCCCTTATCTCCAGCTAGGCACACCGACCAGCGCCATTGTCCGCTGGCGGACCAGCGTCGCTACCGACTCCGCCGTCCGCTACGGAACCAGCCTGGGCAACCTCAACGAAACCGCATCCGACGGGACGGAGACAACCGAGCATGTAGTTCCGATTACGGGCCTGCTCCCCAATACAAAATACTACTACTCTATCGGTACAACCGCCGAAACCATGGAAGGCGACGCCAGCGACTACTACATTCATACCGCCAAAGGACCCGGCGAGCCCATACGCATCTGGGCCATCGGCGATTTCGGGAACGGCTCCTCTGGCCAGCGCCAAGTGCGCGACCGCTACTACGAATACGCCGATGCCACCCATACCGACGTCTGGCTGCAACTGGGCGATAACGCCTACAACGACGGAACCGACAACGAATATCAAACCAAGAACTTCGACGTCTACACCGAACTTTATCGCAACACGGTTACCTGGCCCACTCTCGGTAACCATGACGGACATAGCGCGGACTCCGCCACCGAGACAGGCCCCTATTACGACATTTTCACACTGCCACGCGCCGCCGAAGCCGGCGGCCTGGCTTCGGGCACGGAGGCCTACTACTCCTTCGACAACGGCAACGTCCATTTCGTTTGCCTCGATTCGTACGACAGCAGCCGAGCCGTCGGAAGCCCCATGTTGACCTGGCTCGAGAACGACCTCGCGGCAACCGCCCAAGACTGGATCATTGCCTACTGGCATCACCCCCCCTACTCGAAAGGTTCACACAACTCCGATACCGAAAACGCACTCAGACAAATGCGCACCAATGCTGGTCCAATCCTAGAAAACTATAGCATCGATCTTGTGCTTACGGGCCACAGCCATGTCTACGAGCGCACCTTCCTGATAGCTGGGCATTACGGCGCCTCCACGACCTGGGACCCGGCGATCCATGCCATTGACAGCGGCGACGGCCGGACCGATGGCGATGGCGCCTACGACAAAGGCTGGACCAAAGCCGCCCAGGACGGCGCCGTTTACATCACAGCCGGAAGTGGCGGCGCCCTAAGTAGCAGCCATGGCCTGGACCATCCCGCCCACTTCTACGCCGTCCTCAACCGCGGTTCCGTCGTAATTGACGTGAACGGAGGCCAGATGGATGTTAAGTTCCTCCGCGAAACAGGCGCAGTGGACGATTATTTCACCTTAACCAAAGGCGTCGTGACGGGAACGTTCTCAAAGGTGCCTTTGGGCGCGCGTAAGGAGGAAGGCGATAGCCACACCTTCGAGGTGGCACTGCTGAATCCCGTCGGGGCGGTTACCTACCAGTGGACGCAAGACGGCGCCAACGTGGGCCCGAACAGCGGAACATTCACTATCGCGAACCTTTTGATCTCAGACTCGGGCGCCTACGTGTGTGCCATTACCGACGAGGGCGGGGCTACAATGACAACTCCACCGGTCATGCTGACCGTTGTTGAGGTCGGAGCTCTGCCGGCGGCAGAGCCCTTCGCCCTATTGCTGGGGATAGTAGCGCTGCTCCTAAGCGGCGCCGCTTTCATCTACGGGCGCGCAAGATGGATAGGCAGGAAGCATTGAGCGTAGCACCTTGTTACTGACCAGGCATTGCCTGAGCTAGAGCTTGAAACGCATCTTTCCAAAACTTGGGTCGGAACATACCCCTCCCCCGTGGGTGAGGGGTGGGAAAACTCAGAGACAGTAGCGGATGGCGCTAACTCCTTTCGAAGCCGTGTCGGGATTGGGGGTCACGCCAGCAATCTCTATACGACGGGTAGACAGTTTCATGACGACCAAGATGATATGTGATCAGCCCCGAGCATGTCCAAACCTCAGCAGTCGTGAAGTCCGCGGCGCCCATAACCTCCCAGTGGGACTTAAGATCCTTCTCCCAAGTGGTTTTTTTGACGCTCCGGAGCGGGCTCGATGCCATGCTCCTTAAGAACATTGCCTATCGTAGTATCTGAGATTTGGAACCCAAGGTTCTTGAGCGCACCCTGAATATGGCCGTAACCCCAACCTTCGTTCTCCTTCGCCATCCGAACGATGAGGTCTACGATTACTTGCCGGATGCGCGGGCGACCCACTGATTTCCGCTTTTCGCTGTAGTCCCATTTTATCGCTACCAATTCCCGGTGCCAACGTAGAATCGTATCGGGCGTCACGATGGTCGCCAGTGCGGACAATCAGAACAGCGAAAATGTTGGTCTGGGGACCGTCGGGCTTGAGGCGGACTCGCCGACGGTGGGCTGAACTGCTTGAGTCTCACCGGGGCTGTAGCGGCGGATATCCGTACGGCACCTCCGAAAACACGGCAGGATGGCCTACAGGGAAAACGTGGTTCGCGTTCCTGCTTGCTAGAGGCCCATGGGGGCGTCCTGAGCAGCAAACTCCGGCTCCGAGACCTCTTGCCCGCCTGGGATTTCCGTTTCCAAAAAACGTTGTCGTTCGCATTTATTTGTACGCGTTGCTGTCATTGAACTTACATCATCTGCCAAGTAAGCTTCAATGATGCTCAAAATCATCAAGAACAGCGGTGGATGGCTGTCTCGAAAGCTCAGTGTGATCGCTTATTTGACGGCTGAGAATCTTGCGCTTCGCCAGCAGCTCAATGTGCTAAAGAGGACTCAGAATCGGCCCAAGCTCAAGGACCGTGACCGGTTGTTTTGGGTAGTCCTGTCTCGTGCATGGTCGGGATGGCGAGACGCCCTTGTGATCGTGCAGCCGGACACGGTCGTGCGCTGGCATAGGAAGGCCTTCAAACTCTACTGGCACCGGAAGTCCCAGGCTGGCAAACGTGGCCGACCTCCAGTTGATCCTGATGTGAAGGCACTCATCCTCAAGATGGCCGATGCCAATCCAACCTGGGGTGCCCCCAAGATTCACGGCGAATTGCTCAAACTTGGCCTTGTGGTCTCCGAGCGGACCGTATCTGGACTGCTGCGCAGACACAGACGGAAGCCGCCATCCCAATCCTGGCGAACCTTCATCAAGAATCACATGCCGGACATGGTTGGCGTAGACTTCCTTGTCGTGCCGACGATTCGGTTTAAGCTGCTGTTCGTATTTGTCATCTTGAGTCACGCCCGGCGTCGCGTCGTTCATTTCAACGTAACGGCGAATCCTACGGCCGAGTGGACTGCCCAACAGATTGTCGAGGCGTTCCCGTGGGACACTGCGCCGAGATACCTGCTCCGGGATCGAGACGGCATATACGGCGACTGGTTCCAGCGGCGCGTGAAGAACATGGGCATCGAGGAGGTGCTGACGGCGTACCACTGCCCCTGGCAGAATCCCTACGTCGAGCGGCTTCACGGAAGTATTCGTCGGGAATGTACGGACCATGTCATCGTCTTCAGCGAAAATCATCTGCGCAGAATACTTCGGTCGTATTTCGCGTACTACCATGAAGACCGAACCCATTTGGGCCTTGAGAAGGAGACACCAATGGGACGTCCAACCTCAAGTCGGGCTTCACCGACATCCAGGTTGGTTGAACTACCTCGCGTCGGTGGACTCCATCACCGCTACGAATGGAGCGAAGCCGCATGAACACTACACGATCTATTATTTGCGAGGCACAACTAATTCTTCGCGAAGCTAGCGGCCCAAAACGCCCTGGCCGAGCGGAAATGCGATATACATCGAGAACGCTCACCCGGAGAGAAGTTCAGCCAGGGATTCCCATTCGCTGTACATTTCCTTGAGATCGTGTTTGAGCGCTTCGTACTCCTCCGAGGCGGCGCTTATCCTCTCGAAATCGGCGGGGTCGATGTCTTCGAAGCATTTTTCTCGTTCCTCGACCAATTCCTCGATCTCATGGATGCGCTCTTCAAGCGATTTAAGCTGCTTTTCCGACTTTCGTTGCTCCTTATCCGATAGTTTTCGGGCGTCGGCCTCGGCCCGTTTCCGAATCTTCATAACGTCCTTCGAGTCGGTCTCCGCCTCTTCGCTAGGCGTCTCGTTGCGCCACAAGTAATCCGTGTAGTTACCGAGGAACACCTCCACCAGACCATCGCGAATCACGATCAGCTTGGTTACGAGCCGATCGATCAGCGCGCGGTCGTGCGACACCATGACAATAGAGCCTGGATATTCCTCGAGGGCCCCCTCGAGAGCTTCGCGAGAGGCGATATCCAGATGGTTCGTCGGCTCGTCTAATAGCAGCAGGTTCGCATTCTCGAGCACCAATTTCGCCATAGCCACGCGGCTGCGCTCGCCACCGCTCAGCGCCGAGACGGGTTTGAAGACGTCGTCGCCGGTAAACAGAAAGCGTCCTAGGAAGTTTCGCGTTTCCACAGGACGCATTTTCTGGGCAGCCCGTTGGGTTTCGGTGAAGACGTCGCTCTCCTCGACCAGGTCCGCGTGTTGCTGGTCGTAGTACCCCACGGCCACCTTGTGTCCAAGCGTCACCTCGCCCGTTCCGCCATCGAGTGTGCCGCGAAGATGCTTGAGCAAGGTGGTCTTTCCCGAACCATTAGGTCCGATAATCCCGATGCGCTCACCGCGCTCGACGAGAAACGAAACGCCAGAATACAGATCGAGGCCTTCGTAGGCCATGGACAGGTTCTTTGCTTCGACGACTTGCTGGCCGCTCCGGACCACTTCGCCCAATCCGAACTTGGCCGACGTTCCATCGGCCAGCGGGGCGTCGACCTTTGTCAGTTTCTCCAGCCGTTTCACCCGGCTCTGCACCTGCCGGGCCTTCGTGTTCTTATAGCGAAACCGGTCGATCCAGGCCTCTTCGCGTTCGATGAACGCCTTCTGCCGGTCATAGGCCGCGCCTTGCTGCTCTTGCTGAAGCAGCTTCTCTTTATGGAAATCGTCGTAGTTGCCGGTGTAACTCTTGAGTCCCGCCCGTTCCACTTCTACGGTCCGTTTCACCACGGCATTCAGCATACGGCGATCGTGGGAAATGATTACAAAGGCCTTCGGCCACTCCTTGAGGAAGCCCTCGAGCCACTCGCGCGCTGCCAGATCGAGGTGATTTTCCGGTTCGTCGAGGAGAAGGAGATCCGCGTTTTCGAGCAGCACGAGGGCCAACATGAGGCGGGTCCGCTGCCCGCCGCTCAACGCGCTGAACGGCAAGGCGAACTCCTCCTCGCGAAACCCCAATCCCGTCAGGACCCGGCGGGCCTTCGCACGGAATTCGTAGCCACCGTCCAATTGGAACGTATCCTGCAACGCGCTGTACTCCGCTAAAATCGCGTCATCCCCGTCAGCGATGCGGCGCTCCATTTCCGCCATGCTCGCTTCCATCTCGATGAGGTGCGCGAACCGGGCCATGGCGAGTTCGTGCAGCGTATCCGTAGGGTCCACATCGGGCGCTTGGTCCAGACACGCGACTTTCGCGCGCCTCATCCGCTCGACAGTACCCGTATCGGGTGTCGTTTCGTTCATAATCAGCCGGAAGAGCGTGGACTTCCCAGAACCATTTCGGCCAATCAGGCCAATTTTTTCGCCTTCCTCTACGCGGAAGCTGACGACGTCCAACACCGGCTCGCCGCTGAAAAACTTACTGACTTTATCCAGGCGAATTAAGCTCATTCCTACTTCCCTGACTGTTTCCTAACCCGAATATCGTGCCGCGAAGATCCAGGCGAGCCGTGCAGGTCTGTGGCCCCGCCCTTCCCTATTAACCGGGCTGGGGGGAGGGCAGAGGCTGCACAAGTCCCCATTATCTCAAGGGCAAGCTATTCACTCAACCCTCGAATCGCCCTGAGTCATCGCCCACAACTTGGCATACTTCAAGAACACGGAGAAGGCGCTAAGGCCACATAATACAGCGCCTGGGTAGCCATCCAGGAAGCCGCGCCGCAGCACATACATTTTGAGAAATTTTATTAGCGGACGCAACGTCAGGTCTGAAAGGCGCGCGCGTTTTCCCTTCTCGTAGGCGTCCGCCGCGCCCCAGGAGGTGAAGCGTTGCATGGTGGCGAAGTACTCCTCGAAATCCCGGTAGGTGTCGTGATACATAGGGGCTTCGATGGTTGTCACCGGCCCTTCCACTACCACGTGCGAATGAACGCGCTGCTTGAGATACCGCCCCTTGGTCGTGCGGAAGAGACGCAGATTGTAGTCCCGCTGCCAGCCGCAGTAGCGGATTGACTTGCCAAAGAAATAGGAACGGCGCTTGATCTCGTAGCCATCCGGACCGCCCTCTGTTTGGACGATCCGCTGAATCTCCGCCGCCAGCGACTCGGACACCCATTCGTCCGCATCCAACACCAGCGTCCATTCGGTCCCGATTTGGGGAAGCGCCCAATTGCGCTGATCCGCCGCGTTTTCGTAGGGGCGCACGGCAATGTGATCAGTGAAGTCGCGCACGGCGGTTTCGGAGCCGTCATCGGTCTTCGCATCGACCACACAGAACAGGTCGCCCGCCCACGAAACGCTTCCGAGGGAACGGGGCAGGCGGTCGCCCGCATTGGGGACGAGGGTCAATACGGTTAGGCCGACCACGGAAAACTCCACCCTGCTGAGGCACAGCATATGGGACCGCCGCCCTCGGCGGTCATAAGGCATGGAAAGAGATGCTTCTCCCGAACGACCGCCGGGGGCGGCGGTCCCATATGCTGTGGAAACGAGAAACGGAGTTTCGGGCAAGGAATTTGGGTCATGCTTCCAACAATTCCTCATATGCGCCGATCGTATCGGCGACCATTCGCTCGACCGAGAAGTTCTCTGCGACGAACCCAGGTCCGCGCACGGCCATTTTGCGGGCGCCGTCTTTATCATTCAAGGCCTCGAGCAGCGCCGCGGCCAAAGCGCCGGAATCGCGATTGGGCACAAGATACCCCGTTTCGCCGTTGCGTATCATTTCGGGAATCCCACCAGCGACTGTCGCGACCACCGGCACGCCGCACGCGAGGCCCTCGAGCACACTCGTCCCGAGCCCTTCCGACCAACTGGAGGACACGTAAATATCCGCCGCCCGAATCACGGCTGGGGCGTCATCGCGATGGCCCAAAAGGCGTACGCTATTGGTCAGGCTAAGTTCTTGGACCAAGCTCTCGACTCGTGGACGCAGTTTGCCCTCCCCCGCAATTGCCAGCATGGCCTCCGGCTTCTCCGCGACGACGCGCGCCATGGCTTTCACGAGAGTCTCGTGATCTTTGTGGCCCACGAGCGCACCCGCCGATACGAGCAGGGGCGCCTCGCCGGGAATACCAAGCGATTCGCGGGAAACGGCCGGCACATCTAAGCGCGCCGCGTCCACTGCGCTGTAGACCACGCGCCGTTGGCCTTCGGGAATCCCGTATTCCGCCAGCACTTCGTCCACCTTGCCCGACACGCACAAAAACATGTCTGGCAGGGAATACTTCCATCGATTGATGTGGCCGCTTCTCGGGACGAAGCTGACGCGCCGTGATACGACTACCTTCCCCCTCCGAGCGAACATGCGCGCCAAGCACGCCATTGTGTGGGCGTGGCTTGTGTGGGCGTGGAGGATGTCGACACACTGCCGCGCGACGATCCGGGCCAGGCGCCAGGCTGTGGCTAAGTCCGCTTCATTCCGGTACGCGGCCGTCTCACGTGCGACGGGCCGGCCAGCGTGTTCCGCCTGGACGAAACGGCCGCCGGCCTTTCCGCATAGCGCCACTCGATGGCCCCGGTCCACGAGCCCGGCCATGAGCCAACTGGCCTGTTGCTCGCCGCCGCGCCAGCCGATTTGCTCGTCTAAATGTAGTACATTCACGGTGACTGCGCGTTGCCTTCTCTGCGTTGGCGATGAATCTCGATCGCGGTTCGGTAAGCTTCCACGGTGCGCTTCGCAAACACTTCCACCGTGAATTCATCGAGTACACGCCGACGGCCAGCCTTTCCCATTTCGGCGCGGAGAGATGGGTTTTCCACGGTTTTGCGAATCGCATCGGCCAGCGGCTCGACGATCCCGGCCGGGACGATCCTCCCCTCGGTGCCGTCGCGCACGATTTCGGTTAGTCCGCCATAGTCCGAAGCGATCACGGCTTTTTCCGCCGCCATCTGTTCCTTGAGGCTGAACGAGGATGTATCGCAGTCGACAGAAGGCTGGACGCCGATGTCGAAGGCCTGGGTGCACCGGGGCATATCCTCGCGGTAACCCGCGAAGAGCACTTGTGAGTCGAGGGAAAGTTCGGTCACCAGTTTGACGAGTTCCTCTTGTAGTTCGCCTTGCCCGAGCACGAGCACTTTCAGGTTTGGAATCGCGGCGCGCAGTTCGGCAACGGCCCGAAACAGGTATTCATGCCCCTTCGCCGGCACGAGCCGCGCTGCGATTCCCAGCACCAGGTCCGACTCGTCAAATCCGAATTCACGGCGGGCGGATTCGCGTCCTTCCGCATCCGGCGCAAACGCCTCCGCGTCCACGCCATTGTGGATGGAACACATGCGCTGCGCGTCAAAGGTCCGTTGCCCGGCCAGTTCGCGGCGCACGACATCGCACACGACGATCTGGTAGTCCGTCCATCGCCTGTTCAAAACCCGGTTCGCCAGCGTTTCCTTGACGGCGTAGGTATTGTGCCGCGTCCTCACGAGGCAAACCGGAAAACTCTGGAGCCGGTTGCCAACGGCGCACGACCAGTGGTCTTGCGAGAGATTCACATGGACGATATCGGGCGATTCGCGGCGGATAAACTCTCTGAGCACCCTCAGATCGCGGCGCCATGCGCCAAAGCGCAATCCGCCGCCGAAAGGAAATTCGTCCAGTACGTGGCACCCCGCTTCCGTGGCCTTAGCGACGAGCACACTCCCCGGACGGCACCCAACGGTAACCCCATGGCCTTGGCCAACCAGTTCACGGCCGAGGTTTGCGATATAGCGCACCTGTCCGCCGCCGTCGAGATGCGGATCGGTGATCAGAATTTTCAAAGGAGAGTCGGTTTCGTTCACGGCACGTATGGCCCTGCCTCGCCACAGGAAGGGACCCTGCCGCAACCGCCTTTACTCGGAAGAATCGGCGTCCTCGTCGTCTTCATCCGGTGCCTCGTCTTCATCCGCGTCGTCCTCGACATCGTTTCCGCCATGGGAATCCGCACCGTCGTCGAAGGTTTCGGCGCCTTCGGATTCCTCGCTCGCTTCGGGCGGGTCGAAAGAGGTCAACACGTCGTCGATCCGCACATTCGTTTCGTCCAAGCGTTCCATAGCGGCATCCAATTCCACATCGATCTCGCTGAGCCGCTCGCTGCGGTTTATTGCGATTTGTTCTTTCTTAGCCATTGGTACCTTCCATTGCCGCGAGAGCCGAAACTAGTTTCTAGAAACTAGGCGCTTGCGCGCTGTCCAATTCCTCGTAGAACTCAGCGAGCAGGCGCGCCCGCTCTTCGACATCGGGAATCTCGACGTTCTGGGCGATAGCCGCCCAGGATTCCTCGTCCGAACACGAACGAAGGGTCGACGTATCTTGTGTCGTCCAATCGTCCCGAGTCGCGAGGTTCGCTATACGCGTAAGCGCGGCGAGATTGGAATCCTTCGCATCCGCAAGGGTCTGATCCTCCCGGCCATGGTGAAACCACAGGGCGTCCGTCAAGGTTTCGGGCATGTTCCAGCGCTTTGCCAACACCGCTGCCGCGTCAGCATGATCAAATCCAAAGGCCTCCTTCTCGGCACTGCAAAGGGCCTCCGAATGGCCTTCCGCCTTGTCGAAGATGGCCTCGTATTCTTCCTTCATTTAGCGCCACAACACCATTTTCCCGATGTCGTGCAATCGGCTCGCGATAAAATCTTCGCCCTGAAGATTGAGCCGCAGATGAGTACCAAGCTTTTTGGCGAATCCCGCCACCTTTACCGAATGATCCCAGAAGTCGAGTTGATCCAGCAGACGTTCGGTCGAACTGTCTTTAAGCGAATCCACAACGGATATGCCCAGCACAATGTTGCGGACCTCGCGGACCCCCAGAATGACAAGAGCAAGCTTCAGTGTGCCCACGACTTGATTCATGCCGTAGTACGGCGAATTGCTGACCTTGAGCAGTTTGGCCGTCAGCGCCGAATCTCTTTCGATGACGCTGCTCACTTCGCCCACGGCCACATCGGGGTCGCCCGTCACGCGCAACACCTCCGCGACGACTCCCGGCATGGGAGGCAGCTTACCCACTCGTCTGAGAGCACGCTCGATGGATCGATTTTTTTCAAGAGGCCCTTTCTTGTGCGACGTTTAGCGCGCTAACAACACGGGACATGGGGCGTGGTTGGTGACGTACGCTGTTGTGCTTCCCACAACCAACTCTCGAACTTTCGTGTGCCCATAGGCGCCCATAACAATCAGATCCGTCTTGGAATTCTCGGCGTGCTCCACAATGCCCTCGCTGGGATCGGCGTCGAGCGCAACGTAATCGACCTTCATCTCGTGGGCCTTCAGATAGTCTTCGGCCTCGCCCAAGAGAATCTCGGCGCCGCCGTTTCCCACCACCAACACCTCAAAGGACACGTGCCATGACTCGGCCAGCGAAGTGGCAAACTGAAGCGCTTTCTTCGCGTGCGATGAGCCGTCGTATGCCACCATGAATCGTTTTAATTCCGCCGCGGCCCGGGCGCTTACCAGCACAGGGCAGTTGGCCCGGCGGATCACCGCCTGAGTCGTAGAACCGACCAAGCCGTCGAGGATATCGCTGTGTTCACCCACGCGCCCCATAACTACCATATCTATCAGTTCGCTGCGTTTGGCGATCCGTTCGCTCACGACGCCGGTATCGAGGCTGCTCTTGGCAGGGACGCCCGCCTCGTCGCAGAGCTCCTGAAAGGCATTCAAGGCCGCCTTGCCCCGTTCGGTTAGGATCGCGGAGATGTTTGACTGATAGTTGACGAAGGGAGCGGTGCCAAGGGATGCCGAGATATCGCGAAGAAACGGGCCTTCGAGCAGGCGCACATCGACCACATGAACACCGTGCAGGCTTGCCCCGTACCGGCGCGCCAGCGCTACGGCGTATTCAACGCCGACAACGGCGCAAGGACTGCCGTCCGTGGGAACCAGAATTCTCTTGACCATCGTTGCCCAGGACCTCGCCGAAAGTCAGTCACTAAGAGGACGTTATAGTAGCAGAGTCGGACTGTTCCTGTACATATTCGCCAAAAGCTCTTAGAATTCCGATCCCTACCGACTGGCTCTTCTCTGGGTGAAACTGGACGCCGAACACATGGCCGCGCCCGACCACGGCGGGAAAGTCGATGCCGTAATTGCTGGTGGCATACACCACTTCATCCGTTGATGGCCGGGCGCAGTAACTATGGACAAAATAGACGTAGGGTCTCTCTTCCAAATATCTGAACAGGGGACAAGGCCGCGCGCCCAGCGGTTCCAATTCGTTCCACCCCATATGTGGAACCTTCAAGCCGGTCTCATGGGCATCGGGGAAACGCGCCACCTTGCCGGGCAAGATTCTAAGGCCCGGCGAGCCCTCGCCTTCTTCTCCCCAGTCGAACAATATTTGCATTCCGACACAAATCCCCAAGAGGGGCCGGCCACGCTGGACCGAAGCAAGGAGCGGCTCTACGAACCCCCGTTCGCGAAGGCCTTCGAAGCAATCCTTAAACGCCCCCACGCCGGGAAGGAGGATGCCTTGGGCCCGCTCCAAGTCCGAGGGATCACTCGAAATCGTTGCGGCATGTCCGGCCTTTTCCAGCCCTTTCTGCGCGCTGCGGAGGTTGCCCATTCCATAATCGATGACCGCTATCACGCCTGCAACGTGCCTTTCGTCGATGGGACGCCCTTCACGCGCGGGTCTGGGGCGACCGCCTCGCGCAGGGCGCGGGCGAAGGCCTTGAACAGGCCCTCAATAGAGTGGTGTACATTGGACCCGTACCGGAGATTCATGTGCAAGGTGACACGGCTGTTCATCGTGAAGGCCTGAAAGAATTCCCTTGCCAATTCCACGTCGAATTCTCCGACCTTCGGCGCGGGCAAATCGGCGTTGAACACAAGATAGGGGCGGCCGCTTACATCTACGACGGCCTCGGACAGCGCCTCATCCATGGGCACGGTAGCGCGCCCGTAACGCGAGATGCCTACGGGTTCGCCCAACGCTTGCAGGAAGGCTTGCCCCAGGCAAATGCCCACATCTTCCACCGTGTGGTGGCCGTCGATCTCCAAGTCGCCCTTCGCCTGCACCGTTACGTCGAAGAGGCCGTGCTTCGACAAGTGAGTGAGCATATGGTCGAGAAAGCCCACCCCAGTGGAGATGTCGGAGCGCCCCTCGCCGTCCAAATCCACGGAGACCGATATCTCCGTCTCTTTCGTACTACGAGCGATTTCGCCTTTACGCATGACCGTACAATCCCCTGATTCCGGTTTTCGTTGTGAATAGAAACAGCGATTCACCGCGAAGAGCACGAAGCTAATGCCGCTTAGGATGCCAAACTAACGGCCGAGGAACAAGCGTTCCGCGAGGAAGGCCGGGAGGCCAGCCTTGGTGACTTTATCGGCGGCTTGCTTCACTGGATAGTTGACCCGGACTTGCTCGTATTCGCGCGTGTCCATGTCGATGATTCCAAATGCGGACCGCGGATCGCCGTCACGCGGTTGTCCGACCGAACCAACGTTGATAAAGAATGACTTGTTCTCGTCTAGCTCGAATTTGGAGTCGTTGTCGACCGTGTACACCCCATCCTTCGAGAAGATACCGGGACTATGCGTATGTCCGAAAAAACACATGGTGCACTTCTGGTCCTCGATGATCGAAAAACGGGGCAGCACGTCTTCCCAAGTGAACAAGTACGAGTTGCGGTTGGAGGGAGAGCCGTGGACCGCCAGAAACGAATCGAACTTTTGCACATCGGGCAGGCCGCGGAGAAACTCAAGATTGTCAGCGCGAAGTTTCTCGCGGGTCCACATGGCGGCCTGGAGCGCCACCGGGTTGAATCCCCAGGGCTCCTCCATTTGGCACGCCACTGCGTCATGGTTGCCGCAAATCGTTGATACTTTCATCTCCCGGACGATATCGACGCACTCGTTCGGCTGCGCGTTGTACCCAACCACATCCCCCAAACATACGATTCGGTCCACACTCGACTCTTCGATCTTCTTAAGAACCGTTTCGAATGCCTCGATATTGGAGTGAATATCCGAAATGATGGCGTATCTCAAACCCAAGCCTCCGAACTCAATTCGCCGTGAAAATCCCTGCGCTGGAAGTACCCTAGTCAGAGGCCACTGCCGACACGCGGCCGCCGGATGCTCATCCTTCGAACTCGCTGCGGCGCGGAACGTTCAAGCATACAACACAAATACTACCCGAAAAGCGTCCGCGGAGTATACAGAAAGAACAGCGGCAATTTCCTCTTTTGCTCTTAATTTGATAGCGGTCGTGCCGGGTTGGAACCGGTCCAATCCTCAAACCCCTCAAAAGATAGGGAGTCTCCAGGTGCCACCTTCTCAGCGCATTTCGTGCCAAAACGGGTCAGGCGAGCCCACATCTCTAGGAGAATCACCCCCGAAGGGGGGGGGGGGGGGGGTGCGATGATAACGTGGGGGGCGGGCGGGGGGTCCGGAC
>CAYNZS010000052.1:15600-18508 GCA_964401695.1 uncultured Nitrospirales bacterium
CCCCCCCCCCCCCCCCCCCCCCGGGGGGGGGGGGGGGCTGCATTGATAACCTTGGCGGCGGCCTGGTTGTCCGGACACGCGACCCGAATTAGTTCAATCTCGCGAGTGCCCAGATCGACGACTCCGAAGGCGGCCCTCCGACCGCCGTCGCGAGGCTGGCCCACCGAACCCACATTGAAGAAGTAGGTATTGCCGTCTATCAGTTCGAATCTGGCGCCTTGGTCGAACTCATGTATGCCCTCCCTCCAGAACAAGATTGGCATATGGGTATGTCCGTAGACACAGAACGAGCATTCTTGTTCTTCCACGGCTTCGAGATGGGGATCCACATCCGTCCCAGTAAACAAGTACGAGTTACGGTTGGACGGCGAACCATGAACCGCCAAGATCGAATCGAACTTTTGCACATCGGGCATAGCGCGCAGAAACTCATGGTTGTCGAGACGAAAGGTCTCGCGAGTCCACTGTACAGCTCTGAACGCCACCGGGTTGAATCCCCAGGGCTCCTCTATTCCACACGCCACCGCGTCATGATTGCCGCAGACCGTGGGAATCTTCATCTTGCGCAGGATGTCCACACGTTCGTTTGGATTGGCGTTGTATCCCACGACATCGCCGGGACAAACGATTCGGTCCACGCTCAACTCTTCAATCTTTTCGAGGACCGCCTTGAGTGCTTCCAGGTTCGCGTGGATATCTGAAATGATGGCGTATCTCAAAGCCAAGTCTCCCGCGTCACCCCTTCTTGACATGATTCACAGGATTGACAAGATTTCCAATTGGGCAAGATATGCGATTGAAATCTTGTTAATCTCGTCAAAAGAGACGATTCTCTCGAGCAAAATCCAAACGGCCACCTCTTACTCATCGAGCAGCCCGTAATCCACCGTAATGTGCTGCCCGTCCTCGATTGTCCGCGCCAGCATGAACAAGAAATCGCTCAGCCGGTTCACGAAAGGTAGAATCGAATCGGCAGTAAACTCCGGAGCCGCTTCCATGAGGCGCACGACATCCCGTTCCAACGCCCGCGCCTGTGTAGACGCGATGTCCAACTGCGCGGCCACCCGGTTAGAGGCACCCACGACAAACCGTTTGGGCAGCCGCGTCCGCGATTCCAGCTCCGTCTGGGCCGCTTCCAACTTTTCGAGATGCTTGGCCGAAACATCCTGTTTTCGGTGTTCCGGATGTTTGTTCAGTGGGTCGCTGCACTCCGAGCCGATGAGAAAGTAGACATGCATTAACCACAGCAAGAACGCGCCATGGCCAGCCGCGTCCGGCGCGCCCGACTCCAGCGCCAGTAGCCGCGCCATGGCCGTGTGCGCCCGAAGCGAATCCACCGCGCCGCACACATCCATAATCACATGCGATTTCGAGTAGGTGACGCCGCTGATCGCCACCGTCTTGCCGCGGTCACCGCGCTTTGTCGTGACCTGGGAGCGGTCTGGTGGTTTCCGGGATGCGCCGCCGCTCATTTGATTGTGATCGAGACGGGACAATGGTCGGAGCCCATCACTTTTGAGAGAATGTCCGCGCCAGCTACCCGGGATATGAAGTCCTTATTGACGCAGTGGTAATCCAGGCGCCAGCCGACGTTATTCCTGCGCGCCCCGGAGCGATACGACCACCACGTGTAGCGGTGAGGATCGGGACAGAAGTGTCGAAATGTATCGACGTACCCCGCCTTGAGAAACTTGGTCATCTCGGCCCGTTCTTCGGGCAGGTAGCCAGGACTATCCTCATTCTGTTCGGGCCTCGCGATATCGATTTCCTTATGCGCGATGTTGTAGTCGCCGCATAGAATTACGTTTCGCCCCTCTTTCACCAGCTTGTTACAGCACCTCCGAATGGCCGCGCAAAACTTCAGTTTGTACTCGATTCGCTTTCGCTCCGGCTGGCTGTTGGGGAAGTAGCAGTTCAGAATCGTGAAGTTCTTGTACTCGAGTAACTGTACGCGCCCTTCGTCGTCGAACTCCTTCTGGCCCATATTCGAGACCGAAAGCGGCTCCTCGCGAACGAATGCGGCCACGCCGCTATACCCCTTCTTCTTCGCCGGCATCCAGAATGACGTGTATCCCTTTGGCTCGAGCGCATCCGGTGGCAGTTGGTCCGGCAAGGCCCGACTCTCCTGCACACACAAGATGTCCGGCTGCGTCTTCGCTAACCAATCCATGAAACCGTTCTTCAACACCGCCCGCATTCCGTTCACGTTCCAGGAGAGAATCGTCTTACTCATTCAAGAACTGCGCCTTTCTGAGGCCGCCACGCCACAAAGTCGATTGCCGCTAGGAAAACTCCCCGCGGCGTCCATCGCTCCAAACTACGGCAATCCCCGGCACAATGCAATAGGCGATACGCGAGATCGCCAGATTCTTCTCTGGTTGCTTCTCCTCTTTTTAGACGCCACTGGCAGATGCCGAGCGTCACAGATTTCCTGCCATTGCTGGGAGGAGCCCACTTCGCGGAAAACTAGATCGAGAAAGGGAACCACGAATAGACACGAATTGTGGAAACATTGGTGTCTATTCGTGGTTCACGGAGAGCGCTTCGTCGAGTTTCTTTGTCCTGCCGTGGTTTCCCGCGGACGCACGGACCGTCCTACTCAAGAAGGAGGCGCACTGGGATGGCCGCGACCGCCGCTAGCGTAACGCAGGCCATCACATAATTGATCGCGGCCGAGAGGAAATGCTTCCAGGCGCGGTGTCCTCGCATGGAAAACGCATGTCGATGCACGGCGATGTAGGCCGCGAGCGCGGCAAACGCTAAGGTCAGGTGGAGCGGGCTGAACCACGGCCACGGCGAACCGAATTCGCGCCGCAACGCAACTAATATCATCGTGTCGAAATCCCAAGGCCCTCGATCCGTGCCTGCCACGTAGGCCATGTAGGGCGCGGGAACGGTTAGCAGCAAT
>CAYNZS010000053.1:0-18492 GCA_964401695.1 uncultured Nitrospirales bacterium
GGCTAACAACCATGCGAATAAACAGGCTGCGTAACCGCAAAACTCTAGGCTAGCGTTGTAGGTCCTCTGATTGTTCCGTCTCGATCACCCGTTGGCGCTCAGAAGTTCAGCTCATTCTGAACGGAGATCCCGGTAAAGGCATCGCCCATAGGCGTGATGCCAGAACCTGAGGAATCGCGGGCGTTGGACCGGGTCGCGCCGGGCAAGCCCACTGCGCCCATTCGAGGATTGTAGGTGAACGCCTTGCCGCCGCGTGTGGTGGGTAGCGCGGCCAGGTAGTCCGGAACCAAGGCCTCTAACGACGCAGGGTAATTGCCCGTAGCTTCGCCAAAGGTTTGGACTGCCTGCTGGATACGCGCCATGTTCTTGGTGTCCATCTTCGAATCCGGGCTTTTCAATCCCTCTAAGACGGTGGGCACGAAGGGAATGGCCACTAGCACGAGCACGATAGCAATAATGACTATTAGAATCGTCTTGGTTTCCATGGCGTTGTTCCTTTGCTTATCGATGGCATCTCAGCTTGGCCATCAGGGCCATATCCTTTCCATTCTAATCCCGGTGGCCTTGGCTTTCAACACGCGATGCGGGTCCTGTGCAAGCTACGCCAGGAATTCGAAGGCTGGAGCCGGGAAGACTCACCGAAAGCCACCAGCGTCAACGGATCACTCGCCGGCGCATGCGGTCGTAGACGAGCCAGAATTTTCGCAGGCGGTCGAGCGCTTCCTCGTCGACGATATCCGGGGAGTAGGCGGCGTGGACGTACATCTCGGTAAGTTCGCGGGCTTCTACCTGGATTGGGCGCATGGCCTCGGGAAAGGCCTCAATGAATTCGTAGGGGGTCTGGTCCATGTTCCGGGGCACGCCCATGTCGTACGCGAGGGCGCATAGGGCCGCATAACTCGACTCGACGTAAGCGCGAACGTCCGCGCCACTTCCAAGGCCCTCGCCTTGCATGGGGTTTTGGATCCGGACAGCGGTCGATAGGCTTTTTTGTATTCGCGGCCGGCTCCTGAGTTTTGGCAGGCTCGGAACTCGGACTATCCTCTTCAGCCACGCGTCGAGCCGGTCGAAGAACTTGACGACAAACCGAGGGTAGCGCCGCCTTGAACTCCCAATAGAAACGGCAAGCGCGCCCAGGGCCCTCATGAGGCCATAGAGGAGAAAGATGCCGAACAGCGCGAGCACGACTTTCCCCGCCACATCCAAGAATTGGGTTTGGCGCAAATGTTGCGCGGCGGTGCCTGTCGTGGATTCGAGGGTTACGAGCGATCCCCGAGTGTAGACATCTTCTTGATGTTCCACGAGCGCCATCTTCGGCATGGGAGGCTGGGGCAGTTGGAGCGCGCCTATCATGACGAAGGCGATCATGATGGACCCTAAGCCCAGCCAGAAGAAGCCGATAGTCGCCGGAAAATGGACGCGGCGCGCGCGGAAATACTGGCGCAGCCCCCCCAGGCTGGTCAGCATAAGCAAGGATAAGGCGCACAGCGTGTACAGCCCGACATAGGCGTGGCCTCCCATGATCCACGTCTCGCCGCCCTGCATGAGTACGGGCAACCCGAAGGCAAAAATGATCATGACGGGCACGGAGAAATAGAAGATCGAGACCCCGGGGTGGCGCTTGGCCAAGCGGGTGTTCGTGCCGACAGCGGAGACTGGGGCGGCGGCGGCCTCGGGCGGTTTCCACTCGTGGGGGTCGAAGGCCTGAATCTCCACGGGTTCTAAGGGATTGCGGGGGCCGCGCCAGCGTGAGAGCGATGCTTCTTCGGGCTTCTTCTCCCTCACGGAGCGCTGAAAACTTCGCAACGTCCCCGTCAGAATGCCGATATCTCCGGCTACGCGGTTCTCGTCGACGCAACACTCGTGCATGAGCCGATTCGTAAGCCACCAGAGGAAGGCAAGCACGACGAGATTGAAGAGGGCGGCAATCAGAGGGTTGCCGATGATGGATATCCCGGCAGTGCTTCCGCCCAGGATACCCAGGCTTCCGAGAAATACCACGCTGCCGAAGGCCAGTATCCATAAGACGGACTCGTCGGCGCCGTCCCTCGCGATAATGCGATTGAGTCCCACAACGCCCAGAACCACGCACGCCGCGAGCACGCCAATGCCGAAGGCGTTGACCTCGGAGAATATCGTGCGAACACTCACGAGAAAGAAGACTACCGCCCAGACCATAAAGAGAATCATGAAGGGGGTGAAGAAATCTATGAGGTGGTCGGTAGCGCTGCGATGCTGCCACCTGCGCGATGGCTGGGTCATCGAAGCCTTGAGGATGTGAAAGTCGGTTTCGACTTTGGTTTCCTCTTTATGCGCGTCCTTTAGGAACTCTCGCGCGGAGTCCTGCTCCTCGAATTCCCTCTTCAGGGCTTGGAAATCGGTTGTGGGTTCTTCGGGGGCCATATTCGTCCTCCCACGAAATTCGCTCAGAGCTGCAACACTCGCTTGATCTTCTGAGAGAGTTTGTCCGGTTCGAAGGGATTGGTAACGTAATTGTCGGCGCCGGCGTCAAGGGCCTCGATGACGCGCGACGCCTCCTTCTCACTGGTCACCATGATAACAGGTGTCGTCACATTCTTCTTACGAATGGCGCGGACGACGTCGATCCCATTCATCTCCGGCATATTCCAATCGAGCAGGATCAGGTCGTATTTGTTGGCGAGAGCGGCTTGCAGCGCGACGGCGCCATCCGCGGCTTCTTCGACCTCTTTGACTCCGCAACGTTCGGTAAGCATTCCCGTCAACAGCCGCCGTATTACACCGGAGTCGTCGGCGACGAGCGCCTTCTCCGCCTTCTTGGCACGCCTTCGGTCTTGGGCGTGCAACATCACCTTGTGAATTTTCTCTGCAGCTTGTTGCGGGCTGTAAGGTTTGACAATGTAGTCGCTGGCGCCGGCATCGAAGCCCTCGACGACGCGTTCGCGCTCCTTCTCACCGGTCACCATGACGATCGGCGTTTTGGTGTCCAACGCGCGAATCGCGCGGAGCGCGTCAATGCCTAGCATCTTCGGCATGTTCCAATCCATGACGATCAAATCGAAAGGCTCATCGCTCGCGATCTTTACAGCCTCTTCCCCATCGGCCGCTTGAACGTTCTCGTCGCATTCACAATAGTGCTGCAAAACTCCCAACATAGCCCTGCGCCCAACGAGCGAATCGTCGACAATCAAAGCTTTCATCGTTCCCCCTCGGTTCTCTGTGTCCAACTATTGTACCGCATATCACGATTGCCCGATTCGCGCGGGCGAAAGCTCGTGCAGGTCGCGCTCGCTCTCGATGTGAAAAACGTGAATGCGGTGGGGGGCCAGCAGCCGTGCGGCCTCGTCAAATCCCTTTACGTCCCGAATTAGAAACACGGAGACGGCAAAACCCGCCGCCTTCATCTCCGCCAACAACAGCGCGAATCGCTCTGTAACTTGAGGCACAACGGGCAAGATGGCCGCGTCGCGCGGAAGCCCTTGGTGTTGGGTGAACAGTAGCCGTTCCACATCGAGCCCCTCGCCCGGCACCACGCGTGCGAGATTCTCCGCTATCACCCGGGCTTGGATCGAGGATTTGGACGTGGGGACCAGCAGCGGGCGTATGGCGTCGGAGATCCCGTCCTCTTCGACACTCTCTTCCACGTCCTGACGGGAGAGAGCGCCTCGACTCTCGGCGTCATACTTGGCGATTTCCGCGGCGTCGAAGGCGTTGGTCAACATGCCTACCTGCTCGCCCGAAGCCTGAAGGAGATACGCGATGGATGCGGTCACCGTGATCGCGAGTTCCATGCGCTCCTCCGCTGCCTCCGGCACGTAACTGTTCGCGTGAAGATCGAGGAGCAGCGTACCCCCGATGATGGTCGCGGGCTCGTAGGTCTTCGTATAGAGATCGCCCGTCCGCGCCGAGGCCTTCCAATGGATTCGATTCAGCGGATCGCCTGGTTGGTATTCGCGAATGCCCGCGAGGCGCGACGGATCCTCGTAGATGCGGCTCGCGATGCGCACGGGGCCTTGGGGACGTCGCGCCGAAAGCGTAAAGGTTTCGATGTATGCGATATTGGGGAGCACGGAGATGTAATCTTGCCGGCGCCCCGTCTTGAAACGCTTCTGGAGACCGAACAGGTCGCCCGTCTCCATCATGAGCGGACCAATTCGGTGGTAGCCCCGCCGCGGGCACGTAAGGCGGTAATTCAAATGAATCGACTGTCCCGGCATGAGGACCGCCAGCCGCGAGTTGTCCCCCACTCTCGGAAAATCGAGCGGATGAAAGTCCTCGACGAAGATCCAGGGAATGGGCCAGCCCCGAGTATTCTCGATGGTAACGTCGACTTCGGTCCCCTCGCCCTGCCGCAAGATGTCGCGCGAAATCGAACGGGTGCATTCAAGCCCAGATAGCCAGAGCAAGGAGGAAACGTTCGCCACCCCGACAAGCAACAAGAAGGCGTAGATCGAGTACGCGGCGTAGGGGCTCCTGAATAGAAAGGCAAGCCCAATGATAGCCGTGGCTATCAGGAACCAATGGAGATTCTTCATGGTCGATTAGCCGACTCCAGACAAATGCGCCAAACGTCAGCCCATTATGCAATTCGCGCGGCTCATTAGGCTGTTGAGTTGAAAACGCTGCCGCACCTGGGGCCGGCGCGGAGCCCAAGCCGAAGCCCTGTGGAGACAACTCGCCCACAACCTCATGTTGCTAACCGGGCAATGGCAGCCCTTAGTGTTGAAACAGCAACCGCAGGCATAATAACCGCAGAGGCCATAGTCGAAACAGCAAAGCCGAAACGCAAAGGCCAACACAAGCGTCCAAACAAAGGGGCAACGGAAAATCTCCAACAGGCAGAACCGAAACCCCAAAAAGATAACTGAAAAATTCCCAAAAAGTGAAACTGATCTCTGTCGCTTCCCTACTTATTGGAAGGTCCCTGTAGGGAGGGGTTAGGGGAGGGTCGAACGCGCGAAAACCTTCGCGGTCTCGCCCGCGCCACCAACAACGTCAACCGGAAACAACGCACAAGTGTTTCTTAAGGGCCAGACCATTTCAAAAGTGCCCTATGGTATCGGCTAGCCCGGGTAATTCTGGTATGATTGGCGGCTCACTAGCCTGTCGCGAAGCCAACTCACCGTAACGGAGCCGCCACATGAATTCTTTCCATCCGCCCGAACGAACCCTTATGGGACCGGGTCCCTCTGACATCAACCCGCGCGTGCTGGCCGCGATGAGCCAGCCTACGATTGGCCATCTCGACCCGGAATTCATTCGGATGATGGACGAGATTAAGGTCCTCCTCCAGTATGCGTTTCAGACGCAGAACGAGATGACACTTCCCGTGTCGGCGCCTGGCTCGGCCGGAATGGAATGCTGTTTCGTTAACCTCGTTCAGGCAGGCGACGAGGTCGTCGTAGCTCAGAATGGCGCGTTCGGCGGGCGCATGAAGGAGAATGTCGAGCGGTCCGGCGCTACCCCCATCATGCTGGAACATACCTGGGGCGAAGCAGTCGACCCCAATCGGGTGGAAGACGCGCTCAAGGCCAACCCGAACGCGAAGATCCTCGCCTTCGTTCAAGCGGAAACTTCGACGGGCGCGCTTTCCGATGTCGAAGCGTTGACGGCTCTTGCGAAGGCCCACGACTGCCTAACCATCGTCGATTCCGTGACGGCGCTCGGCGGATCGCCGCTCAGGGTGGATGACTGGGGCGTGGATGCCGTCTACAGCGGTACTCAGAAGTGCTTGTCGTGCACCCCAGGCCTCGCGCCGGTCAGCTTCAGCGACGCGGCCGTCGAAGTCATCAAGAACCGCGACCTGAAGGCGCAGTCGTGGTTCCTCGATTTGAACCTCGTGATGGGCTACTGGGGCGCTGGGGCGAAACGGGCCTACCACCACACCGCGCCGGTCAACGCGTTGTACGCGCTGCACGAAGCGCTCGTCATCCTCAAGGAAGAGGGTCTCAAGAACGCGTGGGCGCGCCATACTAAGAATCATCTGGCGCTGCGTGCCGGATTCGAGGCCATGGGGCTCTTGTTGATCGTCGAGGAAGAGTCGCGCTTGCCTCAACTGAACGCGGTGTCGGTTCCCGAAGGCGTGGACGAAGCGGCGGTTCGGTCCCAGTTGCTGCGAGACTACAACCTCGAGATCGGCGCCGGTCTGGGCTCGTTGACGGGAAAGATTTGGCGCATCGGCCTTATGGGCCACAGCTCGAATCCGACGAACGTGCTGTTGTGTCTGGGCGCGATAGACAGCGTGCTCTCGTCGATGGGCGCCGGCATACAATCGGGAGTCGCCGTCGAGAAGGCCAGAGCTTTCTACGGGGATTAACCAGATATCTTCCAAGGTGGAGCAGCCACAACCAGAACAGGCGTTTCCAGCTTCCGAAGAGACCTCCCTGAAAGGCCCATTCCGGAATGCCCTATCAGGCTTCAAGTCATTATGGTGGCACGGGTATCTTGCCCGTGATTCATGGGCTGGAAGCCCATGCCATTTTGCCGCCGCGTTGCTCTCCCGGTTTCCCGCTTAGCGGGGCCCGTACTCGCAATGAGACGTTGGGAACGCACTCGTACCGGCTCTATAGCAAGGTAACCCACAGGCCTCCGCGGCCGGATCGGGATACTACTGCAACGCGTCCGCTTGTTCGAGTGTGCCAGCCAGCGATACCGCCGGGCCACCTTCGATCCGCTTCGCAATGCCCTGCAGGACTTTCCCTGGACCGCACTCGACAGCCTCCGCGCCGCCGACCGCGATCATCACGTCCGTCCAATGCACGGGCGAATACAGTTGCTGCCAAAGAAGATCCTTTATCGCGGCCGGATCCGATTCTTCCTTCCCCGTCACTGACGAGACAAACCGAACGCGAGGCGGCGCAAACTCTATTGACTCCAGAAAGGTGTGCAACTGTTCAGATGCCGGTTTCATGAATGTCGAGTGAAACGGCCCAGATACCTTCAACGGTAACACGCGCTTCGCGCCGGCTTCCTTCAACGCGTCCGCCGCCGCCGCCAGCCCTTCCGCCGAACCGGAAACGATAGTTTGTTGCGGGCCGTTGAAATTCGCCACCTCTGCCCCTTCAGGCAAAGCGGCCTCGATCGCTTCGGGCGTCAACCCAAGGACTGCTACCATGCTGCCGCCCGAATCGTCTTCCGCCATAAGCCTGGCGCGTTCGCGGGTCAGGCGCAGCGCATCGCCGAAAGCAAGCGTCCCGGCCACCACGAGCGCCGCGATCTCCCCCACGCTGTGCCCCGCGCAACCGGCCGGTTCGAGGCCCTTCGCGCTTAGATGCCGCGCGATGGCCACTTCGGACGATACGAGCGCCACCTGAGCTATCCGCGTATCGCGCAGGGCCTCCTCGGGGCCGTTGAACATGACGTCCAGCAACTCCGGTCCAACAATGGCCTTCGCCTCTTCGAGCGCGACGTGCGCCGGAGGCGACTGCTCGTAGAAATCCTCGCCCATGCCAGGCGCCTGGCTGCCTTGCCCTGGAAACAGAAAAAAACTCATTTGCCGTTCTCCCCGGCCGGTATAGCGGAACGCAACTCTTCGATTCCCTTCCGAATATGCTCGTTCAGCCCCAGCTCTATCTCCGTCCGCGCGCCGAGTATGGCGTTCTCTACGCCTAAGGCGCTAGTGGAGCCATGTTGTATGATAACGATCCCATTCACGCCCAGCAGAGGCGCGCCTTGCTGCTCGTTCGGATCCGTGGTCTTCTTCAAACGCTTCAGCGCGCCACTGCTAAGGAGGCCGCCAAAAGTGCTAATGAACGTTGACCGAATGTGGCGCGCGGTCAGCGTACCAATCAACGACGCCACCGCTTCGCTTGTTTTCAGGAGGATGTTTCCGGTGAACCCATCGCAGATGACCACATCGGCTTTGCCTTCGAAAACGGCCTTCGGTTCCACGTTGCCTACGAAATTCACGTGTTCGGCCATCGTCAGGTTGCGATTGACCTTCTTCGTGACTTCCGTGCCTTTGCCATCTTCCTCGCCAATACTCAACAAGCCGATGCGTGGCTGCGCAATGCCCATAGTCAATCGAGAGAATACCTGCCCCATTTCGGCGAATTCGCAGAGCTGATCCACCGTGCAATTCACATTCGCCCCAAGGTCGAGCACAACGACCGGCTTGCGGGTGGTCGGCAGCACCTGGCAAATGGCGGATCGGGCCACACCGAAGATGGGGCCAAGCACAACGCGGGCGCAGAGCATCACCGCCCCCGTGTTACCCGCGCTTACGAAGCCCTCCGCATCGCCATCCTTGACCAGGCGCAGGCCTACGAGGAGGGAATTGTCTTTCTTCTGGCGGACGGCCGTCATAGGGAGGTCATCCATCGCTACGCGCTTTGAAGCGTGCGCGATGGATATGGCGCCACGTTTCGGGAATTGGTCCAGCGCCGGGCGCAAAAGAACTTCGTTGCCGACTAGGATAACTTCGATATCGTCTACCAGGCTCGCCGCGACCGCCCCTTCAACCTCGGGGTACGGCGCATTATCGGACCCCATCCCGTCGACAACGATTCGCATAATTAGCCCCTATGGCCCCTAGCTTTCCGAAGAGTAACAATAGAGGAAGACGCACGCAGCCTCCCGTGACGGCACACGGTTCAACCGTACGTGTACTCCCTCAAGAAACGGCGCACCCTATTCGTCTTCGGTGTTCAGCACGGTGCGGTCGCCATAACAACCGCACTTCGGGCAGACCCGGTGCGGCATGATCCGCTCTCCACAACTCTGGCATTCGGTTAAGCCAACGGGTTTTAGCGCGTGATGGGAACGCCGCATGTTGCGCTTCGTCTTACCGGTTCTTCGCTTTGGTACTGGCACGTTTACTCCTCCGATTCGGACAAATCCGGAAACAAATCCGCCAAGGCGGACAATCCCGAGCTGCCAATCTCGCTCTGGTGTTTGCAGCCACAGGGGCCTCGATTTAAATTGGCGCCACAACTGGAGCAAAGCCCTTTGCAGTCCTCCGTACAGAGGAACTTCGCCGGCGCAGTCAGAATAATCTCCTCCCACACCGCGGCCGCTAAGTCCAGTTCGTCACACTCATAGAATCGAATTCGGTCATCATCGTCTACTTCAAGATCAATCTCCGCTTCCCGCTCGTCAGGCGCATTCTGCTCGGGCCCAGAGGCCTCGAAGAGCCATTGAATCTCCAAGCGGAACGGCGCCTCCGTTTGTTCGAGGCAGCGGTCGCACGGCTGCCGGTACCCTCCCGAAATAACGCCTTGGAAGAGATACTCGGTGTCAATGCGCGATACGGCGCCCGCAACCGAAACCGTCCCCAGCGAGAACTCCGAAGCCCCTTCGGGACGCAACGAATCGCCGGGCAGCGACACCTCAATCGGCATGTCGTGCTCCGTCATCGAATTCAACGGGACGACGAGACTATTCACGGGCGACACCTTGGAGCAAGCAGGACAAAATTCGCGATAGAATAGCAAACACTCTCGTTTCCAGTCAAATCCGAATCGCGTGAGAGATGCGAATCCCCAAGCCTGAAGGCGCCCCCTTCTAGCGGAAGCAGTCGGAGGGAGGGACAAGCTCCTCGAACTGTCATCTCTCCGTGTGATACGATATCGGTCATGAGCATCACCCTGAACCTCTCCTCGCTCTACCAGCAAATTGAAAGCCAGCTGGAGAGGGTGCGTACGCAAGTTGGACGGGAATGGACCGAAGCTTTCCGCCTCGTCTACGGCCCCTCGGCCGCGCAGCCGCGACTCGGAGGAAAACTTATGCGCCCGGCAGCCTGCCTTTTATCGGCAGGCGCGGCCGGAGCCGACGATCTCGACCATTTCGTAGACATGGCCGCGGCCATGGAGTTGCTCCATCTCGCTTCCCTCGCGCATGACGATGTGGTGGACAGCGCAAATCTGCGCCGCGGGGGCGCGTCCCTCAACGCTATCTGGGACAATCACACTGCCGTCCTCGGCGGAGACTTTCTCGTCGCCCGCGCTCTTACGGTTGTCACCGTGTACGACTCGTGCTCCGTCGTGGCCAGCGCCCTCGAATCGATACATCAGATGGCCGAAGGTGAACTCATCAATTTCGGCGTGGGCAAAGAAAATCTCAGCGAGGCCGACACCATCCGCTTGGCCGAAAAGAAGACAGCCAGCCTGTTCGCCGCCGCTTGCTGCACGCCCACACTCCTGCTCGATTCGGAGTGGCGCGAACCGCTACACGCTTATGGCATGGGCGTAGGTACCGCGTTTCAGCTTATCGATGACATCCTCGACATCGAGCAACCCGAGTCGACGCTCGGGAAACCTTCGTGCGGCGACATCGTCGAGGGCAAAGTCACTCTGCCCATCATCTACATGAAGGAAGGCATGGAGGAGGCCGAAATCGTGCGCCTAGATACGATGGTTGGAGCGGAACTGACCGCCGAAGACCGCGAATGGGCCGCCGCCATGTTACTCCGCACTGGCGCGCGCGACCGCGCCGCCGCCGTCGCCCGGAAATATATGGACGATTCGCGCGCCGCCCTGGACTCCATGCCTCAGAATTGCTACACCGAAGCCCTATTCGGCATGGCCGACTTCGTGATGCTCCGCGATTCGTAGAACACGCGGCAAATCCAAAATTTTCGCCCGCTCTGAGTGTTTCGAAACTGTGCCACGGGCTACTTGTCCGTCGCCTCGGCGGACAATAGCGCTTTCACTTCCTCCGGCAGGTCGAACTGCCCCTCTTCGAGTTCGGCATTGTGCTCGATCTTCTCCAGCACCATAACCATTTTCTGTCCCATTACGCTCTGGACGTTGCGATGGGGATACAGAAGTCCATCGACCTCCCTATAGTCGGATGTCAGAATCTCCACATCCATTTTCCCCATTGGCGTACTGATCGCCATGTGTGTTATTACGTTCAAATAGGTCTCCTTCGAGATGTACATCGTAATCGGCGATAAGCCTTCGGCTTTCATCACCACTACGTGGCACACTTCCCCGTTAACATATTCTTCGCCGGTACACTCGATGGAGCTGAAGACATCGTCCAACTCGGAATCGTCAAAACGGGCGGAAAACGCCATGAGGTCGCGCTCGGGGCCTTCGAGTATACGCGGTCCCGTCATCGAGTTGGCCTCCCACGCGACGTCGTTGACGAAGCCTTGCCGCACCTTCATCAGATTCGGTATTTCCACCTCCACATAGGTTTTGTTCGGGCGCCTTTGATAGGTTTTCATCGACCCTTTCACACCCGTCTCAGCCATTTCCATCGTCCCGGTAACTACCCGATTCGTTATTCTCTCGAAAGCCTTCTCACCGCCCATCGCTTCGACAGACCTATTCAGCACCTCCTCGCCGCTCGGGCGCGCATTCTGCTCCTCGATGGGGCGCACACTTTGGCACGCCGTCAGCATCACAGCGAGGCATACCATGGCCAGAACCCCCTGGCCAAACATGTACCCATTTTCTCCAACCGAAACCATGAGCGATTTTATGCTATTCTCCCATTTCTAGTTTGTTACGGACTCGCAATCCATTCCACTGCCGCGTCGAGGGCATTGTCACTCCCACTGAGCAGCGCCTCTCGCGTATGCCGATGGGGGGCTTCGGTGTCCGGCGCAACGCCGACGCCTTCGAGTCGTTCGGCGTTCATGGTGACATAATCCGCCACCGGATAGTAGAAGAAGTCCCCATTCGGCAACTCCATAAATTGCGCGGGGAGCACGGGACCGGCCGTTTGTGTGCCGAACAGCGTTGCGCGTCCCATGTCGCGCAAGCCCGCGGCGAAAATCTCCGAGGTCGAAGCTGAGCCGCCATCAATCAATACCGCGACGCGTCCGGAATAGGCGCCCAGGCGCGGATTCACCGTGAATTTTAGATCCGTGTCACGCGTCTTCATCGTGCCCAACGTAAGGCCCTTCTCTTCTACCATCCAGCCCGAAATCCCCATCGCCATAGCGGGAAGCCCGCCACCGTTTCCCCGCACATCCAAAACGATGCCGCGGCATTCCTGAAAGTCTTCGATAGCTTCTTCAAACGCCTTCAAGATCACGAGTGGATCCATAAACATGTTGAACGCAAAATAACCCACATTCTCGCGCACCCATTTCGATTCATACCAAACACGGTCAGCAGGGAAGATCCCTAGCCGATAGGAATTTTCACGTTGCGCTTCGAGGGCCACGGACTTCTCGACCCGAGTGCCGCTGCCATCGTCGAACAGTAACGACAAGCTTGAACCGACATCGCCTTTCAGTCGGCTCAATACTGCCTGTCGCACCGCCAGCGGGAGCATGGTTTGTCCAGCAAACGTTGCCTCCGTCGATTGAATGAGCGGTTCCAGGGGCATCCCATCCACTTCGAGTAACTCCCAACCGAGCGATACCCCAGCCCACGCCGCCGGCCTTTCCTTTTCCACACGCGTAACAAGAGCCCGTCCATCGATAACGCGTAGATCCACGCCGACCGAACCACCCTTCCCACCCTCGCCACTCATCGTTTCGTACACGTTGCCGGAAATAATCGAAAAATGAGACTGGCCGAACCTACCGATCATACTCTCGAAGGCGTCCAGATATTCACGCTGCGTGGTGGCCGCTTCGAGCGTCGGGGCTAGTTCCTCATAGACCGCGCCCCAGTCGAATCCCCCCAGATTCGTATCCCAATGGCGGTCGCGAATCGTTTCCCAGGCCATGCGGAAGGATTCTATGTTCAACACGCGCCGCGTTTCGGGCAGGGGCTCTGGCACATCTTCGAGCGCTGGGCGAAGCTCCAGGCTTTTTCCATCGTATGGACAGAACACGTAATCCGGCTGATATTCTAGGCTGCATTCACTGCACGCTTTGCGGAGCCGCGGCTCATCCAGCGGCGCAGCACTGGAAAAGGAAAGATGGAGCTCGGCAAACGAATCAGCAGAGGCACATAGGTTGGTTAAGGAAAGCCACACCAGCGCTAGACCGGCTGTCGTAACGAGACGATGGAGAGGGGGCCCCTTTGCTGTCCCAGTAGAAGACCGGCGAGATAACCAGGCTGGAACTCTGGCCATGCTTGCCTCCGGCATGAAAGACTGCAAAGAAAAAGGGGCGGCTACGAGAATCGCCGCCCCAGAATTACTCTATTGCTCTTTGCTCTGCTCCCAAGTGCTCACGCGGTGCGCTCAGCTTACCCCTTGACCGCCCGCTTAGACGGCCCCGCGTAGATGCTTAGCGGACGATAAATGCGGTTGTCCGCGGCCTGTTCGATGAAGTGCGCGCACCACCCGGTAACGCGGGAAGCCACGAATAACGGCGTATAGAGGTCAAGCGGAAGGCCCATCAAGTAATAGGTCAAGCCACAGGGGTAATCGACATTCGGGAAGATCTTCTTGTCATTCACCATGGGGTCCTTGATGGCGTCGTAGATGGCCATCCAATTTTGCTCGCCCTTTTGTTCCGCCAGCTTGCGCAATTCGCCCTCGAGAATTACCGCGCGGTGGTCTCCGTTCTTGTAGACACGATGGCCGAAACCCATGATCTTGCCCTTATTCTCGAGGGCATCCTCTATCCAGGCTGAGGCCTCTTCGGGCGTCTTGAACTGCTCGAGCATTTCCATCGCCGCTTCATTCGCGCCGCCGTGCAGGGGCCCCTTAAGCGCTCCGATGCCGCCTACGATAGCCGATACCATGTCGGAGAGCGTCGAGCAGATAACCCTTGCCGTAAACGTACTGGCGTTAAAATCATGCTCCGCGTAAAGGACAAGCGTGAGATCGATAATCCGCTCCGCCAAGGCGTCGGGAACTTTGCCATGGGCTTGATAAAGGATCTGCGCCGCGTGCGAAAGGCCGGCCTTCGGGGCCAGCGGCTCCTTGTCATTGAGAAAACGGAAACGCGCCGCGATGATTCCGGCGATCTGCGCAGTCAGCCACACGGCCCGCTCGCGATAGGCATCCGAGTCGTCTCCGTAGGTCGGGTCGAAATGGCCGGCGTAGGAGACCATGCTGCGAAGCACGTCCATCATAGGCACGTCCTTCGGGATATTGCGCAGGGCATCGACGAGCGACGCCTCGAGAGGCCGGTACTTGTCCAGGCTCGCCTTGATAGACTGCAACTCTGAATTGTTGGGTAATTCGTCGTAGATGAGCAGGTGGGCAACCTCCTCGAAGGTCGTCTTCTCCGCCAGTTCCTCGATGGGATAGCCGCGGTATAGCAACTGTCCCTGGTCAACACATGCCACATGCGTTTCGCCCGCGATCACTCCCGCGAGGCCGGGGCTAAAGTTTAGTTCTGTCATGGCGTACCTCCCTCCTTTCTCCGCTAGTCATAGCTTGGCTACCTCACCATCGTAGCCGATCAGTTCATAGAGTTCCTGCCGAGTTTGCATCCGGTTCAGAGAAGACTCTTGCCCCCCCTCCTCCTTGATCACTCGGAGGATATCCTTCATCGCCTTCTGCGCAACTCGTTGCAGCGTCACAGGAAATATCACCATATTGTAACCCATGTCCGCAAACTCTTCGACTTTCAAATACGGAGTAGTCCCGAACTCCGTCATGTTCGCCAAAAGTAGCCCCGGCGCCTCTTTGGCTACGCGCGAGAATTCCTCCGCGCTCCTGAGCCCTTCAGGGAAGATTGCGTCTGCGCCCGCTTCCAGATACATATTCGAGCGCCGAATCGTCTCATCGATTCCCACGACGACACGCGCATCCGTCCGCGCGATCAGAAGAAAATCAGAACTCGTCTTTGCCGCGACGGCGGCCTCCAACTTCAAGCAGAAGTCTTCGGCCGAAACCAGCTCCTTCCCCTCGAGATGCCCGCAACGTTTAGGAAAAACCTGGTCCTCCAGGTGGATGCCGCTGACGCCGGCTTGCTCAAGAACTTGCACCGTCCGCGCGGCGTTGTCGGCTTCGCCGTAACCCGTGTCAGCGTCGGCGATTATGGGAATAGTAGTCGTCCGGGCGATACTGGCCGAATGCATTTCCGATTCGGTGAGCGTCATCATCCCAACATCGGGCATCCCCCCCACGCTATTGGCCAGAACGGCCCCCGATAAGTACATCGCCTCGAACCCCTGCGCCTCGATGAGCTTCGCGCTTAGGGCGTTGATCGCTCCCGGCATAACGACACACTCTTCTTCGAGCAACTGCCGCAAGCGAGCTGAACGCATAGATGAGTTAATCACTGTCAACCTTTCCGCGAAACGGCCTTAACCGGGTTAACCCGAATCGCACCCAGCTACTGGATCGGAGGGCCCGTTTCGTACGCCTTAATGGCTCCTATTCCAAGGCTATCCAACTTCGCAAAACCTTCGCAGTAAATCCTGCCAGGGGCGAGCGCCGTGGGGAAACACCTGTTGCACGAAGCGCAACGAGACTTGGTCTTGTCCCCGAAGATCCAGCGCCTGACCAGGTCCGGCTCCGAGATGAAGGGTCTGGCCATGCTGAAGAACTGCGCCACGCCTTCCTTGTGGAGTTTCTCGCTCACTTCCAACGAGCGAACGCCGCCTACCAGGATAGTAGGGCACTCCACACGGCCCGCGAGGCGTTTCGCGTGTTCTCTAAAGTACGCTTCCTGTTCCTCGTCGTGGATCTTCATGCGGACGGCGCCGTTGCGCCCCGCCGCGGGTGTTCCCCCGCTCAATTCGATTGCGGTAATTCCTTTCTTGGAGAGCTGTTCGCACACCCACATCGAATCGTCCGTATTGAGGCCCGGCTCGCAATAATCCTCGGAATTGATCTTGATCAGGATAGGATAGTCGGGACCGACTTCTTCACGAACCGCGTCATAGGTCTCGAATGTGATGCGCGCACGGTTCTCGATGGGGCCCCCGTAGCCGTCCGTGCGCACGTTGGTAAGAGGCGACAAGAATTGGGAAAGTAGATAGCCGTGTGCGGCGTGCAATTGGACGCCGTCGAATCCGCTGTCCTTCGCGCGGCGCGCCGCGTCCGCAAAAGCCTTGACCACCCGCGTAATGGCGTTGTCGTCCATCTCCTCAGGCATTCGCCCCGAGGAGCGGTCTACGACCGCCGATGGGGCCTCAGGCTCCGGCGCGCCGCCGCCCCCCGATTCCTCGCTATCGATCTTCATCTGCGCGCCGCCGTGGGCGATCTGCGCGACAATCTTCCCGCCTTCTTCGTGGACCGCGTCGGTCAGCCGCTTGAGTCCCGGAAGCAGCGAGTCTTTGTCGATTCCGAGCATACCGGGATTGCAACGGCCCCTGGGGTCCACAAAAGCGTAGCTCGCGATCACGAGGCCAATCTTCCCTTTGCCCAAATCCCGGTAGAGTTCGACTAACTCGTCCGTCACCGCTCCGTCTTCCTCGGCCATGCCTTCCCAGGTCGCCGAACGGACAAACCGGTTTTGCAGCTCCATGCTCCCCATCGAACACGTCTCGAAAAGTGCATCCATATTCTGTTCCCTATCGATCAATGCGTTCCTGTTTCGCTCGGCCGAGAATTCCGATATGCATCGCCGCGCGACCATCACGGCTCGATTCTCAAGAATGGTAGCCCATTGCTAGGATGAGCTCAAGAACGCTCTCGCCACGATGGCCCTTCCGAAAGGCCGTTGGCCCGTATATCGCGCCGGCTTCCACTGCGACGGCAGCTCAAGATGGCAGCAGATCAACGTCAATCCATTTCCGCACCGAATTGACCAGTGCAATCTTCTCCGCTCGGTAGAGAACTTCCTTCTTGATTGCGCCCTCGACAATCTTGCCCTCGTCGAGCAAATGTTGGCGCATCGTTCCTGGCAGGAGTCCACAATGAATCGGTGGAGTCACCCACTTGCCGTTCAGAAGCGCCACGACATTGGCCGTCGTGGATTCCGTGATTTCGCCCTGGACGTTCCATAGAATCGTGTCGTCACAATCCACGTTGGCGTTTCCCGCGGCGGCGCGTTCATACGCCGAACGGTTCGTGGTCTTGTGGTAGAGAAAGGGGTCTCTCAGATCGATGGGTTCGATGGCGAGCCCCGCTCGAACCGCACGCGAGGGCTTGGCCGGTTCCCGTTGCGCGGAGGCAACTCCATCGCGGCGCACGAGGAGCCGAATCTTGTAAGTTCCCCCGCTCACGCCGGCGACACATTCATTGAGGAGCCTGTATATCGTGTCTTCCTCGATCTTGATTTGGAAGTAGTCGGCACTCTTTCTGAGACGTTCCATGTGGTCTTCTAGAAGAAAGAACGCGCCATCCCATCGGACCGATTCAAGCAATTGGAAGTCGATGTATTCGCGCTCAAGGTACGCCGTCTTGACGCGGCATTCGTCATACTCGCTCTCCGGGTCGGAACCCCAGGTTACGCCGCTTCCGACGTGGGAATACGCGGTCCAGGCGTCCCGGTCCACGGTGACTGTTCGGATGGCCACATTGAATTCGGCCCGGCGTCCGGGCGCGATCCACCCCATGCACCCGCAGTAGACGCCCCGCGGCGATTTCTCGAGTTCGTGGATGACCTCCATAGTTCGGATCTTTGGCGCGCCCGTCACGGAGCCGGAAGGGAACAGCGCAGCAAATATGTCGCCTATCGGCGCGCGCGTCTTCGATTTGATCGTCGAAGTCATTTGCCACAGCGTCTCATACCGTTCGGCTTCGAATAGCTTTTCAACGCGAACCGATCCGACCTCGCTGATCCGGCCAAGATCGTTCCGAAGGAGATCGACGATCATAATGTTTTCCGCCTGATCTTTCGGGGAGTTGCGTAGTGCGCGCGCCGCCTCGGTGTCTTGTTCGGACCAAAGACCGCGCGCGCGCGTACCTTTCATCGGTTTCGCGGTAAGCGTGTCGCCCTCCAGTCGGAAGAACAACTCTGGCGACAGCGATACGATCTGAGCCGATCCGGTGTCCGCATAAACGCGATAGTCGGCCGACTGAACCCGGCAGAGATGGTCGAACCACGCCCTAGCGGAACCGGCAAACTTAGCGCGCGAAGGAAAAGTGTAATTCACCTGATACGTGTCGCCGGCGCCTATCCATTTGTGGATGCGTCCGAGCACTTCCAAGTATTCCGCCTCGCCGACCTCGGCCCGCCACTCGCCCAGGGCGTACGCGCACGGAATGGGCGTCTGGATGGGCAGCGCCATTTCGGCGCACTCCGCGTATAAGCCGAACCACAACAGCGGATCGCCCGCAGTCTCATGAACGCTAAATGCCGGATCAAATGCGGGCGCGGCTTCGTAGGCGATGTACCCGGCGGCATGGAGTCCACTTTCTACAGCAGCCTCGATTTCGGCCAGCGCGGGGAGAATCCGGTCGACTCGAGTCGCTTCTACAATCGCCAAAGGATCCCTGTAGCAACGCCTAGATGCGCGGCTTACGAATTCAATCTCGCCTGCGCGGCATGCGTACTTCGCCTCAGGGTCGAGCGGCGGACCCTCGCTTAGGTTGTCAATGGGTTTGAGCATTCCCCCATTGTATGCAATTGGGAATGGTCCGTCCATACGCGCGTCGTCACGTACCGCGGCCGCGTTCCATTTCGCAAAATATTATTCGTGCCCCGCGCTCGATACCCTCGCCGGTGTCGTGCTGAAGGTGCTCGTGTATTGATTAATCTTGTCTCCATCTTACCCGTCATGCTGAGCGAAGCGAAGTATCTCTTCATTTCATTGGGCT
>CAYNZS010000054.1:0-18134 GCA_964401695.1 uncultured Nitrospirales bacterium
ACTCGTAAGTGCTTGCAAAACAGCCGGTTAAGTTTTTCAACTGTAGAAGATGGGCATGAGTAAATCGCCGCGCTCCCACAGAAGCGGCACGTCTTCCTCGTCGAAATAGCGGAGCGATCGCCGGTCGGCCTCCGTGACGGGAGGCAGCACGTTCTCGAAGGTGACGAAAATGGGGTAGGTGCATTGGGTACAGCGGCACACGCGGCCAAAGTGCTTCTTCCGCACACGCATCTTGTGGCCGCAGTTGCAGGTAACCGTATACTTCTTTTCTTTGGTCCTCACGCGGGGCGAAACCTCTTGTTCAGGTTTTCGATGTGAGCTACACGGCAATTATACCGTAGTTGGAAATTCTCAGAGCGCTCACGTCCTGCCGCGTGGATTTCCAGGCCTTTGCCGTTCTTTGTTCGGCCTACTCGTTCTTGGTGGGGCGCACGGTGAGAACGGGGCAGTTGGCCATGCGCGCGACTTTCTCGGCGACGCTGCCAAGCAGCGCGTGCGCGAGGCTTTTGCGGCCGTGCGTCGGCATCACGATGAGATCTATCTGGTGCTCATCCACCATGGTGACAAGCGCTTGGTGGGCGAGCCCAATTCCAATCTGAACTTCGGTTCTAATTCCCTCGAAGGCGCCGGCGGGATCTTTGAGGTTGGCCCTGGCCGCGTCCACCAGCCGCTGGGTGCTGTCGATGACAGGCAATGTGGTCCATCCAGGATAATCGAGACGGGCGTCCACGACGTGGCCCAAGATGATTTTCGCGCCGAATTCCTCCGCGAGCGCGGTCGCGTGGGGCAACGTGGACTTGGAGAACTCGGAGAAATCCATTGGGCAAAAGATCGTGCTGATCGAGATTTCGCTGTCGTCGACGATTTCGCGCTCGGAGGGTTTGACGGCAAGCACGGGGACTGGGCTGGTGCGTACAAGGGCATCGCAGGTGCTTCCGAAGAGGAACCGTTCAAGGCCGTACCGGCCGTGCGTAGCGACGACGATGAGGTCGCTGCCGAACTCGTCGGCGGCTTTGATTATCTCTTGGACGGTGTTGCCTTTGCGCTGGTGAACCACCATGTCCGGAATAAGGGATTGTTACTCCGATATGAACTGAGCCAACTGCTCTCTGGCATGCTCCTCGATCAATTCGATGGGGTGGGATATGTTTGCGTCGCTGACGTAGCCGCTTTCTATAAGACCAAGGTTGCGGCTGAGGTCGAGCAGGTTTATGCAGTCTATTGAAGCGCCGTTGCTTTCCGCGAGAGCCTTGGCGTAAAGCAGCGCATGCTCGGCGTTTTCCGAGAAGTCTGTCGGACAGAGTATCTTCCTGAACTGGGTCATCGGTTCCCCTTTTCGACAGCCCGCGGACTAGCCATCTACGCCGATTCCGGCGCCACCGTTGGCTTGTGGCAAGCCCCCCACCTTGACTTTCCGGAATCTGAGGCGCCCCGCGCGGAGGGCGCGGTTACTCAAGGAAGCGCGCACGGCTAGGCCGGTTATCTCACCGGCTTAAGGTTGGAGATTTCCCGTGGAGATGCTCACCTCAGTGTTGGACACGACTTTGTCGGATTGCACGATTACCCATACCCCATCCTTGTTCGCGGAGATGACCGTCATCTCTCTCCACGCCATCGTGCTGTCTACTGCCCAGCCGCTATCAGGGAAGGTTTTTTCATAGTGCGCAAGGACATCGTCGACGGACAGGGACGTCTCGCCTGCGACCTTGAACATTCGTTTGCCGGCGTCCAGCGTCTCGACGGACGTGATATTGAGTTCCGCGAGTACGGGCACGGTTTCGGGGAAGCCTTCGGGCAGGGCGATTGGTTCGGGTTCGGGCTCTGCCGTTTTGGCGCTCTCGACCGTCGGCTCGGGATCGGGTTGCTCGACCGCTTCTTCCACGGCCGCTTGCTCTCCGCCACATGCGACGAGGGCCGCACCCATCAGCATTACAACACATAAATACACGAATGGCCGCATCTAGATCCCTCTCCTTCCTTTATGTGCACAACAATTCCTGATCATGGACTTGCCACCCTCGGCGCAGGGCGGCAACGGGTATCTATTCTAACACTTTCCGGCACGTTTCGTTCACTAAGTTGCCATCGAGAAGGTCTCGTCATAGCGGCCTTGTCCGCTGTAGCCGTAGAAATCTGGTGCGCGATGCGGGGGCAGGGCCGAACAACGACTCGAGCAGATTGCTTCGTTGTGCCTGCTCGCGCCTTGGTTCTAATCCGGCCACTTGAATCGCCCCGCCATTTCTGATTAACTAAGCGAAGTTCAGGACAATAATCATGGCGAACATGTCGCGAATATAATTTTGAACCGCCAGTTGAGATCGAGATTCACGCCCGGCGAAATCAGGAGGCGGCTGTAATCAAACTGGCAGACATCGATAGCGGGGAACAGCCGGAAACGCGGATGGTGGCGGCCGTCAACAAGAATTGCACGGGCTGTTCCGGTATGCCGCTCTGCCTCGCCTTGTGCCCAATATTTGGCGCCATTTCCTACGAGCGCAATGAGTATGACTATCCCTATGGCCGAGTCCGTATTGTGCCCGAGCTGTGCGTCGGATGCGGGCTGTGCGCGGGGCGACGCTACGAGGTGGCCGTGGTCGACTCCGAGCGATGCGAAGGGTGCCAGGAGTGCATCGAGGAGTGCCCGTTCGACGCCATCGACTTGGTGCGACCCGAACTGTCCGGGACGGGCAAGAAGTTCAGGAAATCGAAGAAGCTCAAGGCTTGGATTGACCCGGATCGCTGTGTCGGCTGCGAGCTCTGTCACAATACCTGCAATAAGACCGGGGCGCTTACCCTCAAACCCGTCAACTTGGCTGACTATGACCCCCTGCAAATCGAAGGTTGTCCGTCGGACGCGATCGCTATGGTTCCCAGGCGCGACGCCGAGGCGGTTCCGGAGACGCTTTGAGATACTAGAGAAATAGACTGACAAGATTGCATGTGGTTGTGTTCGTGTCCTTGCTGACCGTGTTCACGATTCTCACTTTCTTGATAACCAATAAAGGTGTGGATGCCGGCCCCGGACTCAACGTTCGCGTCTTTCTGACTACCGTCGGCAGCATCACCGGCCCGCTGACCGGCGCATCTCCAGAGAGTTTCAGGAATGCTGTCTACAGTTTTCGCTTGCTGTAATGACATATTGCGCGCCTGTCCTGTTGGTGGGAGTGCTCGTGCAATTCGCCGCCGTGCCCGTCAAAAGATGGGTCCGGGTTGCGAAGATGGGGCTTTGGTTCCTGGGGTGGCTGGCTTGGTTCATGGGCGGGACCTTTTCCTTCGGACACGCCTTGTCGTGAGATGGAGTGGAGCACAGGCTAGGCCCTGACGTCGGTGTGGCCTTTGGGGGCTTCGGCGAGTATTTTCAGGGCGGCGCTTGTGCCTAGGTGGGTTGCGCCGGCTTCGACGAAGGCCATGGCGTCGCGGTAGCCGCGTATGCCGCCGGCGGCTTTGACTCCGAGCTCGTTGCCCACGGTTTGGCGCATGAGTTTTACGTCTTCGAGGGTGGCGCCGGTCGAGCCGAAGCCGGTGGAGGTTTGTACGAAGGCCGCACCGGCCCGAGCGCTCATTTCGCAAACGGCTACGATGTCTTGGCCAGTAAGGTAACCCGTTTCGAGGATTACTTTGATGGGCAGGCTGCCGGCCACTTTGACGATGGCGGCGATCTCTTTCTCGACGAACTGGGGAAAGCCGGACTTGAGCGCGCCAATGTTGATGACCATGTCGAGTTCGGAGGCGCCGTTGCGCACGGCGTCGCGAGTTTCCTCCGCTTTGACGTGAGCGGTGTTGGCCCCGAGCGGGAATCCGATGGTGGGGTTTACGCCGATGCCGGTCCCCGAAAGCCGTTTTGCGCAATAGGAGGTCCAGGCGGGGTTCACGGTGACGGAGGCCAGCCTGAGTTCGACGGCTTCGTCACACAGTTCGGTGATATCGACCTGGGTCGCGTAAGCGCGTACCTGCGTATGGTCGATCATTCTGGCTAATTCGCGGTCTGTCACGTTCGCCTCTCGCTGGGCCGTGCCGGCATGCATCTACGCTATCCACGTAATATCCACAATAGGCCGGATAGTTTCAAGGAAGTAGAGAAGCGATTCGGCCACAGAGGGCCCGGAACGGGTGTTGACGAGAACCTCCTAGACACACTTGTAAGGAGATCAATCGAATTGTCGCTTGCCGTGCCTGCGGGTTCCGGCTATGCTGGGTTATGAGGTAGCCGGGCAAGAAATCCGAGACTTTCTCGATTGTCCGCGCCCTGGAATGATGAGGGGTGGAGGGGATGTCTACTCGGTGCTCACCGTCTCGTCTTCGCCGTGGAGGGCGGAGAGCATGGTGTGCCATGCGAGGGTTGCGCATTTGATGCGAACCGGATACTGGCGCACGCCGCTGAATACCATGAGCTTGCCAAACTCCGCTTCGTCGAGGCCGGCGTCGAAATCCGACGTGATCATGTCGTGAAATCGCTGAAACAGGGCCTCCGCTTCAGCGCGGGTCCTCCCCTTGAGTTGTGTGGTCATGACGGAAGCGGAGGACTTGGAGATGGCGCATCCCGAGCCTTCGAACTGGACCTCATCGATTACGTCGCCATCCATTTTGAGAAAGACGGTGAATTGGTCGCCGCAAAGTGTGTTATGTCCCACGGCTTTCTTGTCGGCATCCGGGAGCTCGCCGAAATTGCGGGGGGCCTTGTTGTGGTCGAGGATGACCTGCTCGTACAGGGAGCGCTTGTCTGGCATCAGGCAAAGACCTCATTAACTTTCCGAAGGCCTTCGACCAGCACGTCGATTTCTTCCTTCTTATTGTAGAACGCCAAGGACGCGCGGGCCGTGGCAGGAACGCCGAAGCGTTTCATCAGCGGTTGCGCGCAATGGTGCCCGGCGCGAATCGCGATGCCCTCGCCGTCGAGAATTTGTCCTATATCGTGAGGATGGGCGCTGTCCAGGACGAACGAGAACGTAGCGGTCTTCTTCTTGGCCGTCCCGATGAAGGTGATGCCCTCGACTTCGCGCAGGGCCTTTTTTCCGTATTCGAGGAGTTCGGCTTCGTAGGCCGCGATGCGGTCCATACCGATTTCGAGAAGGTACTCGATCGCCGCGCCGAGGCCGGTGACGCCCGCTATGTTGGGGGTGCCCGCTTCGAACTTGAAGGGCAAGTGGTTGTAGGCCGTCTTCTCGAAGGAGACCGACAGAATCATATCGCCGCCACCTTTGAAGGGCGGCATGGCTTCGAGATGCTCAGCCTTTCCGTACATGAAGCCGATACCTGTGGGGGCGCACATCTTGTGCGGGGCGACAGTGAGGAAATCGCAATCGAGATCTTGCACGTCGATAGGCATGTGCGGCGCGGCCTGCGCCGCGTCGAGCAGCACGGGAACGCCCTGCGCGTGAGCCATCGCGATCATCTTCTTGACCGGGTTAATCGTCCCGAGCGCGTTCGACACGTAGATCAACGAAACGAACTTCGTCTTGGGTCCGAGCATCCCATCGTATTCTTCCAGGATCATGTCGCCGTCGTCGTCGACAGGAATGACGCGGAGTTTCGCGCCTTTCCGGTCGCAAACCATCTGCCACGGCACAATGTTCGAGTGGTGCTCCATCTCCGAAAGGATGACCTCGTCGCCCTCTCCGACAAATGCGCCACCGTACGAATGGGCGACCAAGTTGAGCGCTTCGGTGTTGCCGCTCGTAAAAATGACTTCGCGCGCGTCCGGCGCGTTGATGAAGCGGCAAACGTTTTCGCGGGCGGCGTCATACTTTTCGGTCGCGAGTTGGCTCAGGTAATGAATGCCCCGGTGGACATTCGCGTTTCGCGACGAGTAGAACTCGGTGGTTGCGTCGATAACCCGCCTTGGTTTCTGGCTGGTTGCGCCATTATCGAGATAGACCAGCGGCTTGCCGTGGGGGCGCACGCTGAGAATAGGGAAATCGGCGCGAATGACGTCGACATCCAGTTGCGCCGCCGTGTCGGCCGGGTTCTTGAGGTCAGTTGTCATGGGTTTACCTCTCGGGGCAGTACTTGCCGATAACGCAAGTGTCGAGTTTGTCGTGAAGCGGGCCTACCTCGATAGCGTCTACCACTTCCGCCGCGAAACCGTAGGTTAGGATGCCATAGGCCCGCGCGGCGTCGATTCCGCGCGATTGGAAGTAGAATATCAATTCGGGCGGAAACGCGCCAACCGTCGCGCCGTGCGTGCACTTCACATCGTCGGTGAAGATCTCCAGTTGCGGCTTTGTATCGACGGTCGCGCTATCGGAAAGGAGCAGGTTGCTGTTGATCTGATCCGAATCGGTCCGTCGCGCCCCGCGGTCTACTTCGACTTTTCCCGAGAATACCGATTTGCTGTCGCCGGCCAGGACGCCTTTGTAAGCCATGCGGCTGCGGCATTGGCTTTTGGCGTGGCGCACATGAAGCGCGTTGTCAATCAAGCGGGCGCCGTCATTGAGATAAAGCCCGTTCAATTCGCATTCGCTGCCTTCGCCGTTGAAGGTCACCCCGAGTTCGTTGCGGACTATTTTTCCGGTCAGCGTCGTGTTGAACGAGGTGAACGAAGTGTCGCGGCCCTGCTGGACCGACGCCGTAGCCAAGTGGAAGCCTTCGGCGCCCTCGGCGACCAGCTTGTACCACGTCATGCGCGCGTCGTCCTCGAGCACGATCTCGGTGACCGTGTTGTTCAGGCAAGGCCCGGTGTCGGCCAAGCCAACGTAGCTCTCCAGCACCGTGCATTGGGAAGAGCGCCCCGCGACGAAAAGATTGCGGGGATAGGCGGCCAGGCTGTCCCCGCCTGTCGAGATGAACAAGAAGTGCACAGGCGCTTCGAGGGCGGTATCGTCGGAAACATATATAAACGCGCCATCTTGCAGAAAGGCCAAGTTCAGGCTCGTAAACGCATTGGACTGCTGAGAGGTCTTGCCCAAGTAGTTCTGAACGACTTCGTTCTCAGACGCGATAGCCTCGCCAAGGCTTCCCACCTGCAAGCCGTTGGGTCCGGGCAGAACCGTTGAGAGATCCGGCGAATACCGTCCATCCACGAAGACGACTTGATTCCAGTCGGGTTCGCCGTACAAGTGCTTGGCGATTTCTTCCTTCGACGGTGTTGCAGCCGCTCCATCGGCCAGCGAACGGAACGGCACTTTGACGATTGGCGATAGATCCGTAAAGCGCCACTCTTCTTGTTTGTGATGGGGAAAGGGCGTCTTCGCGAAGTGGGTGGCCCCGTCGTTTCGGAGGGTGCGCATCCATTCGGGCGAATCGAGGCCACTGATCTTCGCGATATCCGCGAGGTAGTTTTCCCGGTCTTTTCGGTCAACAGCGTTGGCCATGAATAGTTCTGACTCCTAGCAATTCAATGACGCCTAAGGCCCCCTTTGAAGAGGGATCAATGGGGGTGTTCTTAGATCGGAAACATGTCAATCACAAAACAGAATCGACAATTCAAGAGACTACGTGTCTTCGATTTCGATGTCGTCGGTTTCGGTATATTCGGTTTCACCCAGCCACGTGTAGCCCTTCTCCTCCAATTCGAGCGCCAACTCTTTGCCGCCCGATTTCACGATCTTCCCTTTATACAGAACATGAACAAAGTCGGGCTCTACATAGTCGAGCAACCGTTGGTAGTGGGTGACCAGTACAAAACCGCGTTCGGGGCTACGCAGCTTGTTGATGCCGTCCGAGACGATGCGCAACGCGTCGATGTCCAAGCCAGAATCCGTTTCGTCCAGAATGCAGAGCTTCGGTTCCATGACGGCCATCTGCAGGATTTCGTTGCGCTTCTTCTCGCCGCCCGAGAAGCCCTCGTTTACATTACGGTCGGCGAAGCGGGGATCTACATTTACCATGGCCATCTTCTCCGCGAGGAGTTCTTGGAACTCCATCGCGTCCAACTCGTCCAAGCCATGACTCTTGCGAATTTCGTTTACCGACGACTGGAGGAAGTAGGCATTCGATATGCCGGGCACTTCCACCGGGTATTGGAACGCTAGAAATAGTCCGAGCCGCGCCCGTTCCTCGGGCGGCATATCGAGAAGCTTCTGGTCGAGGAAGGTGGCGGAGCCTTTGGTGACCTCGTAGACATTGTGTCCCGCGAGGCATTGGGCCAGCGTACTCTTCCCGGATCCGTTCGGACCCATGATGGCGTGTACCTCGCCGGCCTTGACCGACAAGGCAAGGCCCCTGAGGATTTCAGTGCCTTCCACGCTCACATGCAAATCGTTTACGTTAAGCATCGCGTTGGTTTCTACTCCGTTGGGCGGGCTCGGCTAGCCCGGATATCTCGCCGCTCTTCTACTGCGACGGCGGATAAGGCCACTCTGACGTGACTTTTCTCGCCTTTCGACCTCGACGTGACCCGCCACGCTGTCGTCCGAAAAGCTTCGGATAGGTCTCGTTATAGCAACCTTCTCCACCGTCTCGCTACGAAAACCTGCGAGATATCCGAGCTAGCCGACGCTGCCCTCGAGGGTTATGCCGAGGAGCTTGGTCGCTTCGACGGCGAATTCCATCGGCAGGTGATCGAATACTTCTTTACAGTAGCCGTTGATAATCAAGGACACCGCGTCGTCCGTCGACATGCCCCTCTGCCGGCAGTAAAATAGTTGGTCCTCGCTAATTTTCGAGGTGGACGCTTCGTGCTCGACGTTGGATGAGGTGTTTCGCACTTCGATATACGGGAACGTGTGCGCGCCGCAGCGGTCGCCGATCAATAGTGAATCGCATTGCGTGTAGCTGCGCGAATTCGACGCCTTGGGCATCACCTTAACCATGCCGCGGTAGCTGTTGTTGCCGCGGCCGGCGGAGATGGTCTTCGAGATAACGGTGCTGTTTGTTTTCTTGCCGATGTGGATCATCTTCGTGCCTGTGTCAGCCTGCTGCCGCAAGTTGCTAACTGCCACCGAATAGAACTCGCCCACCGAACCGTCGCCCATCAGAAGGCAACTCGGATACTTCCAGGTGATCGCCGAGCCCGTCTCGACCTGGGTCCACGAGATGCGCGAATTCCGGCCGAGGCACTTGCCGCGTTTCGTCACGAAATTGTAGATGCCGCCGACGCCATTTTCGTCGCCCGCGTACCAATTTTGCACCGTCGAATACTTGACGGAGGCGTCGTCAAGGGCAACCAGTTCGACGACGGCCGCGTGCAACTGATGTTCGTCGCGCATGGGGGCCGTGCAGCCTTCGAGGTAATTGACCGACGCGCCTTCCTCGGCGATGATGAGCGTCCGCTCGAACTGGCCCGTCTCCCGCGCGTTGATGCGGAAGTAGGTGGACAAGTCCATGGGGCACGTGACGCCCTTGGGGATGAAGGCGAAGGAGCCGTCGCTGAATATGGCCGAATTGAGCGCGGCATAGAAATTGTCGTTCGCCGGAACCACCGAGCCCAGATACTTCTTTACGATCTCGGGGCACTCTTTGACCGCCTCGCTGAAGGAGCAGAAAACAATCCCCTGCTTGCCCAGGATATCCCTGTGCGTTGTGGCGACGGAGACGCTATCAAAAACGGCATCGATCGCCACGCCCGCCAGTCGCTTTTGCTCGTCCAGCGGTATGCCCAGTTTCTCGAAAGTCTTCAGGAGTTTCGGGTCGACCTCGTCGATGCTCTTGTATTCGGCCGTCTTCTTCGGCGCGGAGTAGTAGCTTGAGGCCTGATAGTCGATGGGGCTATATTCGAGATTGGCCCAATCGTGAGGCTCTTCCATGGTCAGCCAGTGGGCGTAGGCCTTAAGCCGCCACTCAAGCAGCCACTCGGGCTCTTTCTTGACAGCCGAGAGCCGCCGAATCACGTCCTTGTTCAGCCCCGGAGCGAAGGTGTCCTGCTCGATATCGGTAGACCAACCATGCTTGTACTCCTGGTGGGCCATTTCCTTGGCCTGCGTGTTGCTCTGCTCGACTCGATCCCCGGTGTATTCCGCGTCGAGGATTTCTTCCGAACCCATGGTATTAACTCCAAGCCGAGAGGCCTAAGAAGCGCCGCGTTAGATAACGAAGCGGGACCCATGCCCCGCGAAAGATGCCAAACCGCGTAAGAGGAACCACCACCTGCAACCCGCCTACCGGTATGCTGACAGAGGCCCCCAAACCGGTCTAGCACATAGCTAAACCCGTTAAACTAACTACGTTACAGCTAACACGACCTCCTAGGGCTTTATTCCCAACAGGCCAGGAACAGGGCATACTTCGACGATCCACCCATGATACTCCGTGAAGGCGCTATCGCGCAAACGGATGGCGCGGCTAGCCCGGACAGTTCACTGGTTTCCCACCGCGACGGCGAGTCATCCTGCCGGACGGAAATGTGGGACTTATCTTGGATATAGGCGGTCTTGTGAACTTTGCGAATACACAAAGGGAATCGGATGGGGTCAATCGGGTGAGCACGGAGGCGGACGCTTCGGTTCTCGATGCGCAAGATGCTTGAGGCCGATAGCGGCGGCCGCAGCGATCGACCGGAAGCCCGTGGGTTGACCCGATAGCCGGTTCGCGCGAGGAAGCCATGAGCGAATTCGAACGACGGAGGGCAGGTTATGGTAGAAGATAGCGACTTGTATTTGACCTTCAAATTGGGCGATGAGATGTACGGGATCGACACGCGGCGTGTCTCTGAGATCACCGGGGTCGTTAACACGACGCGCGTTCCCAGTACACCGAGTTTTGTGCTTGGCGTTGTAAATTTGCGCGGGAAAGTCGTGCCCGTCGTTGATCTGCGGGTCCGGCTCGGACTCGAAGCGCGCGCCCGCGATGAACGCACAAGCATTATCGTGATGAAGTTGGAGGACGGAGACAGCGAAATCTCTATCGGGATTGAAGTGGATGCGGTGTCCGAGGTGTTGCGATTTTCGGATTATAGAATCCATCCCCCGCCTCAGTTGGAGACGGACTCAACCCTCGACTTCATTCAGAACGTTGCGAAGGTCGAGGATAACGTCATTCTTGTCTTGGATACGGATGCTGTTTTTGGGCATGGAAACTTACTGGGATCTTCTTAATCCGTTTGCCGCTCGGGATCGCCGTTCTCCTCCCGTCAACTTCCGCCGGCTTTGAGTTCGTCTATGGCTTCCATGTAGGAATCGGCGTTGTAAATGTAGGAGCCGGAAACGAGGACGTTCGCGCCGGCTTCGATGACATCCGCGGCGGTCTTGCCGTCGATCCCTCCGTCGACTTCAAGGTCGCGGCTACCGAGCATGGCGCGGACGTACTTGATTTTTTCTAACATTTCCGGGATGAACGCTTGGCCACCGAAACCCGGGTTCACGGTCATGACGAGCACCATGTCTACCGCGTCGGCGATGTATTCGATATCGTCCTGAGAGGTACCTGGGTTGAGCACGACTCCCGCTTGGCAGCCGAGCGTCTTGATCTTCTCGATGAGGCGCAAGGGGTGGCGCGCCGCTTCGATGTGGAACGAGATAATGTCGGCGCCGGCGCCGGCGAAGTCTTCGACATAGTCCTCGGGGTCGGTGATCATCAAATGAAGGTCGAGGGGCACGCTGCTGTGGCTGCGCAAAGACGCGACCACAGGCGGCCCGATGGTGATATTAGGCGTGAAATGGCCGTCCATGACGTCCACGTGAATCATGTCGGCTCCGGCTTCGATGACGAGGCCTATCTCTTCGCCAAGTTTGCTGAAATCGCTTGCGAGGATCGAGGGCGCTACTTTGATTTTCGGATTGGACATGATGGTTCCTGTTCCACTGGCTCCGGCGTGAGTTGGCTCTTACCGCGTCGGCCCTATGCGGGTAGCTCGCGGCTCGAATCCGGTGACCAGCGGTGGTTCGTCGATTGGGCTCAGCGTGACCGCGCCCGGCGGGGCGGCATCCATGATGGTGATTTCGGGTTCGGATCCGTTTTCGTAGCGATAAGTGCGCTCAAGTTCCCCGTTGACGTAGAACTCGATGGTGGCGCTTTGAATGAACGTGATCGGCCATCTAAGCGGCGTCCGCTGGGCAATCTGCCGCGGGGGATAGAGCGTCAGGCGCACACCATTTCGGTCGAGCACATCAATGCTGATTGTCGGGGCGGTGGGCATGTCGGGAACGGTGTAATTGAAGGTCGCGCGCCGCCGCGCATCGGGCGGGAGGGAAGTGGGCCGGTATCTCACATCAAAGGTGACGAGGCGGCCTTCGTGGACCGTCGTGCCGGCCGTCGGCGTCTGCGCAAGAATCATGTCGAGATTCTTCCCCACGCCTTCAACGGCGTACCTTTCTATCTCCACCTTCAGAGGCGCGAGCGCGCGCTCGGCTTGGTCTATTGAAAGACCGACGATCTCGGGCATGAACATGGTTTGGGTGGCGGGACCATCGCTGACAAGCAGGCTAATCTCCGTTCCGCCTTCGAGAATCCGCCCCGCGGCCGGGTCTTGGGCGAGAACCATGTCTTTGGGCGCGTCGGAATGGATCGAGGCCCTCCTGCCCACCAGGAGGCGCGTCGCGCCGAGGTCTTGCATGGCTTCTTCAAAGCTCTTCCCAACGAGGTTTGGCGCTTCTTCGCTCTGACGGCCGGCGCTAATAGTGAAATTGACTTTGCGGCCCTGGCGCACGACATCGTTGGCGGAGGGGCGTTGAAGCATGACGTGGTATTCGGGAAACTGATCGCTGGCTTTTTGGGTTTGACGTCCGAGTTCGAGGCCGGCCTGACTCAGCGCGAGTTGGGCCTTGTCGACGGGCCAGCCGATGACGTCCGGCACGACCACATGGGCGCCGCCTTCGACGGCCTGGTTGAACACAAACCATGCGGCCGCGGCCATGATCCCTATGAAGAGGATCGTGGCGAAGGTCCATCGGACGGTCCATCCGAAGAAGCGGAAACAAAAAAGGACAACGCCTAGGATTGTTTCCGCAACGCCGTCAAGAAGTATCCGTCCGATTGGCCTTTCCTCGGAAGAATCCGATATTGACCCGTGCCGATCTTCCACTGATATAACCACTCCGGTCCGTCTTCGCAGGCAACGCCGCGCTCGTTTACCATCTCCTCGGCGATACCGAAAGTTTCTTCGGGCGTGAAGGTGCAAACGGAGTACACGATGAGGCCGCCATTCTTGCAGAGGCGCACCGCCGAACGCAATAGCCGCTGCTGGATGGCCGCCATTTCTTGGGTGAGTCCGGGAGTGGCGCGCCATTTCAACTCTGGATGCCTGCGCAACGTTCCGAAGCCGGAACATGGGGCGTCGAGCAAGATCCGGTCGAATTTCCCGTCGAAAGGGGGGCTTCCGCCATCCGCCGTCAATGGGCTAATCCCCTTCAATTGAAGGCGCTCGGAATTCTCCAGGACGAGGCCCAGTTTCCAGGCGTGCTCGTCCATCGCCACGATACGCGCTCGGCCTTTGGCCAGTTGAGCGAGGTGCGTCGTCTTCCCGCCAGGCGCCGAGCACATATCGAGTATGCGATCTCCCGGCTCAGGTGCTAGAAGATGCCCCGCGAGCATGGAGGCCTCGTCCTGCATGTAGTAAAGCCCGCGCTGAAAGGCCTTCGCGCCGGTGGGTAACGGTCCGTCGAGCACATGAATCGCCTCGGGTGCGGCGCTCGCCGCCACGGCGGTAACGCCGGATTTCTTCAGGGTACCCAGCAATCCTTCGCGCGTCGTCAGGGTTGTATTCACACGGAGGGTCCGAGGCGCCTCCGTGTCGCTTGCCTCGCAGATTGAATCCGCCGTTTCCGCCCCGAAATTCGCTCGCCACTTCTCCACGAGCCAGGCGGGCAATGAGTAGCGCGTCGATAGATACTCGACCGGTTGGGATTCGGGGTCGGGGAACGCGATTTCGTCGAGGGCTTTCGGCGCGCGATTCAAGACGGCGTTGACTAGGCGCGCGGTGCCGGCGTGGCCACGTTTCTTCGCTAGATCCACGGATGTGTGGACCATGGCCGGAAAGGTCACCTGGTCGCAGAATAGCGCTTGAAACACGCCCATGCGCAGGATGCAGCGAATGGGCGCGGGCAGTTTCTCGAGCGGCTGGTGTGTGCGGCTATCGAGGACAAAGTCGCAGAGGCCCTTGTGGCGTGCGGTGCCGTAGACGAGTTGCGTCATGAAACGCGTGCCGCGCCGGGAGAGGTTAGTCTTTCTTCGCAGGGCGCGGTCCAAGGCGCGGTTGATATAGGCGTCCTGCTCGAAAACGCGCAGCAAGACTTGGATCGCCGCGTCGCGTACCGGGTCGGCTGGCATGGCTAAGAGAAATCTTCGAAGCGGTCGCCGGGCTTGACCGAGCGGCCGCGCAAGAAATCGGAAACGGGTATAGCGCGTTTGCCGGGCGCCTGAATTCTGTCGATGGACACCGCGCCCCCCGCCGCCGCGACGACAATGGAATCCTTTTCCACGCAGAAGATGGTACCCGGAGCCGCATCGTGCGTCTCGCCGAGGGCCTGCGCGTGGTGGACCCGGAACACCTCCCCGTCGTAGAGCGTCTGCGCGACGGGCCAGGGATCTGACGCACGAACGAGATTGACAATATCGCGCGCCGGCGTGTCCCAATGGATGCGGCCGTCGCTCTTCTCGAAAGTGCGCGTCACGGTTGCGCCCGATTCGCCCTGGGGGCGGAATGAGGCCTGTCCCGATTCGACCCTTGCCGCGCCTTCGACCATCAGCTTCGCACCAAGCCCCGCGAGACGGACGCTTAGCGTGGCGGTTGTATCCCCTGGGTCTATCGCCGCGGGTTCTTGGAGCAGGATATCCCCTGTGTCCATGCTCGCGTCGAGGCGCATAATCGAGATAGCCGTTTCGGTCTCTCCCGCGAGAATCGCGCTCTGGATCGGGGAGGGCCCCCGGTATTTGGGCAGACGGCTTGGATGCATGTTCAAGAATCCATGTTTCGGAACATCCAGAATCGGTTGTTTGAGGATTCGCCCATAGGCCACGAGAGCGCACAGGTCTGGATTCTGTTCCTTCAACCACACCTCGAAGGATCCATCGTTAAGCTTGGTTGGCTGGACGACTTCCATTCCACGCTCGATAGCCCACATCTTCGTGGGCGGCGGAATGAGCTTCTTGCGCCGGTCCCTCGGTTTGTCTGGGCGGCATACCAACGCGACAACCTCATGAGCGTCGGCGAGGGCCTCGAGCGAGGGAACGGCAAGTTCTGGCGTACCGAAGAATACGATGCGCACGAAGGCCTTTCTACACAAATCGGAGCGAATAATGAAAGGGCGGCTAAGACGTTAATCCGGGGATATCCATCCCGCCCGTCAACTCGGTCATTTTGTCTTTGACCAGCTCCTGGGCTTTGGTTACGCCTTCGTTGACAGCCGCGCGAACCAAAGTTTCCAGCATTTCCGGATCCTCTTTGTCGATGATGCCGGGATCGATCTTAAGGGATAGCAGTTCCATCTTTCCATTTACGACGACCGTGACCATTCCGCCGCCGGAGGATGCCTCGATTTGCTCGGAAGCGAGTTGCTCCTTGATGCCTTCCATCTTCCCTTTAAGCTCTATGGCGTGCTTCACCATGCTGCCGAGATTTCCAAGTCCTTTAGGTAACACAACGACTCCTTACGCTGCCCGGTTTACAGTGGAAGCAACCGGAAGAGTATACCCTGTCCATTGAAGGCGCTGCAAAGAAGGGCGCTGTCCATTCCATGGGGAATCGACAGCGCCCGTTTACAGTATCTGAGCAGTGGCGGGTCTACGCGCTGTGTTTAGCCAAGTACTCCGCAACACCTTCGGCCGTCGGTTTCATGGCCTCGTCGCCCTTGTTCCAATTCGCCGGGCAGACCTCGCCGTGTTCTTCGGTGAACTGCAACGCGTCCAGTACGCGCAGTGCTTCGTCCACGTTCCGCCCAAGCGGAAGATCGTTGACCAGTTTGTGCCGCAGCAGGCCGTCTTTGTCGATCAGGAACAGGCCGCGGAGGGCAATGCCATCGCCCAGCAGGACCTCGTAATCCGTCGCGATGGATTTTGTAAGGTCGGAGACGAGCGGGTACTGGATGTTGCCGATGCCTCCCTCGACGCGCGGTGTGTTCTTCCACGCGAGATGAGTGAAATGGGAATCCACCGAAGCGCCGATAACTTGGCAGTTGCGGCTTTTGAACTCGAGCAGCTTGTCGTCGAAGGCTATAATCTCCGACGGGCAAACGAAGGTAAAGTCCAGCGGATAGAAAAACAGGACTACGTATTGGCCCTTGTAATCAGCTAGGGCGAAATTGTCGTTAAAGGTATTATCTGGCATGACGGCCGTCGTCGAGAAACTTGGCGCCGACTGAGTAACTTGCGCTGACATAGGCATTACCTCCTTTTGGCTGCTGAATGCCGCGGTGACCGCCACGGCTCGGTGAAACAAAAAATTGGATACACAATTGAACCTACTCACGATTGCCGCAGGTCGATACTCTGCAAGTCTATCCCATTTTCACCGTATATTCAATAGGTATTCAGCTCGTTCCGATGGAGCGTTCGGGATCCTCGATCATTAGTCCAGCGGGGATCTGGAAATGGACCTCGTACCACGGGATCAGGGGCGCGGCTCCGTTGCGGAACGCCAAGCTGCCGATCTTCCCCTACACGGCGCTCCGCGTTGGACGGTACGCGAGTAGTTCTTTCCGCGACTCTTCTCGTTCGCCTAATTCTCGATGTCTACGAACTTTCTTGCTGCCTCTGGCGCCGCTTTGCGCAGTATCCGCTGAATCACCGTATGCATCCACCACGCGAAGCACACGGTGAACGCCACCGTGTTGAGCGCTAATACGATTAGCGCGCTTGTTCTGTCCTGCATCGTTGTTTACCGCCTTTGGCTAATCACCTTGCCGTATCTTTGTCTGGAACTTCGACTTTGGAGAGTGCGAGAATACATCCGTTGTTAGCCCATCGTGATTTTGAGGATGATACCTGCTCACTTAATCAGAAGAACACACTCGATTCAAGTTTGGTCGGCTGCAAACTCATGAGCCAACGGAGATCGTCTCATGTTTCCCGAAGAACTCGGCGATAATTTAGACGGATCCTACAGGGCACAATGTGTGAAGGCATGCGCATTTGATATGGGTGATCTTCCAAGGAAACCTGAGCAGCCCGACATAGGCATGCCCGCCGTTGTCGGCGCCGGACCCCAGATTCTGATACTCGGATCGATGCCGGGAGAGAGGTCGCTTCGGGCGCGGCAGTATTACGCTCATCCGACGAACGCGTTCTGGCCCATTATGGGAGAGCTGTTGGGCTTTTCGGGCGCCGCTCCATACCGGGACCGGCTGCGAGCGCTGAAGTCGGGCAAGGTGGCCTTGTGGGATGTGGTCCATTCCTGTAAGAGGCAGGGCAGTCTGGACTCGAACATCGAGAAATCCTCGATCGTTCTGAATAACTTGATGGGGCTTCTGTCCAAGCATTCCACCTTGAAGGCGATCGCGTTCAATGGCAGAAAAGCGAACGAGTTGTTCCTCCGAAGGATCGCGCCACGGCTACCCGCGGATGCGCCCTGTATCGAGTTGCTCGTCCTACCTTCGACCAGTGCCGCCCATGCGTCCCTTTCTCGCGAGAACAAGCTCGAGGTTTGGCGGGCAATCCTCGACTTCACGGGCTAGCGGCAGATTTGTCTCGGCGAGGGCAGTTGTTGCCCGGCCGGGCATCGCTTCTCGGTCAGCGAAAAAGTTCCTAACCGATTGATTTGTTGTTGGTTATGCGAAAATGTCGACGATGGCATACCTATTGCTGGTTATCGCCAACAACCAAGTATTTCTGGGCCGCCAAATGTTGATTGTCCCCGTAGATAATCTGTTTTTTGTCAAGGGAAAATTCTCCTTTATTGGGTCGGGTGCGCGCCTACTTTTCCACACGGTTTGTAGTTCGGGTCGTAGGGTTTTCCAGTGATGATGACGGCGCGCATGACGGTGAGTTGCTTTCGCATGACGGCTCCGAGCGCGGACTTTCCCTCTTTGCCGTCATCGCATAATCGATAGTGCATCGTACTCAGTGTGTTCGGCTTTTTCGTGTTGAGCGTCGCCATGGCGGAGAGGTAGAGCGCCTGGCGAATTCTCTTATTGCCTCGTTTGCACATCCGCGTTTTTCCGCGGACACTCGTCCCTGATTCAACAACGCGGGGACTCACTCCGGCGTAGGCCGTGAGTTGACGTGCCCGCTCGAAACGACGGAGGTCTCCGATCTCGGCAAGCATCGTCATGGCTGTGATGGGACCGACGCCGTCGATGGAAGTGAGTAGGTTGAAGTCCCGTTTAGAA
>CAYNZS010000055.1:0-17901 GCA_964401695.1 uncultured Nitrospirales bacterium
CGAAAGCCTAATTGGCCCCAACCCGTTTGATCGACTTGTTTTGCCACAACCCCTACCTTAGTAAGAGGAATATGGTTTTACCGTTTGCAGATACTTTTGGACTTGGATTTCTTTGACGCAACGGCAGTCCCGAACCTCACGAATTTATCGACGCTAATCGCCGGGCAGTATACGCAGTGCGTGTCTTCTTCGTCAAAGTCGGTTCGAGCATTGGCGCCCCGAAGTAGCCCCACTCTCGATCTATTTCGACCACGGCATTTGCTCCACACTTCGCTTCCAGGTGCTTGTCTTGTTAGAATTTCTTACGCGGTATTGTGCATAGCTTCCGTGGCATCAGCGGCTTCCGCAGTATGAACACTACCTGATTCTGGGCGAAGGAGGCCGCAGCCCGGGCGGTGATGCTCTTGTCGGTATCAAAGGCATGAAGCGCGAGCATGATATTCGTGTGGAGTAGATTGGGACAACCACATCGGCGACAAGCGCCAATGTATGTTGTTGGGAGTTTTTGTGAGAACGCTATTGTTCTTTGCGCGGGCCGTGTGCATATTGTCAGTGGTACTTGCGTTATCCGCGGTACGTGCGCTGCCGGTGAGTGCCGATCCGCCTGGACGAAAAAGCGCAGGTGCATGGATACCGAAGGGTCGCTACGGGGATATTGCGATCGTGACGGGCGAATCGCCCTCGGAAACGGAGGCATTCGCTGCGTCCGAATTCCAACGCATTTGGGAGCGGTCGACCGGCCATCGACCAGAACTTGCGGAGGTTTCCATTTCCGGACGGGTGAATATCTTGCTGGGTCGCTCGGGCAATCCCCGCTTATCCAAGGAAGAGGTGTTGGGTCTGGGCGTCGACGGATTGCTCATCCGCACCCAAGATTTCACGACGTGGACTCGCCGCTCGAGCATTCGCCGTAGCTTCCGTGAGGCTCTGCCCATCGAAAGCAAGCGGCTTGTCGTTACCGGGAATGCCGATCGCGGTACGCTATATGCCGTCTACGAGTTCATGCGCGAGTACATGGGCGTACGATGGTTCGCGCCGGATCTCGTTCGAATTCCGCCTCCACCAGAATTTCTGCCAGAGATAGACCATCGCTATGTGCCGCCCTTCACGTATCGCGACGTGAGCGCGCGCGTCTTTGTCGAATCGCCACGCTTTGCGGCTATCCATGGTGTAAACGGCATGTGGTCGGCGGTACCTGATGAGATGGGCGGCCACATGGGTTACGCCGGAGGAAAGCCATACTTTGGCCATACCTTTCATCATTTCGTCAGCCCCGCGCAATACTTCGATGAGCACCCCGAGTACTTTTCGAAGGTAGGCGGCGTACGCGTTCGAGATTCCCAGCTCTGCCTGACGAATCCCGATGTACTGGCCATCACCGTCGAGAAGGCGCTCGTCATGTTGCGTGAGGCGGGGGCCAACGACCGGATTATCAGCGTGACACAGATGGACCGGGGTCTGTGGTGCGCCTGCGAGAACTGCCGGGCGGTGGACAAAGCGGAGGGCAGCCAGTCGGGCAGCATCATTCATTTTGTGAACCGTGTCGCGGAAGCGATCGAAGGCGAGTTTCCGGATGCCTACGTCGATACCTTTGCCTATGTGTACTCGCGCAAACCGCCGAAGCGGGTCAAGCCGCGCGACAATGTCATCGTGCGGCTCTGCGCCATTGAAGCCGATTACAGCACGCCGCTTTCGAATCCATCGAGCGAGCGCAACAGCGCTTTCGCCAAAGATGTCTGGGGCTGGGCGAAGATCACGAAGAACTTGTACGTTTGGGATTACACGCTAAATTGGCATAGCCACCTCGGGCCACACCCAAATGTCCCGGTGCTACAGCCGAACGCGAAGTTCTTCGCCGATGCCGGAGTGAGCGGCGTCTACGAGCAGGCGAGCCCGGTTTCTCCCCATACGGATTTCGAGCATTTGAAGGGATATATCCTCGCGCGGAGCCTGTGGAATCCCACGGTGGATTGGCGAGAACTGTGGGCCGAGTTTGTGTCGGCGTATTACGGACCGGCGGCTCCATTTATATCGGAGTATCTTGAACTCCTCGAAGAACGAGTTGGTGGAGACGATGTCATCCTGACTATGGCGAACTCCATGCAGTGGATGGACTACGATACGGTAGTCAAGGCTTTGGACATTTTTCGCCGCGCCGCTGAGGCGACGCCGTCCAAACCGTTTCGCGCACGGCTGTTGCGAGCGCGTTTGCCCGTGTACTATGCAGCGTTGGTTTGCCCTCCGAAAGTGACGGTGCGCGATTCTTCGTATCTCCTGGTCCGTCCGCCAACCCGAAGTTTCGACCAGTTTTGGGAGATGCTGAAGCGATATGGCATCACACATTACAATGACTATCCCATCGAGGTTTTCTGGGAGGCATTGGGTGGCGAGACGCCTCCGCGCCGTCAACGGATTCGCTTTGAAATGTTGGAGAGCGACCGCTATACCGCCTGGATGATTCCTTCGATGGGAGGGATGTTGGCTCGGATTAACGACAAACAGGCCGGCGTCGAAATCGTGCCTAGCCACGAGGATATTCTAAGGCGTCCGCGCAAACCCAGGGCTTGGAACCAGGCAAATTACGCCGCGGGCACCGCACCCGAACAGCCAGGCCAATATATGGTTGTAGAGCGGAGCAATGCTACGCTCGCTCTCGAAACGGTTCACCTTAATGGATTGATAGAGCGGCGAGTCTTTTCTCTCGTCAGTGAGAGCGGTGCAATGCGCGTCTCCATGGAATACACAAACGAGTCGGACACGGCGCTAAGTATTCCGAGCATTTCACTGACGCCTCATGCTGTCGCGGAAAGCGCTCCGCGGCGTGTATGGGTGAGAGACGGCAAGCGCTGGAGACGGACGAAACTTCAGGAAGACGAGGTATGGATTCCGCTACGAGACGAGGGAGAGCGCGGCTGGATTGAATGGGCCATTCGAACACGGGATGGGGCCTACATCATCAATCGAGCGACCACGACCGGCATTCAGGGATTGCATCTGACATACTACCGAGTCCAGGGCGACTTTTTCGGAGAGGTGTGGCCCGCGCTCGCACCCCTCCACCCGGGCGAGTCGCGAACAGTCGTAGTCGAGATGTGCGCCGAGCCCCAACTCCCCTGACGGTTTGAAATGCGTCTCGATAAGACAGGGGCAAATGTGTTTCAGTGTGCACAAAGATATTTTGCGACTTATCCGCGAAGAGGCTGGCGTAATCCGCGAGGGGAAAGGTCTTGAGCCCTGTGTTTGGGGTCGCGTTGATGACGCAGATGCTTCGCTTTTCGCACCATTTTCGCGCGACCTCAAAGGCATTTTCCATACGCTCTGGCTTGGGAGTTACGAATATTTTCTTCTCGCCGCCAGTGTACTGGTCGGTGAAATGCGTCACGCCTTTTGCGTCATCAACCACCCATACTTCCGCGCCCTTCACGTCTGCGCGTTTTAGCTCGCCCTTCTTCTTTTTGGAATCCTCTAAGTGGTAGCGGTGGTCGCACTCGATGAGGTAGATCGGGTTGCAGCCCATAATGACCGCGATCTGCAGGTGCATGTGGGTAACGGTGATGGAGGTCCGGCGACCCGGAAAACTTGTAGGGCGTCTTTCCGTCATAAGAGAAATTGATGGGACACGCGTTCTCGAATTCGAAGGGAAAGAACTTTAGCGTGTGCGCGGGCACGTTGTCCTCATACTCCGTTCCGTACTCTTCCACCTGCAAGCGGTCCATCACGCCCCAGTAGGTGAAGTCGAATCCCCACTTTTCGTAGCCCAAGAAGCAGCGATTGGAGCCAAACGTTATTTCGTTCTTAAGCAACGTCATATCGATTTCGTTGAGGCTGGGTCCGTTACCCACGACGAAGGAGCGTTTGCCCTTGTGCCGATCGAGGAAGCTGTCCAGTAGTCAGGGCAATTCCAATACCTTCGTTCCCACGGTCCTCCGTGGGAACGAGCCCGGTGCCGCTTTCCAACTCAAAAAGCTTTTTCTTGTATACCAGACAAATGTATGGTATCATGTTTTCATGTCGCCACGGACTAAACCGGGTGTGACGCGCGAGCGGGTGTATCGCTTTGTGCGGGAACGCCTTGAGCGGGGCCTGCCGCCTACGGTGCGGGAGGTGCAGGAGGCTTTGGGCTTTTGCGCGGTGCAGACGGCTCGGGAGCATCTTGAGCGGCTGGTGCTGGATGGGCGGCTCGCGAAACGGGCTGGCAAGGCGCGGGGGTATTTTCTGCCGGAGCAGCAGGGCGGCACGGCGCCGCCTATTTTGATTCCACTGCTGGGCCGCATTCAGGCCGGCGATCCCCACAGCGCGATTGAAGCGCCGGAGGGGCATATTCCGGCACAGGGTAAATCTTCGGACGGCCTCTTCGGCTTGCGGGTCCAGGGGGAGAGCATGAACGGCGCGGGGATTCTTCCCGGCGATGTGGTGGTCGTGCGTTCGCAGCCTACGGCCGAGCCTGGGGACATCGTAGTCGTGCTGGTGGACGGCGAGGCGACGGTGAAAACCCTCAGCATACGCCGGCGCCGGGTCGAGTTGCATCCGGAGAATCCCGATTTCAAACCGATTGTGCCGGAGCCCGGCGCATTTTCCATACTAGGAAAAGTCGTGGAGGTGCGGCGTTTTCTGGAAGGGGGAGGGCTTTGAGTTATGGGCACGGTTCCTCTTCCATTGCTCGAAGTGAAAGGCATCGTCGTGGCACGCCGTCTCGAAGAAAAGGCGCTGGAGTTTTCGCGTGACACGTGGAATCTGGATGCGCTCGCGGGCCGTTTTGTGGAGCTTTCGGGATCGACGGCTACGGCGGCGCTCACGGTAAGCGCGGGCCTCATTTTGGAAGCGCAACGTCAGGGCGAAGCGGCGGCCTGGATTACGGAAGGGGCCTCTACTTTTTTTCCGCCTGACTTCGCGGCCTCGGGCATCGACTTGGCGGCCTTGCCCGTCGTGCGCGTCCCCGATGCGGCCAAAGGCGCGCGCGCGGCGGACGCGCTCGTGCGTTCGGGAGGTTTTGCCATCCTTGTTCTCGATTTGGCGTCGGCGCAGCGGGTTCCACAGGCCACTCAGTCCCGCTTGGCGGCGTTGGCCAAGAAATATCACACAGCCTTGATCTGTATCACGCGCAAGGAATCGCGAGCGCCCTCCCTCGGGCCGCTTGTTTCTATTCGCGGCCACACGGAAATGCGGCGTGACGATTTCGACCGCTTTGTCGGCGAGGTGCATATCGAAAAAGACCGGCGGCGGGATGCGGGTTGGGAACATGCGGAGGTTTTTTGTGGACTGGATGGGCTGTGCTGAACATCTCGAACCACGAATGGAGACGAATAAATACTAATATCTTTACAATTCATTGTATTTTTAGTTCTACTAATATGATAGTAGTAAAATTTTATACAAAATCAACACGATTTGTCATTGCGAGGGAGACTTGGCGACCGCGGCAATCTCTTCATCCCGAAGACTTCGCCCGTATCGAGATTGCCGCGGTCGCCAAGGCTCCCTCGCAATGACAGAAAGAAGGAGTGCACCCTCTCCGGAGTAGACGCAATCTGGTCGCGGCTATGCCGCGCTGTGTGCATTGGTGTTCATTCGTGGTTCAAAGAATCTTGTTCATCTTGTAAATCCTGTCAAAAGAAAAGGCTATGAACCACATATCGAGAATAGCCTGCGTCAACGTCCCCGCGCTGCCACTACAAGCGCTCCTTCGCGATCGCCCTGATTGGAAGGACGTGGCGGTCGCCGTGGTCGATAGGGACAAGCCGCAGGGCATGATTCAATGGGTAAACGAACGCGCTCGCGCTGAGCGGCTGTTGCCCGGCATGTGCTACGCTACGGGGCTTTCTCTTTCGCGGGATTTGCGCGCGGGGGCTGTGGCGGAGACGGATATCGCCGAGACACTCGACCTTCTTGCGCGGCGACTTTGGGGGTTCAGCCCCCGTATCGAGTCTTCCCACCGGGAACCCGGCGTGTTTTGGCTGGACGCATCAGGACTAAAAGAAGTCTATCCTTCCTTTGACGACTGGGCGGAAGGCATCCGAAGCGATTTGCTAGAAGCCGGCTTCGACGCGATTGTCGCCGTGGGTTTCTCCCGTTTTGGAAGTTATGCCGCGGCCATGTCGAACGCCGACAACATCGTTTTCTCTCACGCCGAACAAGAACGCGCCCACCTCCGCGCAGTCCCCATCGACCGCCTCTGCCTCGACCTAAAACTGCGAGACATGCTGCTCAAACTCGGCATGGATACTCTGGGCGCTTTCATCGATTTGCCGGCCTCGGGCATTCGTAAACGCTTTGGCCCTGAAGCCCACGAGTTGTATCAAATGGCCCGGGGGAGAGGTTGGTCGCCCATCGACCCGCAACCCCTCCTGGAGCCGGTCGAGCAACGGACGCTCCTCGATTACGCCGAGACGAATACCGCCCGCCTGCTTGGGATCATCGCGCCGCTGCTCCGCGCCGTTCTCGCGGAATTGTTCGCGCGCCACGAGGCCCTTGTGTCGCTGCGTTTTTCCCTGCTCCTGGACAACAAACGCAAACAGAGCGAACGCCTTTCCCAGGCTGATCCTACGCTCGACGCCCGCCAACTCTTGTCGCTCATTCGCCTGCGCCTGGAAACGTTCTCCATTTCCGCCGGTGTGGTCGAGGTCCGCATTCAGGCCGATGGGGTGCGTGCGCCGCAAGAGCAACTCGATCTGTTCCGCGAAGCCCCGCACCGGAATCTCGCGGCTGTGCGCCACGCTTTCGCCACGATTCGGGCCGAGTTTGGCAACGATTCAATTGTGCGCGCGCGGCTCTACGAGGGGCATCTTCCGGATGCGCGTTTCGGCTGGGAAGCACTTGACAATATAGGTGCGCCTTCGATCATACCCCTTTCCAAAACCTCCACTCGCCCCATGATCCGCCGACTCCACACCCCGCCTGTGCCGCTCCCGCCCAGGGCGCGCCACGAACCGGATGGCTGGCTCATCGCGGGGATAGCAGACGGCCCCGTCGAGGAATCGATCGGCCCGCATATTGTTTCGGGCGGCTGGTGGCGGAAAGAAATCGAGCGGGCCTATTACTACGTGCGCACGCGGAAAGGCCGTTGGCTTTGGATCTATTACGACCAAAAACGGCGGCGTTGGTTCCTTCAGGGAGAAGTGCAATGAGCCGTTTCGGTACTCAAAATCGCCGTTGGAAATCAGGGCCGGCAATAGCGAAGAATCCTCCATTTATTGTCATTGCGAGGGAGCCTAAGCGAGCGCGGCAATCTTTTTTTCGCAAATCGATTTGGTCGAAGAGATTGCCGCGCTCGCTTAGGCTCCCTCGCAATGACAGGTTGAGAGACTTTTGTAGGTACCGTCTTCGAAGGCGGATGTTCTTACTCCAAAGACTCCAAAGGCATCGCTAACATGCCTTGGCTAGGCGCAAATAACAGCTACGTCCCCCTATGGTGCAAGAGCAACTACTCCTTCCTCGAAGGGGCCAGCCATCCCGCCGAGCTGATCGAAGAGGCCCACCGCCTCGGCATCCGCTCCCTCGCCCTCACCGATCGCGACGGCGTCTATGGCATGGTCCGCGCGCATAAAAAGGCCCAGGAACTCGGTATCCACCTCATCACGGGCGCGGACGTCACGCTTTTTGACGGATCGAACATCGTCTTGCTCGCCATGAACCGCGGCGGCTACGCCAACCTTTGCCGCTTACTCTCCAAGGGCCGTCTCCGTTCGCCCAAAGAGGAGAGCCAGGTCAGTTGGGAGGAAGTGCGCGAGGCGGGGGAGGGGCTCATCGCCTTGTGGGGCGGGACGCGAAGCCTTATCGCCGGGGACTCGGAGCCCGGTGCCGTGACCGATGGTTTACAAGAGGCCTTCGGCGACCGGCTCTACGTGTTGCTTACGCGCCACCGCGCGTCCGAAGACGCCCGAGTGGAACACGGCCTACGCGATCGCGCAAAGCGCTACGGCATCCCAACGTTGGCGGGCATGGAAGTCTTGTATCACACATCCGCGCGGCGTCCCCTTCACGATATAGTCACCTGCATTCGCCACGGCGTGACCCTTGCCACAGCAGGCCACCTCATCCGCCCCAACGCAGAACACGCCTTGCGCGCGCCCTATGGGTTTGGGCTGCTTTACGCCGACGACCCCGCTTCGATCCGACGCACGGAAGAAGTCGCGGAGCGTTGCGAATTTTCTCTCGCCCAGCTTCGCTACCGCTACCCCTCCGAACGCCTGCCCGACGGCACGACCACCGCCGATTGGTTCCGGACCTTGACCTTCGAGGGCGCAAAGAAGCGGTATCCCGGAGGCGTTCCCGAGGATGCAGTCACGCAACTGAAAAAAGAACTCGCCCTCATTCACGAGTTGGAGTACGAAGGCTATTTTCTGACCATGTGGGAGGTCCTCCGGTATTGCCGGGAACACGGCATCCTCTGCCAGGGGCGAGGCTCCGCGGCCAACTCCGCCGTGTGTTATTGCCTCGGGATTACGGCTGTCGATCCCGTCCGCATGGGGCTTCTCTTCGAACGTTTCATCTCCCGCGAACGAGCCGAGCCGCCCGACATCGATCTGGACATCGAACACGCCCGCCGCGAGGAGGTTATCCAACATGTCTACGAGAAATACGGGCGCGACCGCGCGGCGATGGTCGCGAATTTTATTCGGTATCGCGCACGTTCCGCCGTGCGCGGCGTGGGCAAGGCGCTGGGCCTCTCCGAAGTCGCTATCGAACGCTTCGCGCGGCTGGTTCACCACTACGAGTCGCTGACGCCCGAGACCCTCCGCGCGGCGGGTTTCGACCCCGAATCGCCCTCGCATCACAACCTGCTGCGTCTCGCCAACGAGATCGAAGATTTTCCAAGGCACCTGTCTATCCATCCCGGCGGTTTTCTGCTCGGACACGAGCCCATCCACGATCTAGTCCCCATCGAAAACGCTACCATGCCCGACCGCACCGTCATCCAGTGGGACAAAGATGACGTGAAAGATCTCGGCCTATTCAAAGTAGACCTCCTGGGCCTCGGCGCCTTAAATGTAGTTCACCGTTCCTTCGATCTCATCGAAAAACATTGCGGAAAAACGCTCGACCTCGCCACCATTCCCCCGCAAGACGAAGCTACCTTCGAGATGATCCGCAAAGGCGACACCGTCGGCGTGTTCCAGATCGAAAGCCGCGCCCAAATGGCCATGCTCCCGCGCCTCCTGCCGAAAAACTACTACGATATCGTCATCGAAATCAGCATCGTGCGCCCTGGTCCCATTACCGGCGGCATGGTTCATCCCTACCTGCGTCGTCGCAACGGCGAGGAGGAAGTCGATTACCCCCACGATTGCCTAAAACCTATCCTCGAAAAGACACTCGGCATTCCCCTGTTCCAAGAGCAAGTCATGCAGCTCGCCATGGTCGCGGCCGATTATACCCCCGGTGAAGCCGATCAACTCCGCCACGACATGGCCGCCTGGCGCAAGACGGGTCGCATCGAAAAACATAGGAGCCGCCTCGTCACCCGCATGATGGCCAAAGGGATCGCGCAAGAATTTGCCGAACGCGTGTTCGAGCAAATCCTGGGCTTCGGCGAATACGGTTTCCCCGAGAGCCACGCCGCTAGCTTCGCCCTCATCGCCTACGCCACCGCCTGGCTCAAGCGCCACTATCCCGCGGCCTTCCTCTGCGCCCTGCTCAACGCCCAGCCCATGGGTTTCTACAGCGTCGCTACCATCATCGGCGACGCCAAACGCCACGGCGTAAGAATCAACCCGGTAAACGTCCGCGACAGCGAATGGAATTGCCTCCTCGAAGACGCGACCGAGAAGAGTAATATATCCTCGTGGCACGGGCATCCTGTCCGTGATTCATGGACTGGAAACCCATGCCACGTTGGAGAGGACTCCAGTCAAGAAAACCCCAGCAACGAAGGTTTCCCCGTCCGCATGGGCTTCCGATTCATAAAAGGATTTCGCGAACCCGACGCGGAACGGATTGTAGCGGAGCGCCGTTCCGAAGCCTTCCAATCCCTAAAAGACTTCGCCGAGCGCACACGCCTAGAAGAAGGCGCGTTAGTTCTCCTGGCGGAAAGTGGGGCTCTCGAAGGCTTTCGGGCCGAGCGCCGCGACGCGTTATGGGACGTCCTAGGACTCGATCGCGCCCAAGGCGCAAAATTGGATCTCGATGTTGTGGAACCCAGCGCAGCCCTCGATCCGCTGAACGACTTCGAGAGCATTAACTGGGACTACGAATTCACAGCCCACAGCGCCCGAGGCCACCCCCTGGTCCCCCTGCGCGAAGAACTAACAAAAAAACGACTCCCCCAAGCCGCCAGCCTCCGCACCCTAACCGACGGACAACCCATCCGATACGCCGGCCTAGTCATCTGCCGCCAACGCCCCGGCACCGCCAAAGGCGTAGTATTTATGACCCTCGAAGACGAAACCGGCTTCGTAAACCTCGTCATCTGGGAAAGCATATTCCAAAAATACGAAGTAATAGCGAAAACCGCCGCCTTCCTAGGCGTAACAGGAAAATTACAAATCCAATCCGGGGTCGTTAACCTCGTAGCCGAGAAGCTGTGGATCCCCGATATCGAGCGAGAAGTCAGCAAGGGGAAGAGCCGGGATTTTTATTGACCAAAGTCCCCATTACAACGCGACGGACAAAAGTCCAGATCCCCTTGGTCGAGACGCTCGATCATACCGTGCTACAAGCGGCGAAGATAACACAAGAATCGCTCGACAACCCTGTGACAAAGACTATAGTCCCCCTTCAAAGGGGGACTCCTGGGGACGACTTCAATCGTGAAGAACGCGGACTCCCGCGCCTCCCCGTCGCGCCTCGAACAACATCTCTCGTTCCCACGGTCCTCCGTGGGAATGCATAAGGGCGGCTCACAACTTGACAGTCTTCCCCGAGTTTTCACCTCTCGCGGCCCACGAGCACGTAAATCATCGTCACAGCTAATCGAAGATACTTCCAACTCAATTGGTCCATCTGTTTCTGGAGTGAGCGGACCGTGTAAGTGCTTCCGTCACCGGCCAGCGCAGCGCCGTCAATGAGGCTGTTCCCATAGAGCGCAACGATTCTCTGGACTTGGGACTGCACCTTCTCTTGTGTGCCGTAGGCGAAGGCCACAAGGAACTCAACCTGAATCTCACCCTCGGCGGCGCGATCGGCTTGTTCTCGAAATCGTCTGAATACATCCAAAACCAGAGTTGTATCCTTCTCCAGATACAACATCCCGTTTAGCCACGGAAGCATCGAGGAAGCTGACCGCGCCCCGCTCAGGTGAAGTTCGGGAGCCAACCGCGGTGGGCCTCGAACAGGTCGTCACACGGGTCAACGGTTTCGTCTATGGTCAACTCGGCCGCGGTTTGCGGGTCCAAGAGCGCCGCCTGATAGACATGCTCTTTCTTTTCGGTGAGGGCGGCTTCGGCGGCTAGTTCTTGCACGTTGATGTTGGTTCGGTTCAGGGCGGCGCATTGCGGGGTAAGGGAGCCGGCGTGGGTCGGCGTGATCCCGCCGCGGCAGCGACGCATTTCACCTCGACGCAGGCGCCTTGGGGCAGATTCGTGATGAGGCCGGTGTTGAGGAGGTTGCCGCCGAATGTGGCGAGCGGTGCGTCCTCGTCTCCCCGATGTGTTTCCAACGCGCCGCGCACCATCCCGTCGATCATGTCTCGATCGCTTGGGGAGAGCTTTCCCTGATCGACCAATGTCGAGGAGAGCGAGCCTTCGGCGCGGTCGGCCCAGGCGAGCGCGGCTTTTATCAAATCCGAACGCAGCACCTTGCCCAACTGAACGGCAAGAGCCCCGAACAACAAATCTTTTGCTTACTTCATGCCGGAAATTCCCCAATTAGTATTGATTCGAGTGCCTTGTTGAGGCATTCTGAGTGCCATGTTTAGGGTTGTCAACATGCCGCGCGCCATCAAGCAAAGGGAAGGCGGCGAGGAGTTCGCACAATGAAACGGAATCGCCGTCTGTTCTTGGCGTTGGGTCTTGTTGCATCGGTTATTGCGGGCGTGTCCGGGCTATCCGCGGCCGCGCAAGACCTCCAAGTCACGCACCGCTCGATCGAGAGCGCTGTCGCCGATGGGTATGCATCTCTCGATAGTTTGTACCGTCACCTTCACGCCTATCCCGAACTCTCGTTCCACGAAGAGAAGACCAGCGCGCTCCTCGCCGGACGGCTGAGCGAAATCGGGTATAGGGTCACAACCGGCGTGGGCGGGCACGGACTCGTCGCGATTTTGGAAAATGGATCCGGGCCTACGGTCATGGTCCGCGCGGACATGGACGCGCTGCCGGTTCTAGAAGAAACAAAGCTCCCCTATGCGAGCAAGGTTGTCGTGACGGATGCACAGGGCATGGACGTGCCCGTCATGCACGCTTGCGGCCACGACATTCATATGACTTCGTTGATCGGGACCGCAGTAGTCCTCCACTCGATGCGCGACAAATGGTCCGGCACGCTGGAGCTTATACTCCAGCCGGCAGAAGAGCGCGGGGCCGGCTCGAAGGCCATGTTGGAGGACGGACTGTATAGGCGCTTTAGCGTCCCGGATTACGCCCTTGCGCTTCATGTCGATGGCGCGCTCGATACGGGCACGATTGGCTATTGCCGTGGGCACTCAATGGCGAATGTGGATTCCGTGGATATCAAAGTGCGGGGGATTGGAGGCCATGGCGCCTACCCGCATTTGACTAAAGACCCGGTTGTCGTCGCCGCGCAAATTATTGTTTCGCTGCAGACCATCGTGAGCCGCGAGATCGGGCCGCTCGATTCCGCCGTGGTTACCGTCGGCTCGATTCATGGCGGCACGAAGCACAACGTCATCGGCAAGGAGGTAGACCTTCAACTTACGGTCCGGTCATATTCCGACGAAACGCGGGGCCGCCTGCTCGTTGCAATCGAACGGGTCGCCGTGAACACGGCGCGCGCCATGGGCACCCCTGAAGAGATTCTGCCTACCGTGACCGTCAAAGACGAATACACACCATCCCTCTACAACGACCCCGAACTTGTCGATAGATGCGTGAACGCGATCGGCGATATTATTGGGAAAGAGAATATGGTCGAGAGCGAACCCGTCATGGGGGGCGAAGATTTCGCGCGTTACGGGCGGCAGGAGAACCACGTCCCCATTTTCATGATGAAGATAGGCTCGATTGGCAAGGAGCGCATGGCCGAAAGCCAGCGCGAAGGCGGCACACCCCTGCCGTCCCTCCATTCCGGTTTCTACGCGCCCGAACGAGAGCCGACAATCAAGACGGGTGTCAAAGCGATGACGGCCGCGGTGTTGGAGCTTCTGGGCGGGCGTTTGTCCGATGAATAATAGGGGAAGCACACTGTTGCCCTAAACCGCTCTAAGAAGATTGCGGTTAGGGTTAGCATCATCGAGTAAAAGCGTGTTTGGTTTGATTGAGACCTCAACCCCACCGGCTCTGCTGGCGGTTACTGACTCTTCGCGGCTTGGCGTGAGAATGCCTCGTTACTCCCCGCTCTCCCTCGCCCTTTCGCAGGCCGCGATCAGTTCCTTGGCTACGTGATCCGGGACCTCGTCGTAGTGACTGAACTTGATGTTGTAGATGCCGCGCCCCTGAGTCATGCTGCGCAGGTCTGTCGAATAGCGCAGTACTTCGGCTTCGGGCACATTCGCGCGCACCGTCTGCTTTCCGGGACCAGAGGGTTCCATGCCTAGAATGCGGCCTCGACGGCTGTTGAGGTCTCCGGTGACGTCGCCCATGAATTCGTCGGGGACCTCGACTTCGATCTCGGTGACCGGTTCGAGAAGACAGGGCCTGGCCTCGCGCACTCCCTTTTGAATCGCTTGGGCCGCGGCGATTTTGAAGGCCATCTCTGACGAGTCAACGTCATGGTAGGATCCGAAATGCAACTCGACGTTCACGTCCACCACGGGGAAGCCGGCGACAACCCCCTTCTCCAACGCGTCATGGCAGCCTTTGTCCACGTGCGGGATATACTGGCGCGGCACGACGCCCCCGACAATCTTGTCGATAAACTGGTAGCCTTCGCCCCGGGCGTTCGGGGAAATGCGGATATGGACGTCCCCGTATTGACCATGGCCGCCCGACTGTTTCTTGTGTTTGCCCTGCACGTCGGATTTGCCCTTGACCGTCTCCTTGAAGGCAACCTTCGGCGTGGTCGTTTCTGCCTCAACGTGGTACTTGTTGTGCATCCGCTCGAGAAGGATGTCCAACTGAAGATCGCCCAGCCCACGAACCACATGTTCCTTCGTTTCGGGGTCACGGTAGTGCTTGAATGTCGGATCCTCTTCGGCGATGTGGTTGAGCGCTTCGCCGATCTTGTCTTCGTCGTTGCGCGATTTGGGATTGATTGCCAGCTTCACCATCGAATTCGGCAGCTCGATTCGCGGCAACTTAATTTTTGTGCCCGCCTTCCCGATCGTGTCGCCAAAGTGGGTGTGCTTAAGTTTGGTGAGCGCGGCTATGTCGCCGGGGCCAACGGATTTGACCTGCGTCTGCTCCTTGCCGCAAAGCGTAAAGATCTTGCCCGTGCGCTCCTTGTTTTCCGTCGAAATATTGTAGAAGTCCGAGTCCGCCTCGAGCGTCCCTGAAAGCACACGGAACAGCGTCAGGTGGCCAACGAAGGGATCTACGACCGAGCGAAACACCTGACCCAGGAACGGCCCGTCGACGCTGGGTTCTACCACTTCTTCGTCGGACTCGCCGTTCTTCCCCACGATGCTGCGGTCCAACGGAGAAGGGAAGAATTCCGCGATTAGGTCCATCAGTTCATCAAGGCCGAGACTCTTCTCGACGGAGCCCGATATGATGGGGATGATATTTCCGCTGCGAATTCCCTTGCCGAATCCGTCGGAAAAATCTTCATCGGAGAGTTCAAGATCTTCGAGGTACTTGTCCGCCAACTCGTCATCTGATTCCGCGACGACTTCGACCAGCGCCTCTTTCATCTCCTCAGCGGTCGCGGCCATTTCGCCTTTGGCGCCCTTGAGGATATTCGCCACCTGGGTGATACCGTCGCCGGTCCCATTGGGAATGATGAGAGGCGCGCACTTCGAGCCATACGCTTCCTTGAGCTGAGCGATGAGCGCGTCATAGTCGATATTTTCCCTATCCAGCTTGTTCAAGAAGATGGCGCGGGGCACGTTGAAGGCGTCGGCGTATTTCATGGCATTGTCCGTGCCGACCTGGATGCCCGTCGTAGCGTCAACGACCACAATCAATCCATCGAGGAGCGGCGTCGAGGCGGCGACTTCGCCTAGGAAGTCCACGTAACCCGGATGATCTACCATGTGGACCCGCACACCCTTCCAATCCACATTCATCAGTTTGAGCGCGATCGTGTGCTGATGCTTGATTTCCTCATCGAGGTAGTCGCCAGCGGTCGTGCCTTCTGCAATCGACCCGACACGGTTGATAGCTCCCACGTTGAACAGAATATGTTCAAGGAGCATCGTCTTGCCCGTGCCGCCGTGACCTACAATGCCAACATTGCGTACCTTTACATCCTCTGCCGCGCTCATGGTTCATCCTCCGATAGTCCCTCCGGGCGCATGTGCAGCCACGCGCCGCCCAAGGAAACGTGTTGAAACGACCAATAATGGGAAAGGCGCGAAGTATACTCCGAAAACAACTGGGGGGCAACGTAACCGGCCGGCATCCGGAATCGCATCGAGAACCCGTCTGTGAATCGGCGTCATCTCCGATGGATTCGAGTGGGGGATAGGCGGGAGTCCGGCGCCTAACAGGTTGCCGAATTCTCGGGTCCTGGTCTGAACTCGACAGTTTGGCGATGGATCGATATACCCATCCGGTAGCCTATACGTCGGCCGGATCCGGTGGGCAACGGTTTTACCTACCTACGCGCCCAGGGCGTCGAGGTAGTGGATTACTTTTCGTGGCCATAGGCGCTTGGATGCTACTCCACCGGAAACTGCGGACAGTTTCGATACGCCCCGTTTGCCCATCGGAAGGGCAACGGCCTGCTGATGATGCTCGCTCTTCTTGCTGTAATGGGCTATCGCCATCGCAAAGTTTAGGAGAACGCAACGATGCATAGACATGTAGCGGTTATTTCGTGTCGCCGAGACTTGCCAACTCAAGCGCAAGGAATCATGCCGCCTTCGGTTCTATGGAGCCTAAAGTGTTTCTTCGAAGCAGAGGTGAAAGGGGATGAATCGAGCAGGGATATCGTCTTCTAGAGCTTGGGCGGCCGCGAATAATGACGATGATGAAGATGTGGAACTCATGCCAATAGCACACGCATCCAACACCGCTATTTCTAGTCGTTTCCCCTGTGGTCTTTTTCGGATGCCCATGTGGCGGCAATGGTCAGCGTGCTACCTTAACTCTCCTGTCCGAATTCGAATACGCTGTCGCCGGGGATTGGAATATTGAGGGGATGCTCGCCACCGGTGTTCCGGACGACCCCACATAGACGCTAACCGGAGGTTTTCTATTTGGCTCCACCGGTTACACCGTATCCGTACCCCAGGTGACAATTCGCGGGTCGTTCTCGGAGCAAGTCGAAGTTCGGGTTTCGGTGACGCTGCCGACAGGCTTTGTCTTATGGATGATTACACCGGCGCCGGTCTTCGTAGTGATTCCCGCTTCCGCCGTCGCGGTGTTCGACATCCGCATCGCCACTTGCGATCGGGACGAACCCCAGGTGGAATAGGGCTCAACGATTCGACACTGGAGCGGCGCAGCGCTATTCCGTGTCTTCGGCGGCCAGCTTCTCGTAGAATTCGCCGAAGGTTACGCCTTCGCTGTCCTTCATGAGGGCCATGGCGGAGCGGGGGTGTTTGTTGAGCATGCCGGTGACGACGTAGGGGATCTCGTGGCCCCACTTGAGTTCCGCGTGGAGTTTGAGGAAGTACTTCTCGATGATGTCGAGAATCGGTTTGACGTTGTATCTTGGGTTCTTCAGGAAGCCGAGGATGAGTTCGGTGGTGCAGTTTCCGGCGGCGCGGCCCATGCCGTAGATGCTCCCATCAAGGTTGTTGATGCCCTTGATGATACCCTCGATGGTGTTGGCGAAGGCGAGTTGCTGGTTGTTGTGGCAGTGGATGCCGATCTGTTTGCCGGGCAACGCGGCAATGTATTTGTCGGCGAGATATTGGATCTGTTCGGAGTACAGGTATCCGAAGCTGTCGACGAGATAGATGTATTCGAAGTCGGTATCTGCGAGCTGCTTGAGGCATTCGTCCAAGTCCGGTTCGAGCACATGGGAGACGGCCATGACGTTGACGGCCACCTCGTATCCGTGCTTCTTGCAGTGATTGCCGAGATGAATGGCCTTGTCGACATCTTTGGCGTAGGTGGCTACCCGGTACAAGGCGACAATGGATTCTGAAGCCGGTAGGATCGTGTTGTAATCGGTGCGATCCACGTCGGCCATCACGGAAACTTTCGTGTCGCACTCGCGGGCGACCTTACGAAGGTCCTCCTCATCAGAGAATTTCCAGGGGCCAAAATCGTCCGGGGAGAACTGCTTCTTGTCAGCTTTGTAACCGAGTTCGCAGTAGTCCACGCCCGCTTCCGCGCAGGCCTCGAACACTTCCTTTACCATCGCGGTATCGAACCGGTGGTCGTTCATGAGACCGCCATCGCGGATGGTGCAATCGACAATTTTGATTTCAGGCCTGTACACGGGGGCTCTCCAATGAAGAACGTGGGGGATAGACAGGTCCGATACTATACGCGTCAGGGGGCTGCCGGGTCAAATCTCGGCGGCAGAGCGCTCGTGTCCGCCGTCGCAGTAGAAATCTGGCAAACGATGCGGACTACGCGCTTAGATCGCGTCCTGCTACTCGCGATTCGCGCTGTCCCATTGCTTGGAAGAGGGTCTGCATGGCTTCTCCGAGGAGGAGGTCGGCGTTCTTCGCGCTGCCGTGTCGGCGACGATTTCGCGAAGGGGCTTGAGGCGGTTGCGGCGGCTCGGCTTTTG
>CAYNZS010000056.1:0-17755 GCA_964401695.1 uncultured Nitrospirales bacterium
GGCGAGCGGATGGATGGGGATCTTGACGGTGCGTTCGGGGCCCCGCGAGGTGTCGACTCCCGGCCCCCTGGCCTTGTATTCTCCAATCTCGTCCACGCAACGGACATCGCGGAGCATACCCCCCGTGTTCTGAGTGAACACCCGCTCTCCGAAGGCGTCCACCGCGACGTAGCGGGTTCTCACGTAGGTTCCCGCGCGGTGTGCCAGGTATTCGATAACCTCGCCGACGATGCTCAACTTGTCGCCAGGGCGCAGCGGGCGAACCCACTCCATTTCTTCGGTGAAGTGAACGCCGCGAGGGCCGACCTCGGGTGGCATGGCGTGGCCTTTCCAGTACTGTTTGCGTCCGACAGAGAAGGGCCAGGTCAGCGCCCAGGTCATCATGGGCGGCGCGACAATTCCTTCAGGCCGGTCGTCAGCGAAGTGCCATGGGTTCGGATCGTCGATGGCCGCTGCGTAGTTCATGATCATGCGCCGCGTGACCTCGACCTCTAATGGCGCAGAACGGTCGCCAACGGCGGCTGACGACACCTCAAGCGTAGTGGTTGACAAGAGATGATCCTCCTTATGGATTCGGGCGCATAATCTGCCCACAGGGCTCGCAGAGAACCTAGCCCGGTTGCTGGCCGCAAGCAAATCGTACCTGCTTTTTAGCTCGGATATCTCACCACCTTTCTACTGCGACGGCGGATAAGGTCACTCTGACAGACTTTTCTCGACTTTCGACCTCGACGTGACCCGCCACGCTGTCGTCCGCAGGTCTTGCCTTCTAACCCTGCTTCGAATAAGTCTCGTCATACCAACCTTCTCCACCGTCTAGCTACGGAGAGCGGTGAGATGAGCGGGCTAGAAAGAAAACTGCGCGTTTCCCTCATTGCTGAAACGATCCCCCTACGCGGGAAATTGGGAGAAGAACGCGGCGGAAAGACGCGTGAGCTTCCTGCCCATGAATCACTGGCAGGAGCCCGTGCCAGCACTAGCCCTATTTGTCTCCGGTGGGCAATTGGCTGAAGGGCACTTCCTTGTCCACGCGGATGTCGGGCGGCAGGCTGAGCACGCGCTCCGCGATAATATTCTTGAGGATTTCGTCCGTCCCCCCAGCGATCCGGCCGGCGGGCGACGACAGATAGGCATCCTGATACATAGAGTTCGAGTTCCCATCGTTCACTCTGGCCACGCCCGCCATATCCTGAAGGTCCATGGCGAAGGAGGCAATCTCTTGGCGTTTTTTGGCGGTGACCAGCTTGCCAATAGACGCCTCTGGGCCCGGGGTCTGTCCGCGCGAAAGAGCTGTCATCGTCCGAAACGTGGTGAGGCGGATGCCCTGCGCCTCGACATACCATTCCGCGAGTCTTTCGCGAATGGACCTATCTTCGATCGCGGGGCCGGTTTCCAGTTCCATGGCGAGCACGGAGTCGAAGAGTTCCTCGAAGTCGGGAGGGGAGGAGCCGCCCACGGCCAAACGCTCATTCATCAGGGTGGTAAGCGCGACACTCCACCCATCGCCCACTTCGCCAAGCCGCTGCGAATCAGGTATGCGCACGTCGCTGAAGAATACTTCGCAGAAATTGGCGTCGCCGGAGACCTGTTTAATGCGATTGATCTCGACTCCGGGGGATTTCATATCGAGGAAGAAATAGGTCAACCCCATGTGCTTGGGTACCGTGGGGTCGTGGCGCGTGACAAGAATTCCGTAGTCCGCGTAATGGGCGCCGGAGGTCCACACCTTCTGGCCGTTGATAATCCAGTCGTCGCCGTCCTTCATCGAGCGCGTGCGCAATCCTGCCACGTCGGAGCCCGCCGCGGGTTCCGAGAACAACTGGCACCAGATCTCTTCACCGCTGCGCAGCTTCGGGAGGTAGCGGACTTTCTGTTCCTCGGTGGCATACTTCATCATGACGGGGCCGGCCATTCCGATGCCTATGCTAAAGACTTCCCCAGGCAATGGATACTTCGCTTGCTCTTGCCCGTAGATCACCGTTTCCATAGGCGTCGCGCCGCGCCCCCCGTACTCTATGGGCCAGAGCAGGCAGGCGTAGCCGGCGTCGGCCTTGCAGGCCTGCCACGCTTTGGCGTACTTGATCGGGTCGCCCCCGTAGTCCGCTTGCAGGGCTTGTGGACCAAACTTCGGCGCGTTCTCCGCTAGCCATTCTCGCACTTGCGTACGAAATGCAGCTTCCGCTTCGTTGTCGTTGAAATCCATCGTACGCTCCTGTTTCCCGCGCCTAGGTGCCTTGTTGCACTTCGAGCCCGCTGACCAGGCGATCCTTCCAAAGCCGCGCGCTCCCCAGGCATAGCGACAACAATTTGGATCGGCGGTAGAAGAAGTGGCAGTCGGCTTCCCATGTGAAGCCCATGCCGCCATGGATTTGAATGTTCTCCTTCGAGGCAAAGTGATAGGCCTCCGTCGCGCTGATGCGCGCGCTCGCCGCGGCTACCGCCAATTCGGGGGCGTCGGTCGAGAGCGCCCAAGCGCCGTAGTAGGCATTCGAGCGGGCCAACTCGTTTTTCACATACATCTCAGCCATCCGGTGTTTGAGCGCTTGGAACGATCCAATGGGGCGGCCGAAAGCGTAGCGGCCAATCGAGTACTCGCGCGCCATCCGCATGCAGGTGTCCGCGCCGCCGATCTGCTCGAAGGCAATGAGCACGGCCGCGCGATCCAATACGTGCAGCAAGATATCCCAGTTTCCGCCCTCCCCCAATACGGTCGCGGGAGCATCCTTGAAGGTAACGTTGGCGTGGGAGCGGCTCGGGTCGAGCGTACGAAGTGTTTCGCGGGATACGCCATCGCCTGCAAGATCCACCAAGACAAGCGAGACGCTTCCCCCGCTCTTCGCGGCGACGATGGCGATGTTTGCGATGTCACCATCGGGCACCGGTGTTTTTGTGCCGTTTAGCTTGCCGCCTTCGAAAGTAAGCTCGATGGTGTCAGGATTGGCTACGCGCGGGCCTTCGGACAGCGCGAGGGTTCCGATCAGCTCGCCGGCTGCGAGTTTGGGCAAGTACTCCTGCTTCTGATCGTCGCTCCCACCAAGGAGAATCAACTCCGTCGCCAGATAGACCGACGAGGAAAACGGCACCGGCGCAACGACGCGACCGATCTCTTCGGAAATGACGCAGAGTTCGAGATAGCCGTAGCCGATGCCGCCGTATTCTTCGGGAAGCGCCACCGCGGGCCAGCCCATTTCGACGATACCTTTCCAGAGGCCTTCGTCATAGGCATCGTCGCCCTCGAGTACGCCCCGGACCACGGAAATATCGCACTGCTCCTTGAGGAACCTTGCCGCGTGTCCCCTTAGTTCCTTCTGCTCGTCCGAAAAGTCGAAATTCATGGTGCCTCCTCAATAGATTCGCGTATCGACCGCCATTTCCCAATTAGAGGCGGCCTACCCATTGTACACATATTGCTCTCAATCGAAAGGAAAACCATCCGGCATGTCACGCGGCACTTTCATTTTTCAGTCGGCGGGACATTTTTCGAGAAACGAAGTAACGCCCTCTCGCGGCTCGGGTTGCTTCCCCATCCATCGCAGATACTCGTCGTTGACGCGCGTGATCTTCGACAAGTCGTTCTCGTTCAAGAATTGATAGATCATCGACTTCGTGATCGCAACGCTTACCGGCGCGCAGTTAACGACAATTTCCTCGGCCAGTTCCAGCGCGGTCGCGAGGAGTTGGTCGTCGGGAACTACGCGGCTCACCAAACCATATTCCTTCGCTTCCCGGCCGGTCAAGATCCGTCCGGTGTACATCAACTCAGCCGCGTTGCTTAACCCAACGATTTTCGGAAGCAGCCACGGCAAGCGAGTTCGGGAAGTATGCCCCTCCTGTTGAAAATAAGTCCAATTCTCGCGCTCTCCGCGGCGAGCCGGATGTCGAAGGGGAGGATCATCGATACTCCCACGCCAACGGCGGGGCCATTTATCGCTACGATGACCGGCTTTGTCAAGGCCAGACACTGTTCTACTGGATCTCTATGATTGGCTTTCCTCCGGGCCTTTGCCTCGGTGAGCTTCTCGGACGTGCCGAACGTGTCCGCACCGCTCGCCAGGTCCAGGCCTGCGCAAAATCCCCTGCCGGCCCCCGTGAGAATCGTCACCCGCGAGTCGTCATCCTGCTCCACCGATTCGAGGGCGTCCAGCATCTCCGCATGCATCAGGCCGGTGAACGCGTTCAGGCGCTCTGGGCGATTGAGGGTAATAGTGGCGATTCCATTACTCTCGGTCTCAAAAAGGATCTGTTCGTAACCCACGTTCGGTCCCCTCGTATTCTGGAGCGTCAATCGCCTTCGCGACCATCTGGAGCAGTCTAACGGATAGCGCGGCCCAATTCGAGCCTGAACTTCGCCTTGTTTCCGTGCAGGGCCGTGGAAACGGCGGAGATGCCCGGAAGCGCTCGCCGTGCTCCAGATCTCGACTCTCCCCCCCCCCGTTATGACCCGGATATTGCGCCTGTTACCAGCGCGATCTTGCCGCAAACCTCCGAAAGTGCCCGCTAAATCGAATGGGGCATAATATTTCGCCCTCTATTGTTAATATAAGCAGGCGTAGAGCTTCAAAACGGTATTTCCATCCTGGCGAATTACTGCCGTGGTGCTCATGTGTTCTACAAGAAATGGGATGGGATGCTTCACGCGGACGAAACTGCGGCAAGAGATGGAGCGGGTTCGTGATGAAAACTGCCAGCTTATCTCGGTGGCCAACTCTGCGAAGATTTCTCGAAGATGACTGTTCTCCAGTTCGAGGGCGGTCAATCGAACCCCACCTTCATGATTGAGAACAATGGGCGGAAGTATGTGATGCGGAAGAAGCCGCCCGGCAAGCTCCTGAAATCAGCCCATCCGATCGACCGGGAATACCGGGTTATGGCAGTCCTGCAGAATAGCGATGTTCCCGTTCCGGAGACCTACCTTCTCTGCGAAAATGAGTCGGTAATCGGAACGGCATTCAACCTTATGGAATGCGTCGCGGGGCGAGTGATTTCCGACCCAAAACTGGAGAAACTCGCGTCAGGTGAGCAGCGCAAACTCTATGACGATTCGATCGCGGTGATGGCTGCGCTGCACATGATCAATTGCGACGCGGCAGGCCTGGGTGACTTTGGACGGTCGGGCAATTATCTCGCATGTCAAATTCCTCGCCGGTCGATACAATACGTCGCTCCGCAAACGGGAGACGTTGAGGCAATGGACAAACTCATGGAGTGGCTGCCCGCGAATACGCCCGAGTCAAATGAAGTCGCTATCGTCCATGGCGACTTTCGAATCGGGAACTTCCTCGTTCACCCGACCGAACCCAAGATTTCGGCCTTGCTCGACTGGGAACTTTCCACGTTGGGCCACCCGTTGGCGGATCTCGCCTATTTCGTATACTACTCAAACCGCGCCCATGATGACGGGAGAGAACCGAACATACCGGCAGAAGAAGAAATTGTTTCCGCCTATTGCGAACGCACCGGGCAGGCCAAGATTGAGGATTGGACGTTCTACATGGTCTTTAACCATGTTTCGTTGCGTCGCTATCGGTCAAGGCCTCGATAAACGCGGGCTTGACGGGAACGCAAGTTCGCAGTTCTGGCGAAAGGCTGGCGCAACCGTGTCCGCCATCACACAGAACGCATGAGACCTGGTGGGCGCCTGACGACTCGCCACCCCCGTGTCGGCGGCAAATTCTGAAAGAAACTCTACGCCACGTTTGCATACGCTCGATTCAGTTCGTTTTCTCCCATCGCTTAACCCGGTTATCTGGAAATTGCGCAGGCTCCCCCCTCCCTTTCTCTCGTTCCTACGCTTCTCCGTGGGAATGCATACAACGCAACGGCAAGTGGAACTTTTCGCTAACCGCCTCCGCTACACTGGCGTGGGTAGGGGAACCCATGTTAGAGTTCTATTCGCGAATGCGTTGAGGGGGTCTCATGCCCGTAATGTACAAGGCGATTATCTTCGTTGGCGCCGCTGGATTTGCCCTCCTGCTCGCCGTGTCGTTTGGCTTCCAGGCCTCCCTTCGGCCGAACGATTCTCAACGCCTTCTACTTCGCCGTGGCCTCTCCCCTTTTGACGCTGCCCGGGCCTACGCGGATTTGGAGGCCATCTTGGCCATCGGTCCTCGTGTCTCGGGAACCGTAGGGAGCAAGACGGCTCGCGAATACATTCAACGGGAGCTGGAGGCGGTCGGAATTTCCGTGGAACTGTTCCCCTTTGACGCGAATACGCCGCTGGGCGCCCGCATGATGACCAATATTGTCGGGACCGTCGAGGGCACGTTGCCCGGCGTCATCATCTTGAGCAATCATTACGACACGAAGTACATGCCGGATATCCCGTTCGTGGGCGCGAACGATGGTGGTTCGACGACGGCATGGATGATCGAAATGGCCCGCGCACTCGGTCCGAAACGCGAAGGCCATAGCGTTTGGCTGGCGTTCTTCGATGGCGAGGAGGCCTTCGAGAAGTGGAGCGATGCGGATAGCCTGTATGGGAGCCGCCGCTTTGTCGAGAGAATGAAATCGAGCGGTCAACTCGGCATCGTAGAGGCCATGATAAACGTGGACATGATCGGCGACTGCTATCTCGGTGTGTTCCGGGATCCTGGCGCGCCCGATTGGCTGCAAGAAGGGGTGCTAAATACGGCGAGGCTTCTCGGCTATTCGCAACATTTCATCGAGAATCGGCCCGCCATCAAAGATGACCATATTCCCTTTCGCAAAGCAGGCGTACCGGCGTTGAACCTGATTGATTTTCGCTATGGCGGATCCGTACTGAACCACAACCGAAACTGGCATACCGCCAACGACAAGATTGACCGGGTCTGCATGGAAAGTCTACAGTTGGTGGGAGACGTTCTGTACCGCGCGTTGCCGGAGATTGACTCAAGAATTCGCACGAGGGCAAACTAGACCATGGCAACTCACCTTGAGGGCGGAAGCAGCGCCTGGCTTGGCGTAGCCACACCGGACGAAACGCGCCGCATCGTCGACGCGCTCTCGCGGGTCTATGAACTGATCACGGAGGTTACCGATCTCGATACGCTGCTCGAATCCATCATGGAGGAGAGCAAGGAAGTCGCTTCAGCCGAAGCCTGTTCGCTGCTGCTCTACGACGAGTCGAGAGGCGATCTCTATTTTCAGGTGGCCCTCGGCGAGTCCGGCGACCAAGGCAAGTTGAAGAACTTCATTCGGCTCAGTTTGGGAGAAGGGATCGCCGGTTCCGCCGCGCAGAATCGCGAGTCGATCAACGTGGCCGAAGTTTCCGGGGATCCGCGCTTCTACGAGACGGCCGATAAGGTTAGCCACTTCGAAAGCCGCAGCATCCTGGCCGTCCCCCTACTCGACAAGGACAACCTGGTTGGCGTTCTCGAAGTCCTCAACAAGCGCGGGGGCGGATCGTTTTCCGATTTCGATCAACAGATCCTCGAAATGTTCTCCTCGATCGTCGCCACGGTGTTAACCACGGCACACTTGATCGAACAGAACCTGCGATCCGAGCGCCTTGCGGCTATTGGCACGGCGGTCGCGGGCATGTCGCATTTCACGAAGAATATCATCACTGGGATGCAGGGCAGTGCAGAGCTTATCGATCAGGCTCTGGCCCAAGGCAACATTCATTTTATCGAAACCGGTTGGCCCATTCTCAAGCGCAGCGTCGAACGAATCGGCAACGTAGTGGAAGACATGCTGGCCTACTCGAAACCGCGGAAGCCCGCGTATGTTCCTTGCCTCATCGGCGACATTCTCGGGGACGTGCGCGACACGTTCAAGGGACGCCTCGATCAAGGGGACGTGCAGTGCTCTATCGACGCCAGCGACGCCTCTGGTACCGTCGATCTCGACCCGCAGGGCATGTACCGCTGCCTCCTGAACCTGGTCTCGAACGCGGTCGACGCCGCTCCCCAAACCGAGGGCGAAGTCCGCGCGGTCGCGCACATCGACAACGGCAAATTGGTGGTGGAGGTTTCCGACAACGGACCAGGGGTCCCCGAGGAGTCTGTTGATAGCGTTTTCGAGCCCTTTTTCTCGACGAAGGGCTCGAAAGGGACAGGATTGGGCCTCGCCGTAACCCATAAGATCATCACCGAACACCGTGGGACCATCACCGTTCACAAGTCGGACTTGGGCGGTGCTTGTTTCCGGGTCGTCGTCCCAAAAAACCGCGAACAGGGATAAAGCGACGTGGACGACCTGACGAATAGCCGATATCCCATCTACAGAAAGATGGGCCTATGGCTCGCCGGGCTGGCGCTACTTGGCCTCCCAGCCACGCTTCTCTTCTGGCGCATCTCGCAGGGCGAAACGATCGAGGCCAATGACCCCGCCTTACTCGCGGGATACGCTCTCGCCGCCATTGCTCCACCGACGTTCCTGGCCGGGGTGCGCGCGATCAAAAAAGAACTGCTGGAGGCTGGTTGGGAATTCTGGATTGTTTGCTTCGTGGCCGCACTCGGGCCCTGCCTGTTCCTGGGGTTTCGCATGGCGCGCGAATCGTCGCCGAGGCTCGCCCCCATTAGTTTCGGGTTCATCGCGGCGGCGTTTGGCGCGGGATTCGTCACCTGGGCGGCCAATAGCGTTATCCAACGCCGCGCGGAGCAAGAACGCAAGCGGGAAAAGAAGCGGAAGCGAAAACAGAAATAGGATGTCTCGATGACCGATACGTGGGACGTTGCCCAATACGTGGAAAGCCACCCCGAGGATTTCGAGGAACGGTGGCGACTTGCCAAGATCTATTACCAAGAATGGGAATACCGGCTCGCCCTTGAGCATCTGCTCCTCCTCAAGAACGAATGGCCGGACAACGCTCATGTCCATCGATACGTCGCGGCGACTTACTATCGCCTTGAGCGCTACGACAACGCAGTAACCGAACTCAAGGGCTCCATCGAACGATGGCCCCACGATGTGGCGCTCCACGAACAGCTTGCCAAGGCGTATAAAGGTTGGGGAAAGCCCCGCGAAGCCGCCGAGGCGTTGGAGAAGGTTGCCGAAATCAACCCGTCGCACCACTTCGCGGCTCGCATCTCGAATCGGCTGCTCGACAAGGCAAAACGCGAGGACAGCCTGTCCCACGGCAGGCCTTTGGCATCGGCGGCTCCGCAAGAAGCGACTCCCGCGGCTCCATACTCGCCCATGCGCGCTTGTCCCCAATGTGGCGCGAAGAACGGCCCGGAGTTCGAGCGCTGCTGGCAGTGTCACGCGTCCCTTTCCGATGCTGCGGCGCTTGACCGACAATCCGACCCGATCCTTCGTGCGCAAGGCGGTTCGGACTATCTTCCTGCCGCCGGTGGGGCCGCAGTCGTGGCCCTTCTTACGATGGGCCTATACCTGACGCTTCGCTATTTTCTCGATTCCCCTGCGCCGACCTCCCTCACCCTCGACGCGTTCGCGCTGAATTCGGCCCTCGCCGAACGCCTGCGCCCCACTCAGGCAGTTGCCGGACTTGTCCTCCTTCTCGCTTGGCCCATTGCCGTGCGAATCGGAGTCGCGCTCATCCCCGAAGAGAACGAAGTCCCCACAGCCCACATCGTTGTAGCAGGCCTGTTGCCCGCCTCCCTGACCTATGCGCTCACATGGCTCCCGACTCCCTTTCTCTGGGCAGCGCCGCTGGGGGGGCTCGTCACGGCTTTCGTCCTGTCTCTATGGGGCCTCGGGATTAGGGCTAGAACGGGCGTCGTTGTATGGGCCTCCCAATTTCTCTTTATCGCCATCGCCATGGCAACCGTGGCCGCGACCATGCAAGGCTCTTCTTTTCTCGCCCAGTGGCCAACCGTCTACGAGGCGAGCGTCGAGGCGCAGGTGCGCGATTACGCAACTATTTCAGGCCAGACCCCGGCTACGATGACTGTCGAGTGGCCCAGTAGCGGATCGGCATGGCTCGATGAAGCAGGCCCATTTGGAATCCGGATTGAATCGGGAGGGCTATCCAGCTGGATTCATGTCATCCTGACAAATGCGTGGGGCGAGAGTCTCTTGTTCCTGGATTTGCCCCCCGGCACGTCCATCGACGCGTTGCCGCGGATCCTTGTCGGAGAGCGCTACACCCTCCAGATTGCCGGCGATTCTGACGTCGCCTTTACGGTTGGGTTTGAAGGCCCCCTTGAGGCCAATACCTCGTTAGTCGAGCCGGACCCGCTCCAGTAGGGTGATTTCCTCGGTCGAAAGCCATCGGCGAGCCCCCTCGATCCGCTCTTCCCATCGCTCATCAGGAGTCGCTTTCATCAATCCTATCCACGCGTCCACGTTGCGCGGCCAGCGCCATACGGCTGCTTGATAAGCGGCCTCGGCTTCGCGAGTATCGCCTTCCAATTTGGCCAAGTATCCAAGCAGGTAATGGAGCCTTCCCGTGTCCAAACGCTTTTTCGCGCGTATCAGGAAAGGGCGCGCTTCCTCCGCCTTCCCTTCGGCAAGCAACGACATGGACCACTGGACATCGGCGATAGGCGATGGCCAAGGCCTAGCCAAGGCGCGCTCGTACTTCTCGCTAGAACTCTCGGACGAGACGTCGACGGTCGATGGCAGTGCTGCCAAATCAAGGCTTGGCCACGCAACAGCAAGCGTATTGAAAACAATCGTCCCGGTGGCGGCGATGGGAACGAACCAAGGGAGCAAGGGGAAATCAGATTCTATTCTTCGACCCGCGTTGGAAGGCTCTCTCGAACCAGCGAGAAGATTGCCCGCGAGGAGGATTCCGGCAAGGGCGTGCGGCGGCGAATGGTACACGCCATTGAACAACGAGAAGACGAGAAGAGCGCCAATCCCCCCCCACTCTGGGCCTCGCAGGCGCAGTAAGCGGGCCAGCATCCAAATGCCGAGGAGGATTCCCAGCGCGCCCATTTCTGCAAGTAACTCCAAGGGGTCGGAGTGGGCGTGCAGGATTGGGATTTCGTTCGAGTAACGCGCTTCGCCCCCCGGCGCGTTCAGAGATGTGCCAGCGCAATGGGGACTCCAGTATGGGTAATTTCCGAGTCCAACGCCCGCGATGGGATGTTCTACGGCCATACGCGCCGTCGCGTCCCAAATCCACAGCCTTGTCTGCGCCCCCACATCACCGTCGCGAAAGGTTCCCTCGATCCGACCCACGGTGGCATCGGGGGCGGCAGCACACACGACGATGGCAACGGCGCCCAACCCCGCTACGAGCAGGACGCACTTTCGCGGCGAAACCCTAGAACCGTATCCGAAGACCGCGTACACGGCAGCGGCCACGGTAGCCGCTAGCCACGCGCTCCGTGAACCTGATAGCAGCAAGACCACCAACAGGACGATGGCCACGAGCAGAGCCAGGCCGACCCGGACGCGGCTCCGGCTAGCAACGAAGAAGTGGATGGCCAGCGGCAACCCCATCGCCATGTAGCCACCCAAGAGATCCTGGTTTCCAAATGTTGAGTAAATCCTCTGATCATAGCCGGGAAATCGCGGAAACATGCGTGGGAGGAGGTCAACATACTGGCACAGCGCCATCACGGCGACCACGAGGGCGGAACCGAGTATCGACAGAAGGATTCCCTGGCGTCCGCGCGCGGAACGCTGCGCCTCGAACGCGAGCGCGCCGAAAAGGAGCAACGTCGAGAGTTTGACGAGGCCCGCCACGGTTTCGATGGGAACGGCTGCTGCGCCTAACGCCCCATGAACGACCGCGGACCAAAGAAGAAGTAGCCACAGCGGCGCATAGGGCCAGACGCCATCCCGCAGCCGCCCTCGGTGTGTGGCGAACACGGCGCCTGCCACAAGCAGGCCTATGCCGACGATCAACTCTTTCGGGTGGGTAAAGGAAGCGAATCGAAATGAATACACGGCGGTGCACAGGATTACCGTCGCGCCAATAATGGGAACCAGACAGCGTTCAGCATCCACCGAATGGCTGCCGTCCCCCGGCCTGCCAAGTCCGCTCATGGAGGAAGCTTAGGCCGCGCGCGAAGGCGAAATCAACACGGCGCATGCCGGCTGGCTCGGCCTTCCACGGGTCCTGGGAGAGCCTAGGACTGGGACAGGGGAAATCGAATCGGGAATACCGTCGACTAATATGTCGCTTCTCTGGTAACATCCTTACTGGCCGTGATCGCAGCCGGGGAGAAGTATGGATCGACATGCCCCCGGACCGCCCGTTGAGGACAACACTGTGGAATCTGCTGACGAATTAACCGCACTGCGTACGCGCATTCTCGCGGTGCCTTTCCTGAGGGCGCTGCCACCGGCGCTCAGGGACCGGTTCGCCATGATTATCCTCTGGATTTCCATCGTCCGCTCGATCAAGGAAGGCGACGAACTGTACGCGGAAGGCGGGCACGACGACACCGGCGGTTGCATGCTGCTCGATGGCAGAGCTGAGGTCATTCGGACGGGACTCGAAACCGAAATCGTTCCCGCCCCCAGCCTGTTCGGCGAAATCCAGCAATTCACGGAAGACCGGCGCCGCACCGCCACCGTCCGGCTACTCGAATCCGGCAGGGCGCTGACGTTCTCCTGGGAAGACCTCGCCGAAATAGCGCGCGACGTCTTTACGAAAGAAGAGCATAACGTTGTCTCTATTCTCCTCAAGCAGATGGCCTGGGGACGGTGCGCCGAGCTCTTCGATCAAGCTGCGGGGAGCACTCGGGGTACAAGGAACGGCTGACCAAGGGAGCTAGACAACGAGAATCGTGGAGTTCCGTTGAGAACTAGGTATGCATTGATAACGTTCGCGCTACTCTGCGTACTTCACGAAGTTGGGTTTGCCCAATCGTCACTGCCGCTTTCGCCTATCCAGGACTTTGTCGAAGCGCGCTCCCTCACGGCAAACTATGCCGCCATCGTCGACGATGGTTTCGACGCCTTCGTGCTTCGTATCAATTTGATCCGGTCCGCGCGGCGGACAATCGACATCCAGACTTTCATCTGGGCCGATGACGCCTGCGCGCGCTTCCTCGCGGAGGAACTCAGCAAGGCTGCGGCACGGGGAGTCAAAGTGCGGCTACTCGTCGATCACATGTGGTCTACAAAGAATCCCGAGGCGCTGGCGTGGACCCTCGCCGATAGCGGCAACATCGAATTGAGCATCTACCGCCCCGCGGGCGAGCGCCTCAATCCCTCCCCGCAACGCAAGATCGTTCACTTCTTGACTCCGAACAACTCGCACCAGCGCATGCACAATAAGTTGTTTCTTGTCGATGGAATCATCGGCATCACCGGTGGTCGCAACATTGGGGACAATTACTTCAATTATTCGCTCGGCTACAATTTCAAGGATCGCGATGTCCTGCTTATGGGGCCCGAGGTGGCCGCCATGTCGGATTCCTTCGCGCGCTATTGGGGCTTCAAGCATACCCATGCCCAAAGCGAGTTAAAGGATTCCTCACGGCGCACGAGTGAAGAGGATATCGGCGATGGGGCGCTTGCGTCAGGCATGGACACAGCGTTCTTCGGCAGGGCCCATCGGTTTGCGAACGACCCCGCGCATATTCGTGAGCGTTTTCTCGACCCAGCCATGGCGGTCAGCGATTTGGAGTTCGTCGCGGACAAGCCCGGACGCAAGACTTTTTCCTACTTCTTCAGTCGGCGCGGTGGCGGAAACATGGCGACAGCGATCCGAAAGGAGACGGCCCTTTCGACGGACTCCATCCTCATTCAAAGCCCCTATGTCATCCTGAACCGGAGGGCCCGCCGCTTTTTGCGCAAGGTCAAGAAGAAAGCTCCTGGCCTCCGTGTGCAGATCTCGACGAACAGTTTCGGCGCCGCCGACCACCTGGAGACCTATTCGGCCAATTTCAGGCTGCGCACCAAAGTCATTCGCGGGCTGGACTTCGATCTCTTCGAATACAAGCCCCATCCCGAAGACCTCGCCCTCTATCTGGCCAACTTTCGGGACTTGAAAGGCCGAGCGAAGGATGAAGGGAAAAGTCGCGACCCCTTCTTGAGCATCCATTCCAAATCCTATGTATTCGACAACCGCGCCGCGTTCATCGGTACGCACAACTTGGACCCACGCTCGTTCTACATCAACAGCGAGTGCGGGCTCTTCGTCCGCGACGAGCCTTTCGTCCAGGAGTTGGGCAGGCGCGTTCGCCGCGACATGGCCCCGGCCAATAGCTGGATCATCGCCCCGAAGCGACAGCCACTCGGCGAAATAAACGTGACCCTTGAGGGCTTTTCGAGCCTCTTGCCCATCGACCTCTGGCCCCTCCGTTCCACCAGCAGCTTCGAACTCATCGAAGGCAAAGAGGCCGTGCCCCGGCGCCACCCCGAATTCTACGGCAACTACCGGGAGCTCGGAAACTTCCCCGGCTCGGAAGGAATGGATCTCGACAAGACCATGACACGCATGTACAAACGGATCGGGAAATGGGCTACGCCGCTACTGTGACGTTCATGAGCGAGGCGCATTGCCCCGTGTGAGGCGCGTCCTTCAAGCGCAACGGCGAATCACTGGCAAGATCCTGACTTGACCTCCGCTCCAATTCGCGCTACCGTAAGGGCATGATACGGCTACCTCAATTGCTCCTGGTTGCGGTCGCGGTGTTGGGCATAAAGTTTCTGCCCTTCTTCCTGTTGCCCGTTGCTGTCGCCGTACTCTACGCGTGGATCAACTGGGGCCGCGCCGTTGCGGCGATCAATCGAAACCCGGCCTCCTCGCGCGTCTACGCAGCTCTTCGCGAGCCCGCGGAAAAAGCGGCGAACGCCATGGGCGAGAAGGCGCTTGACCTCATGGCCGTCAAGAAGGTCGGCGATAAGGAAGATTCGCCGCGAATCGAGAAGCCCCTTTACATTCCGCGCGATCCCAAAGAATAGAAACGCGGACGCCGGGATGGCGCGCCGGCTTCTACTTCACCACCAAGTTCACCATCTTGCCAGGGATCACTATTTCCTTTACGACCGTTTTCCCCGCCATGTGCTGCTGAACTTTCGCGGCCGCCATGGCCGCCTCGAGTAGCGCGGCTTTGTCCGCGTCCGCCGCGACGGCGATTCGCGCGCGTAACTTTCCGTTCACTTGCACGGGAATCTCGATAGTATTCTCGAGCAACAGCGACTCGTCGTAGTCGGGCCACGACTCGTAGGCGAGCGTAGCGCCGTGCCCCATTCGCCCCCACAACTCCTCCGCCATGTGCGGCGCGAAGGGGGAAAGAATCAGAACATAGGTTTCGAGAATAGAGCGGTCAACCGCCTTCGCTTTCATAGCCGCATTCACAAATTCCATCATGCGCGCAATGGCCGTATTGAACAGCAGGCCTTCAAGATCGTGCGTCACGGCATGGATAGTCTTGTGCAAAACCTTGAGCATCCCTTCATCGCCACCGGCCTCCACGATTCGCCCCGAAAGCGCCCCCTCCCTGTCAACAAAGAGGTTCCACGTGCGCTTCAAGAAACGGTTGACACCCTGAAGACCCTCATCCGTCCAAGGCTTATCCCGATCCAGCGGTCCCATGAACATTTCATAGAGCCGCACCGAGTCCGCGCCATACTTATCGACGACTTCGTCCGGATTTACAACGTTGTACCGAGATTTGCTCATCTTCTCGATTTGCGTCTTTAGTCCACGCCCGTCCTCTTTCGCGACCGGCACCTCGCCCGAGCGGTCCACCTGTTCGGGATAGTAGTACTTCCCCTGCTCGTCTTTGTACGAATGCGCCAGGATCATTCCCTGATTGAACAACTTCTGGAACGGCTCCGGCGTATTGACATGCCCCGCGTCGTACAGAACCTTGTGCCAGAAGCGCGCGTACAACAGATGCAACACCGCGTGCTCCGCCCCGCCGACATACAGATCAACCGGCATCCAATACTTCTCTGCCTCCTCCGAGAACGCGGCCTCGTCGTTATTCGGATCGACGAAACGCAAGAAGTACCAACACGATCCCGCCCACGTGGGCATGGTATTCGTTTCCCGCTTCGCCGGCGCGCCCGTCTCCGGGTCGGTCGTGTTAACCCAATCCACCGCACGCGCCAGAGGCGGCGCCCCGTCATTCGCGGGCCTGTACTCATCCAACTTTGGCAACAGTACCGGCAAATCCTTTATCGGAACCGCCTTCGTCGTGCCATCCTCAAGCTGGATCAGAGGAAATGGCTCTCCCCAATAGCGCTGACGCGAGAACAGCCAATCCCGCAACCGATAATTCACCGTGCCCGTGCCCAGTTCCTTCGATTCCAACCACTCGATGATTTTCACTTTCGCTTCGTCGACGCCGAGCCCATCCAACAATCCCGAATTCACCAGAGTGCCATCGCCCGAATACGCCTCGTCGCGCACATCAACTCCTCCGCTCACCACTTCCGTGATCGGCAAGTCGAACTTTCGGGCAAACGCGTGATCCCGCGCGTCATGGGCGGGCACGGCCATGATCGCGCCGTACCCGTACTCCGCCAGCACATAATCCGCTATCCAGATGGGCACTTTTCTTTCGTTCACGGGATTGACTGCATACGCGCCCGTGAAGACACCTGTCTTCTCGCGATCTTCCTTCAAACGGTCTTGCGCGCTACGCTTCGACGAGGCTTCCACATACGCTTCGACCGCCGCGCGCTGCTCGTCCGAAGCAATCTTCTTAACGAGCGCGTGCTCTGGAGCAAACACGCAGTAGGTTGCGCCAAAGAGCGTATCGGGCCGCGTCGTGTAGACCAAAAACTCCTTTTGCGCATCCGCCACGGTAAATCGGACATCCGCGCCCTCGCTACGGCCGATCCATTCGCGTTGCATGGCCTTGATTCCCTCGGGCCAATCGAGCCCCTCCAGGCCATCAAGCAGCTTCTCGGCGTACTCCGTGATCTTGAGCATCCACTGGCTCATCATCCGCTTCTCGACCGGATCGCCCGTTTCGACAAACTTGCCGTCCTTGACCTCCTCGTTCGCCAAGACCGTCCCGATGGCCGGACACCAGTTCACCGCCACTTCCGATTGATACGCCAGGCCGCGCTCGTACAGCACCTGGAAGATCCATTGCGTCCACTTGTAATACTTGGGGTCCGTCGTGTTGATTTCTCGGTCCCAGTCGTACGACATGCCGAGGGTCTGAATCTGCTTCTTGAAGATCTCGCAATTCTTGTTCGTGATGACCGCCGGATGCTCGCCCGTCCGCACGGCATGACGTTCCGCCGGTAGCCCGAACGCGTCCCATCCCATCGGATGCAGCACGTTGAAGCCCTGCATCCGTTTATAGCGCGACGCCGCATCCGTTGCGGCCTGCTGCACAACATGTCCAACATGCAGCCCATCCCCACTCGGATAGGGGTACATATCGAGGACATAGTACTTCGGCTTAGCATGATCGACCTCCGCCTTGAAAGTCTTATTCGACAACCAGAAGTCTTGCCATTTCTTCTCAATGGCGCGATGGTCGTAACCGCCTTCGGACATGAAACTCTCCTGCTTCGTCAACCTTCGGAATAACTACCAAACCCCAGCTCAATGCACACCACACCATGAAAGGCACACCCGCGCAAACGGGGGAAACGGCTCGAGAAACGCAGAATATACCACAGCCAGCAGCCCTCCGTCAGGCCACGGAATTGGCGCCACCCGCGGAAAAGGCGTGTGGGAGGAGAGTCTGGCATGGGCTTCTTGCCCATGAATCACGGGCAGGATGCCCGTGCCACCAGGTTGAGCTGAATTCCTGTAGAGCATTCAGGAGCAAGACCCTATGGCGAGCCAAACCCACTCGTAGAGCTCTGACCATAGGGAGATTTCATCAGAATCCACCCTATATTTCCAGGGCTGACTCTTAGTTTCCTTCTGCGGCAAGCAGCTAGTGGTGTGATTTAAGCTGATGGATCATTATGCAGTGCGATGCGCGCACGG